>NZ_CP030118.1:1128653-1456367 GCF_006968745.1 Brasilonema sennae CENA114 | reverse complement strand
TATTAGCAACTTCTGTAACTTTTGCTTCTTGCCAAATAGTTTTGAAGTCTTTCAGGTTTGATTTAGGTTTGTAACCTAATTGAGCATCTGGTTGAATAAATTGATAAAAAATTTGCGCCTTGGATTTTTGTGGGGCAGCAACTCCAGTAGTAATGGCAAAAGTTTCGATGATTAACAGCCCAACTATAACTCCAGCCAGCATGAGCAATAAATTTTGTAGCCAACGCTTTATTTTTCCCATTAATTCCTACTCTTAGAGGTTGTTTTAAAAGTATTTGGCTGTGATTTTAGGCACTTATTGATTCCCCCTAACCCCCCTAAAAAAGGGGGGTTAGGGGGAATCAAAGTCCTCCTTTTTAAGGAGGATTTAGGAGGATATAGAACCTTTTGATACCGACAAGAGGACTTTTAAAACATCCTCTTACAATTACGAATTACGAATTATTTTGGACAATCCCTTTTCGCACAGTGTTTTAGCAACAATCTCCCCTGCTAACTGATGTCCCAAAGCATTCCAATGTCCGTCGCAACGAAAAGTATTATCAAACCCATGTAAGCAGACATTATTCTGCTCGGCATAAGCCTGAAAATATTCTCCTAGATTAATAGTAGTAAAACCTTCACGTTCTCCTAATGCTGCAATCCGCTTTTCTGGGTAAAACCAATCTGTTAACCCTGACACTTCCTGATGATGACGCACGACAGGATCGGGATTAACTTGCAGGGGAGTTGTTAGCGTTACTACAGCAAAGTTTGGTTTTTTAGTAATTGTTTCATTATATATTAAACTAATTAGTCCTTCTGTTTGTTGCCATTCAGGATCAGTTGCAGTGTTGTATGCAAGCCATTCTGTTTGCTTTAAGAAATTCTGCCATTCAGGGTCAATATAGGGAGAAAGTGTTGCAGGTTGTGTTGCTAACTGGGGGTCTTGTTTTTTATTATCTTGGTGAGGAAGTGGTAAAGCGTATTTTGCTTGTTTTAAAAGCTGTAAAATCCGTAAACGATCTTGAACTTGGAGATAAGCCTGATGCCACCATGACTTTTGTGAGCGATAAATATCCATATTTACAAATGAGTCATCAAGCACCCAATTATCATCTCGATCAACAAAATAGGGTTTCATGAGGGCGCTATTATCCATAGCAGTCTGACTCACCATTTTTTCGGTGAGACTGCGGGAGTTGTTGATGACATCGTTACCTGGATAAAAATTCAGAAGTACGAGGTCTGGTGAATAGTCCCAGACCTTTTCTTGCAAGGCGATCAGTTCTTGATCGGTTCCATAACCATTCACTCCGAAGTTCATCACTTCTACGTCACGACCTGCTAGGGTGGGACAATTTTTCAGTTCGCGTTCAATAACGGCGGCGATTCCTTGTGGTTGTGGCAGCTGGCGTGCTTCTGTAAAAGAATCTCCCAGCAAGGCAATGCGAAAAGTGTTCTCTGGCTTAACCTGCGGATGTTCTTGGTCGTGAAAGCCGTCGCTGTTGTATTGAACATAAGCTTCTCCTTCGTCCCGAACCCACCCAGCCGCATAAGGTCGTCCTGCCCAACCTCTATGTTCATCAATCGTTTTAATCAAGGTCGTATAGTAGAAAAAATCAAGTTAACATTACTAATTTTTAAACATGTTCTCCGCCAAATATTAATTTTCGATCTATATATTGAGACTTACTCTGACTCAAAATCAATGCAGTTAGTACCAAAGGCGTACCAATCAAACCGCGTACTCCAAACTTCTCACCGAGTAGCCAAAAGGAAAAAACGGACGTGAGTACCGGATCGAGGATACACAATAGCGCCGCCTCGGAAGCTGAAATCCATTGCTGACCTATTGTTTCTAACCAGGTAGTACCAGCAGTCCCTACCAGACCGAGATAGAGGACAATGCCATAGTTATTGCTCAGCGTCTCAAATTGCCCGACGCTTAAATCCGGTACTGCCCAGATGGTACTTAACACTGCTACAATCCACAGTTGGATGGCAGTCAAGGATAGGGTTAAGTGGCGTTGTGCCGTTTGCTGAAGTACCAGCATATAAACCCCGTACATGAAGGTGTCGCCAAACAATAACAAGTCACCCATGCCTAGAGAGCCATTTTCCCAGCACATAATGCCGATGCCTGTGAGGGCAACTCCGGCGGCGAGTAAAGTTTTAAGTAGCAAGGGCTGACCGAATAACGCCCCCAGCAGGGGTACAATGATCACATTTAGGCTGAAAATGAATCCTCCCCGGTTGGCATTGGCAGTTTCCAGCCCCCTCGCTTGGAAGGCGAAGCAGGCGAAAAGTAGAAGTCCTAAAACTATGCCATCACGTAATATTTGAACGTTTAAAGAGCGTAAGTGCGGGGTAAATATTGCTGCTGCAACAGTAAAACGGCTGGCGGTGAGTACAGCTGGTGAAAAGCTAGTGACTGCATCTTTGGTCAGTGGGAAGGTTGTCGCCCATATTAGAGTGACGATCGCGATCGCAATTATGCCCCGAATGTGGAGGGCGTTTTGCGTGCGTTGAGTGCAGTCATCTAGTTTCATGTTATGTTTACCATTCATTTAGACACGTTGCAATGCCCCAGAATTTCTTAGTTCTGCTAAGGTGGCATTGCCAGTACAAAATAAAGCTGTTTCGAGTTCAGCAATCAGAACTTCGACCAACTCATCAACGGCGGATTCCGATTTGACGGCTGCTTCTAAAAAAGGTCGGGCTAAACCTGCTAAATCGGCTCCTAAAGCGATCGCTTTGGCGACATCCAATCCATTGATTAACCCGCCGGAAGCAATCAAGGGAATTGTCGGCGCGTTCCCCCGGATGGAATTGATGCACTCGGCGGTTGGTAAACCCCAATCAGCAAAAGTTTGTCCCAAACGGCGCTGCTTGTTGTCTTTTGCGCGTTGGCTTTCTACTTTTGACCATGAAGTTCCACCTGCACCGGCAACATCAATGGCTGAAACTCCTGCATCAATTAACTTTTGTGCCATCGCCGCAGAAATTCCATTTCCCACTTCTTTGACAACAACCGGAACAGGTAGTTGCTGACAAAGTTGGGCAATTTTACCCAACAGCCCCCGGAAATTTGTATCTCCTCTTGATTGCACACACTCTTGCAGGGGGTTAAGATGCAAAATTAGTGCATCCGCTTCCAGAGAATGAACAAGATGCAAGCAATCATCAAGTCCACATCCATAATTTAGTTGTACAGCTCCTAAGTTCGCTAACAACAAAATGTCAGGAGCAAAGGAGCGCACGGCAAAGGTAGGAGCTAAATGAGGCTGTTCAATCACAATTCGTTGCGAACCAACTCCCATTGCTAATTGGTAGCGTTGAGCAACAATTGCTAAACGAGTGTTGACTAGCTGCGCCAATTCAGTTCCTCCTGTCATCGAAGAAATCAGTACAGGAGCGCCAAGATTTTTACTCAGGAAGGTTGTTTGCAGATTGATATCGCTGCGGTTGATTTCAGGAAGACAGTGATGAGTGAAGCGATAGCACTCAAATCCACTAGTTACCTGCTGAAACTGGACATCTTCTTCTAAGCAGACACGTAGGTGGTCGGCTTTGCGAGTCTCAATTTCAGTTACAGCATTGACTGATGGGACAGTGGTAGTCATAATGGTTTGCGTTGACGACGGGTTATTGGTAGCTTGGTGTAAATAGCCTCCTGAAACTTAGCAACATCAAATTCGGCAATACTAAATACTCCTGTTTTATCGAACAGCCGCGAGGAAACGCTGTCTTGACAGATGTAGTTAACGCGAATTTCCTCATGTAACGATTCCAAAAGCAGTTGGATGTTTGCTAGCTGCGCATC
Source organism: Brasilonema sennae CENA114 (assembly GCF_006968745.1). Classification (NCBI taxonomy): domain Bacteria; kingdom Bacillati; phylum Cyanobacteriota; class Cyanophyceae; order Nostocales; family Scytonemataceae; genus Brasilonema; species Brasilonema sennae. The sequence continues at coordinate 1,452,562 of NZ_CP030118.1, read as the reverse complement.
TTCAATGGCTTTACTGTGAAGCTCGTTTGGGTCAAGAACATGACCATAACTGCGAACATGAAAACGGCACTCTCTTGACCGGGCGGGAACTAACGAAAAAGTTTGGACGTGTTCGGGAAATACGCTCAAAGAAAAAGGCATTGGAATTTCTTCTTGCGCTGACATCGAGCAGAAGGCAGAGTAACACAGCGTTTCAGGCAGAGACTCGTTTTCCGCAGCGAAATCTTGTAATTGCTGCTCACGCTCCCAAGAATGTCGAGCGATCGCTTTGGCACAATCATAATATTGTCGCTCGATTGGGGTTAAGCTGGGTGAAGCCGGATCGGGCATCGGAATAATCATGCCGTTAATGCCTTCACAATCACTCGACACTCCAAACCGACGAGTTAAACCTTTGTGCATCATGGGAAAGTGGTAATCTTCTAAAAAGTTTTCCCACAGGAGTTTGTAATCCACCTCCACATTAATGTTATAGCGACCAACTCCACCAATGGGTTGCATATCTTGTAGTTGGTAGGGTTCTAATAACCCAGGTAAATACCAACTATCGGCTAATCTTGAGCCTTCCCAACTAAAGCGAATGAAAATAAATCCATAAAAAATGTCAATATCGATGGGTTCTAAACCGTAGTTGGGTAAACCAAATTTTGGATAGCTTCCCCGTTGTGTGACATCCTGAAGTTTGCCAGCGAACAATTCACCACTTGCAGTGCGGATGACATAGGCTCTTTCACCGATAATATCTAGCCAAGTGAAGTTACCCGGTTGTGGAACTTCGTTGATATGGCAAACAAATTGCCAAGTTGGTTTAATTAAATGCTCAACTTCGAGAGCAAACAATGCTGGATCGCCATAAATCCAGATTGGCAATGCTTGCCTTCTTTGAGATGATTCGGCATATTCTATGTCATCAGCATCAATTTTGGAATACTCAATAGACTTTCCAATGATTTGCTTTTGATCGTCATTGCTGTAAACTCCTTGCAGCACTTCATCCAATTCTGCGGTTGACCCATCACTATTAACAGTCAGGATAACGTGTTTGAGTTCCGCAATCAATGACTCTAATATTAATTGCCGACTATCGCTTCTTCCTTCTGAGGTAATCTCTACAATTAGCTGTTTTATTTTCTCTTCTAAATAACCAATTCTCAACCAGAGGCGGATTTGTTCTGGAAGTGTGGCGCTTTCTCCATCTGCATAGCCTGGACTCACAGAATTAAGCAGATTTATAATTTCTACCCCGATATTTTGATGGCTTTCAGGTTGTGATTCTTGCTTGATATGACTATTTTCTGACAAATTGGCAAAAATTCCCTGATTTTCATCAATTTTGACCTCAAACTCCTGCAAACTGTAGTTTGTCAAATCAAAATCAGCACCAAACTCTCCTCTATTTGCACCTGGTGCATTCTTGCAATGACCATCTATACCATAAGCCCATCCATGATAAGGACAAAGAGCCCATTTATCTACATTTACACAACCCTGACCTTCAAAGACCGGTGCTTGGCGATGAGTGCAGACATTGAGGAAAACGCGAATCCTTCCATCTGCTTGGCGTACAGCCACTAACGGTTCCTGAAAAACCTGAACAGTAATAAAATTTCCAGGCTTGGGAATTTCTGCCGCGCCACAAATAAAATACCAGTTTTTCTCTAGTTCCGATGGTTCAACAAAGATTGAACGTATAATTTTAGCGGCAAAGTAATTATAAACAGTTTTTATCTTAACTTCTGACTGATTTTGTTTGTTAGATTCAGCAACTCCATTTAATAAAAATTTATAAATATATTCAATAGTAGGATTGCCTTTTGCTGATAATAAATTGGTGATAAAACTATTCCATGCTACCTCATTGTTCTTAGGAAAATTAGTTCCCATAGCAACAAGTAAATATTGTTGTTGTCCAACTTCAACAAAAAGTTTACACAGTTCCTTTTCTTTGACTAAAGTCATTTCCTTTTTCCTACTCGATCATCATATTCGGGAGTAATTGTTATGGAATTGTGGCAACAATAGGGAATTGGTGTACCCTAACTCTTCTAATTTAGTCAAAATTTTATTTGCGCTTTGGGAAATACTTTATTGATTAGTTTTGCATTCAACATCAGGTTCAAGAGGTATTTCATATAAATCATCAATTCCAGTGAAATTTTTGATTTCGCCAGCCCTGGCTTTTTTATATAAACCTTTGACATCTCGCTGTTCGCAAATTTATAATGGTGCATTAACGTATACTTCAATAAAATCTCCAATCCGTCCTTTGACTTCTTCACGAATTGCTCGATATGGCGAGATCACTGAAACCAATACAATCACGTTATTTCTAGTTAGGAGTTGAGCTACAAAACCAATTCGCCGAATATTTTCGTTACGATCCTCCTTGCTGAAAGTTAACCCCTTACTTAAGTTTTGGCGAACTACATCACCGTCAACTACCTCAATTTTATATCCTGTGCGTCGCAGTTCTGTTTCCAAAAATTGGCAGATGGTGGTTTTGCCAGCACCACTCAAACCAGTTAACCATATTGTTACACCACGCTGTTTCTCCACCATCCTACCCTTACCCTTTTACTAAACTGCAGTCATAATAACGTAATTTAGCCGCTTTTTTAATCATTCCATGATTAACATGATAGCTAGCTAATAGCTGAGTTTCTAATTCAAAATATTCACCCAGCTTTTGCATATATGATTCAACTTTACAATGCTTGAGATTATGCTCTTCTAAAACAGCCAAGATCATTTCTTGCTTGGAATACCAAGGAGAATGTTGGAGCTTTTCATAGCCTTCACTTTGATTTTTTCAACTTCATCATCAGTTTGATAAACCAGAGCTTCAATAAATCCTAAAACTGGATAAAACCGAAAAAAAACATTCATTGAGAGGTTATAAATGGGAAAATAATAAAGTACGAATTCTCTCAATACTCTGCTAGACCGACGCATACTCTGATAAGAAATGCAGGAGATTTTGGAAGCAAGCTTATTAACTAAAACTCCTGAATCACGCGCGGTTGTGAGTGTAGCTTTCGAGATTGTCATAAATAATGAATATGGTTGGTGTGAAAAATTCAAACAAAGGACAAAGTGAGGACATGTCTTCTCTTAATAGAAATGAGTTGTCAATAACTTCATTCAATTTCTGCTAGCAGTTCGTCCAACGCTTCTTGGCTTAAACCAACTTCTGGGAAATCTGAAGGGGTATAACCTCCTGCTTCTGGGGATAAGCAGTGGAATAGCTTCTAAGACTTTCACATAGTTGTTAGCCAAATTTTCTACAGTAGCCTGATGATGGAAAGCTTTGCTATATTTCCACTCCAGCTGCAATCTACCTTCAATGACTAATCCATTAACATTCAACAAATGGCGGCGCTGTCCTTTGGGGCTGTGAATAGAACCGCTAGACTCTTGGGCATATTTCCAACCAAGGGGTGCTAGGTGCGTTTGATCGAATTGACCCAAGTAATTAAAGCTCACCTGAGCTTGAGGAAGTAGCTCAAGTTGCTTGCTTATGTCTGGGTTAAGATACCGCAGGATGCCATAGCCAATACCTCGGTTGGGGATGCATCGCAGTTGCTCCTTAACCGACTTGAGAGCTTCTCCAGGATGGTGAAGGTTTCCAAGTTTTAAGCAAACCGGGAATATACTGGTAAACCAGCCTACAGTACGGGACAAGTCTATGTCCTCAAACAAGTCCTCCCGCCCGTGACCTTCTAATTCAATCAGTAGGGAGTCATAGCCTGTCCATCCAGCAAAACTTTGCACTAATGCGGTCAATAGTACATCGTTAATTTGGGTGTTATAGGCGACCGGGACATCCTGCAACAGGGTGCGAGTTTGTTCTGCACTCAGGGATACAGAAACAATGTGACTTGAACCGACAGTGTTTTCTGAGGCAATAGCAGGAGAATCCAATGGTAAAGGAGCAACTGCGAACGACCTTGAGTGCAGCCAGTAATCTAGCTCTGAGTGCAGTCCTTGAGTACTGGCATAATCCTGCAATCGGATTGCCCAATCTTTGAAGGAAGTTGTTTTTGCTCTTAGTTCGATGTTGTTCCCACTATCTAACTGTTTGTATGCCCCAGCTAAATCTTCTAGCAAAACCCGCCAGGAAATCCCATCTACAGCCAAGTGATGGATGACGATGAGCAACCGTCCAGGGGAAGATTTGCCTAAGTTAAATAGTAGAACCCGCAGCAATGGCCCATCTGCTAAATTTAGCGATCGCTGTATTTCATCTGCCTTTAACTCAATTGCCTTTGATTGTTCTGCTTGAGTCAGGTTGGATTAATCAGCGTTAACTAAAGATACCGTATTGCACACATCACTGTTGTACTGTTGCCATTGCGCTGCTTGCTGCACAAGACGATCTACTTTTCCATTGGGCGTAATCGGCAAGGTGTCTAGAATTGTGAAGGATGCAGGCACCATATATTCAGGCAGTTTTTCCTTGAGGAACAGCCGCAATTCTTCTTGAGTGTTGTGCTGCTTGTCTTCTGGGACAACATAAGCCGCCAACCGCTTCAAATTGGGCTTGTCTTCCCTCGCAACGACAACGGCATCTTGGACATGGGGGTGTTGAGTCAGTGCTGTCTCTATTTCCCCCAACTCGATGCGGAAGCCACGGATTTTAACTTGGTTGTCGATACGTCCCAGGTACTCGATTTTGCCATCTGGGAGGTAGCGTCCCAAATCACCAGTTTTGTAAAGACGTGCCTCTTGTTGAGGGCTAAAGGGGTTGGGGATGAATTTTGCTTGTGTCAACTCTGGGCGGTTAAGGTAGCCACGGGCGAGACTGGCTCCACTGACGTGTAATTCTCCTGATACACCAATGGGTACAGGTTGGAGATAGGGGTCTAAGATGTAGACTTGCGTGTTAGCGATCGCCCGACCAATGTGAGGTGAAATATTGTGGTGCTGATGAGTAGCTACCACCCCAGAAGTTGTCACCACAGTATTTTCTGTGGGGCCATAGTTATTCACCACCTGGAACGGAACCAAAGCTGATGGATATTTATGCAACTGATCCCCACCGATCAGGATGGTTCGTACAGCTAGATTTTCAGTCCATTCTAGGGACAAAAACTCTTCTGCTAGGGGCGTTGGCAGAAAACTGATGGTAATTTGTTTTGATATCAGCCAATCTCGCAGTTCTATGGGTGAGTTAATTACCTCAGTTGCAACTAAGTATATGCTCGCTCCTGCTGTCAAGTAAGGCCACAATTCCCACCTGCTAACTGAGTGGCTCGATCTAATGAACTGATTTCAAAGGTTTTTTGATGCCAGAACACCAAATTTAGCAGTGCTTGATGGGCAACCACTACTCCCTTCGGCTGTCCGGTGGAACCAGAGGTATAAATTACGTAAGCGGAGTTAGTTGTTTGCACATTGCTGAGGCAATTGTCTCGACTCGACTGAGAAATAATCTGCCAATCCCGATCTAGACAGATAACTACTGCTCCATGCTCCGATAGCTGGGTAACTAATCGCTGTTGTGTCAACAAAACCTTAACTTGCGAATCTTTCAACACGAAGGCGATCCGCTCTGGGGGATATGTTGGATCGATAGGAACATACGCACCGCCTGCTTTGAGGATGCCGATAATCATTTGTAGCGATCGCTCGACGCAAATTCCCACCAATACTTCTGTTCCGACTCCCAAGGTTTGCAGATAGTGCGCTAATTGATTGGCGCGATCGTTCAACTCCCCATATGTCAGAGACTCATTCTCATACACCAGTGCGATCGCATTACTGTTTTGTTCTACCTGCTCCTCAAATATTTCATGGATACATTTTGTGTCAGGATACGCTGTGCAAGTATCATTCCATTCCACTAGCAATTGATGACGTTCATGCTCAGTTAGCAACGGCAATGTACCCACTGATGCTTGCGGATTGGTCACAATTCCCGCTAATAATGTCTGGAAATGACCAGTCATGCGGGCGATTCTATCTTCATCGAACAAATCAGTGTTATATTGCCAAAATGCCTCCAGGGAGTTTCCTTCGTTTGTGTTTGTTTCCCACATTTGTAATGTGAGGTCAAACTTGGCATTGAGGTTATCTAGATGTAGAGGAGCGTAAGCGAAGCTCGCCGTAGGCATCGCTAATTCAGGCGTTTCTAATTGCTCCATTGGAGCATTCTGCAATGCAAACATGACCTGAAACAGGGGACTGTGGCTGAGACTACGCTCTATTTGCAAAGCTTCGACAATCTGCTTTGACTTGATACTGGCGTTCTTGGGGAACTTGTTGCAAAAATTCGAGAATATTTTGATGGCTAATTAGCCAAACGAGTTCAGCGAGTTCTCGCCTATTGAAGGGATGTTGATATGGAAATGTTTGCTCTACTCTGGCTTCTTCATAAGAGCGCATCGTTGCATAAGGATGACGCACAAGGTGTATGTAGAGTGGGCTTTGGAAGTTTATTTCCGCTCGTTTGAGGGTCTCTAAATCTATGGAGTAGGAGGGGGTCTTATCTACCAAGATTTTATCGCCCAGCCATTGCTGTATAAGTTGGTAGAACTGCTTTGTGGTGATATTTTTCGCTTCTAATTCTTCCATAAGTGCGATCGCCTCTTCTGGAGTGCACCCACGGATTTGCATAATTGTCCGAATCGTCCCTTCCATCCAAAAGCTGTAACGTCCAGAAAACGCTGCTTTTCGTTCCCCAAGTGTATTGAACGTCAGCAATTCCAATTCTGGAGGCGCGAACAACTGCGGATTTCCCCCCAGGATAACGCGCAGTAAAGTAGAACCGCTACGATGAGGCGAGAGGATAAAGATAGCTGGCTGGTTTTTGATTGCGTCGTCATCTATTGGGGGAGCTATGGAGGGAATCAACGAGCGCATTTGCAAAACTTTAGCTTCATCAATACGCTCTTGTGGTAGTTCACTAATTGCAGTTATTTCCTTACCCAGGAGTTTTGCTGCTGTTTGTGGGTAGTGTTCTTCTATGTAACTTGCTAGTTTAGCAACTGTCCTAGTATCAAATAGGACAATAAAATGAATAATTTCGTTTAGTTGTGCTTGCAGTTTATTAATCAGAATCGCTCCTCGAATCGAGTCGCCACTTAGTTCAAAGAAGTTATCATCAATACCCACTCTGTCTAGTTTGAGGGCTTCTGCGAATAAATGTGCGATCGCCTTCTCTATAGGAGTGCGAGGAGCAACGAATTCTATATCTAACTGAGGACGTTGGCGCTGTTGTCGTGATGCAATCTCTTTGAGGATGAGTTCGGGGCTGTAGAGATTCCGAGCAATGCGCTCAAAGAAGTCTGCAAAGGAGGCTCTTTTTACCGAGCTATCAGATTTTGGTTCTTGCTCAGGATTTTTATCTACGATAAATCTGTCGGATATAAGTATTTTATTTTATTCGGACGAGGTTGCTTTTACATCTTCTTGAACTACGCCATCTATCTCGGATAAAAGTACTTTTCTGGCTTCGGACGAGACAGAAAAAGGTTGACGTGTAAGGAATGTGCCCTATAGTTTAGACTCGTTTAAAGCTAAAGATTTTACTCAACTAATGTCACTGGTAGGAGGACATCCAGCACTAATTCAGATTAGTTTGTACTATCTTAAGTTTCAAGAAATGACCCTGCAACAAATAATAGAGGAAGCGATCGCCAATGGTGGCATCTACCGCGATCATTTATGGCGACAGTTGATCAAACTACAAGAAAATCCTAGATTGGCAAAGACTTCTGCTGAAATTCTAGCAGCAAAGCAAGGTATTTCTCTTAATCCTATTGACACTTACAAGCTTGAAGGTTTGGGATTAATTCGCTTTGAGGGCGATCGCATCTTACCGCGTTACGGACTCTACCAGTCCTATTTTGCAAAACAGCTATCGACAATTGTTTAATAGAGCAACAGTAAGGCACTCACTCAATCAACATCGAGTACTGTAGCCTGAGCCTATTTTATTAGCCCAAATTTTTGCCAAGCTCACTTCTTTGGGAGGTATCCATCCCCTTTCCACAGGCGTTGAACCCTCGTAAATTGGCTAAGGTATTGTAGCTATAATATGTTTTCAGTTTAAAATAATTTTTTGCTAACTTTCTTAACTGTCTTAACTATCCTTGCATTTTCGCTTCTTAGCTGAGAATATCTAAACGCTTAGTACAGGTCGCTGCAAAAAAGGGTCGGAAATCATGCCGCGATGCTCCAGCAGGGAGCCACCCAAAGGGTGATCGCTTCGTCAGATCGAGTCGTGTTAGGAGAGTTTTGAGTTTGGTATTTAGCTAAAAATTTCGCAGTTGACTTCTCACTCCAACCAAAAGGGTGTGCTGTAGTATTCCACGAGCGCAATAAACGCTTCTAATCGCTCACTTAAAGCTTTTTTATCAGCTAAATCACCTATTTTAAAACGTTTTCGCTGTAAAATACTAAACCACTGTTCAACTTGGTTCATCCAAGAACAAATGTTAACTAAAATATACGGTAAGTTCATTTTTGTGCTTATCCTTTCTATTTTTCAAATTTGGGATGCTTCCGAGTCACACAGATAATTCATCTGTGTTAATCTATGTTAATCTGTGCTTATAAATCTTAAATAGAGGTTTTGGCGAAAAATTATCTTTTATATATGAATTATGTTTGACAACTTTCAACCAATATCTATTATTGCAATAACTGCTGTTATTTCTAGTATTGCACTCCTCGGTTATTTCTCCTGGAAAACTTTGATCACCTCAAATCTTTTTCAAAAAGCAATCAACCTCTATCAACAAGAAGATTACAAAAGTGCTGAAGCAGCTTTTCGTCAAGTCATTGCTCTGAACTCAACTAATGATGTTGTTCACTTGCTACTAGGAGATACTTTGATACAGCAAGGTAAAATAGAAGAAGCAAGGCAACAGTTTCAAGAAGTGATTGACCGTGCTCCTAAAAAAATTGATGCTTATTTGCGTCTGTCAAATGTTTTAATGCAACAAGAAAAAAAAGGGGAAGCAATTGTAACTCTGCAAAAAGCTAAAGATTTATGCCAAGCACAACGTCAACCAGAAAAAGCAGAACAAATTAATCGTATTCTTCAAAAAATGACTAAGAATAATTCCTAACTCATGGCTGAACAAAGGGGCAAAGTCTACATCGTAGGTGCTGGACCTGGAGATATAGGATATCTAACGCTCAAGGCTTACAGGCTGTTATCAAGTGCTGAGGTTTTGGTTTACGATGCTCTGGTAGATCCTGAGTTGTTGCAATGTGTACCGCCTGATTGCTTGAAGCTGAATGTGGGGAAACGTGGTGGTCAAGCGAGTACACCGCAAGCTGAAATCAACCAGTTAATGGTAAAGTATTGTCAACACAGAAAGCAAGTTATTCGCCTCAAGTCTGGTGATCCATTTATTTTTGGTCGTTGTAGTTCTGAAATTGAGGCGTTGAAAGCAGCTGGTTGTGAGTTTGAAGTTATCCCAGGAATCTCCTCAGCAATAGCTGCACCGTTGCTGGCGGGAATACCTCTGAGCGATCCAGTTATGAGTCGGTGTTTTGCTGTGTTTACTGCTCATGATCCAGATGCTTTGGATTGGGAGGCGCTATCACGGTTAGAGACATTAGTTATTTTAATGGGAGGACAGCATCTAGGAGATATTTTACACCGGCTTGTGCGACAAGGACGCTCGCGCTTAACTCCCATAGCCATTATCAGATGGGCAGGAACACCTCAACAAACAATCTGGACAGGTACTTTAGAAAATATACTTGAGCAAACATCCGGTGTGTCGTTGTCGCCAGCGGTGATTGTGATTGGTGAAGTTGTGGGGCTACGTAGTTATCTGCAACCTGAGAAAATATCATTAGATAATTCCTCAGTCGCTGACACTTCACACCCTGAAACTATGCAGACTAACCTCGCCCTCTCCTCCTCTTCACGCCCCCTGACTGGTAAAACAATTGTAGTCACACGAGCAGCTGGACACTCAAACCAGTTTACCCAAACTCTCACCTCATTTGGCGCAAATGTCATTGAAATGCCAACATTGGAAATTGGTCCGCCTTCGAGTTGGCAGGGTTTGGATCATGCGATCGCCCACATATCTGAGTTCCACTGGTTAATTCTCACTTCCACCAATGGTGTAGGCTATTTCTTTGAAAGACTCTTTGCACAGGGTAAAGATGCTCGTGCTTTATCTCAAATCAAAATTGCCGTTGTTGGTGAAAAAACGGCTCAACGTCTCAATCAACACAGCTTACAACCAGATTTTATTCCTCCCAACTTTGTTGCAGATTCTTTGGTGGAAAACTTTCCGGAAGAACTCACAGGTAAAAAGGTTTTGTTTCCCAGAGTAGAAAGCGGTGGACGGGAAATTTTAGTCCAACAATTCACAGCCAAAGGCGCAGAAGTGATAGAAGTCGCGGCTTATCAATCTTGCTGTCCCAAAAGTGTTCCTCCCTCAGCAGAGTTAGCCCTTGAAAGTGGAACTGTAGATGTTATTACCTTTGCGAGTTCTAAAACTGTGCAATTTTTCCATCAATTAGCACAAAAGATATTCTCTGAAGACTCTCAAAACAATCCATCTTTGGTGACTGATGCGTTCGAGGGAGTTTGTATTGCTTCGATTGGTCCCCAAACTTCTAAAACTTGTCATTCCATATTTGGACGCGTGGATGTGGAAGCTGAGGAATATACCTTAGATGGATTGACTCAAGCACTGATAAAATGGGCAACACATTCATAATCATAACTGCGGATGCACAAGCTTTGCACAGAGATAATTTATCTGCGTCCAAAACTCGTGCATGTGCGGTTTCATATTCAAAAAACTAAAAATAACTCATGACTAAACGCATCATCGGGTTAACAGGAGGAATTGCGACAGGCAAAACAACTGTTGCCAATTATTTGGCTAATGCTTACAATTTGCCCATTTTAGATGCAGATATCTATGCCAGAGAAGCTGTATCTGTCGGTTCAGCCATTTTACAAGAAATTGCTCAACGCTATGGAGAAGAAATTTTACTTCCTGACGGTAACCTCAACCGCCAAAAGCTGGGTGAGATTATTTTTAACAATCAAGAAGAACGCATCTGGGTAGAGGGTTTAATTCATCCTGATGTGGGCGATCGCTTTCTCAAAGAAATTGCCCTATCGCCTGCACAAACATTGGTGTTAGTCGTCCCTTTACTCTTTGAAGCCCAAATGACCGATTTAGTCACAGAAATTTGGGTAGTCAGTTGTTCTGAACAACTGCAACTGCAAAGATTAATGCAGCGGAATCATTTAACTTTAGAGCAAGCACAAGCCCGTATCACAAGTCAAATATCAATAGCAGAAAAAGTAGCCCATGCTGATGTTGTTTTGGATAATTCTTCCACTCTTGAAGTGCTGCTCAAACAAGTGGATGCAGCACTGTAAGTATATAAGCTGCCTGCTTACAAATCTGCTAGTAATCTAGCCTTTCTCAAAATAAATGTTAGCACCGTCTCTTTTTGGGAAATAATATCTGCTGTAACTTCCATACCTGGTTGAATGGGATATTGCTGATTTCCTTTCTCTAAATAAAGTTTCTCTGGTTCGATAGTCACTTCGTAGAAAGGTGGTACTAAGACGCTGCCATTATTTTGTGGTGTAATGGCATCGGCAGTTATTGCTCTGATAGCTCCTTTGAGGATACCGTAATCTGGGTAAGGATAAGTAGAAACCCGCATCTGGACTTTACCCTGTATGCAATCTGCAACTTGTGAGGCTTTACAAACTTTGACTTTACTAATATCACTAGCAGTAACGCGGGCTTTTATAACCAGAGGGGCGTTGCTGGGGGCAATTTGAGCGATCGCCTGTCCAGGACGCACAACCTGACCGGGATTTCGCAGTTCCAGTTTGAGAATAGTGCCTGTCTCTGCTGTGCGAATGATATTTTTTTCTAGGTCTTTCAGGATTTGTTGAAGTTCTTGATAGTCACGGCTAATTTGATTTTCAATTTCAATCCGACGCTGAAGCAAGCTTTCTTTTTCTTTGTTCAATCCAGCAAGGGTAGACTGACCCCTTGCCGTTTGTTGGGCAATACTTTCTTGTGCGATCGTTACTGCAGATTTACTGGGATTAAGCCCCGGTGTGGCGCCTTGGAATCTCGCTTGGGCAGCTTTGAAGGATTGTTCTTTCTCCTTAATTTGTAACTGGGAAATCGCCCCTGTGTTTCCTAGCTGTTGATATCGCTTCATTTCTTCTTTTGCTAACTCCAAAGCCGCTGAGGCTTCTTGCACTTGGGCTTGAGTGATAAGTTGTCTGTCTCGATATTCCCGTTGACTGCGACTGAGTTCAGCTTCAGCAGATGCGATCGCCCGTCGCATCAAATTGGACTCAGCCGTGATTTGAGTTTGTAGCGCCTTCATCTGGGCATCAATTTGGGCAAGTTTTAACTTATTTTGGCGAATATTGAGGTCTATATTACTTCTTCTGGTTCGGAGTTGGGAACTGTCGATAGTGGCTATCTCCTGACCTTTGTCAACAATCTGATTTTCTTTCACCAAAATGCTGTTTACGACTCCTATAGTTGGAAGCTAACTATCATAGCCACTTTTATGGCTGGATTGATGACTTTATCTACGATTGTTTTTCTTCCAACACTACAGCAAAAAACTCGTAATCTCATAATTTTGGAAACAGAAAACCAAGGTTTATTAGTAGAAACATTTAAGGGCGCATTAACATTAAAAACAACGACAGCAGCTCCTCAATTTTGGGAAGAATTACAAATTAGATTTAGTCGTCTAGCCAACCTAGCATTTACCACTATGAAAATTGACATTATCAATCAACAATTTTCTAGATGGGTTTCTGAAATTGGCGGTGCAGTCTTACTCTGGATCGGCAGCAACCTGGTTATTAGTAAAGAATTAAGTATAGGTCAATTGCTAGCATTCATGAGTCTGAATCGTAATGTGATTTCTTTATTTGATTTTTTGATTGATTTTGTAGATGATTTAACTCGCGTACAGACAGCAACTTCCAGACTAGAAGAAATTGTCAAAGCTACACCAGAAACCTTAGGTGATGAGAAAAAAGCTTGGGTTAACATTCCTGAAAATGCAGAGATAGTTTGTGAGGAGCTGAACTTTCATTATCCTGGTAGAATGGAATTACTAGAGAATTTTTCTCTAACAATTTCTGGTGGTAAGGTCATTGCCCTAATTGGCGAATCGGGATGTGGTAAAAGTACGCTAGCAAAAGTGATTGCTGGTTTATATCAAACGAAATCTGGAAATATTCGCATTGGTATGTACAACCTGCAAGACCTTTCTTTAGAATGTCTGCGACAACAAGTTGTACTTGTTCCCCAAGACGCTCACTTTTGGAGTCGATCTATTATTGAAAACTTCCGGCTAGGTTCTCCTAATGTTAGTTTTGAACGAATTGTTAGAGCTTGTCAAATTGCTGAAGCAGACGATTTTATCAGCAAGCTACCCGAAAAATATCAAACCGTTTTAGGAGAATTTGGAGCCAATCTTTCTGGTGGACAAAGACAACGTTTAGCTATAGCACGCGCCATCGTCAACAATCCACCTGTGCTAATTTTAGATGAATCAACCGGCGGACTCGACCCTGTCAGTGAGGCACAAGTCCTAGAAAAGCTGTTGTTTTACAGGCAAGGAAAAACGACAATTCTAGTCAGTCACCGCCCAAGAGTTATTGAGCGTGCCGATTGGATTGTACTGTTAGATCGCGGCAAAGTAAAAATGCAAGGTTCTTTAGAAAAGTTGCGTTTCTTGCCAGGTGAACATTTAGACTTTTTAAATCCGTGATTCAGCTTTAATTTACCTTTTACTTTTCTTTCCTTTCTGCCAACTTTGGCTGTTAGGTTGTTTGGTAAATTCCCCTTTAGGAAACAGTCGCGTTTCTAGTTCTTCATAACTTCCTTCAAAGTCACACTTTCCATACAAAGGACATTTTCGACAATAAACGCCTTCGGTGTAGCGTTCCAGGTTTTCGCGGTTGAAAAAATAAGGTTTGTGGCTAAAAGTGCTGGCTACCCACTGCCATGACATATTATTGCTTGCTGGATCACCATCTAGAAGATGTTCCAGAAACCATTTTGCCCCCGCTTGCCAACGAATGCGTCGCCAATGGATGATATAAGCTGCCATCCACATTCGTGCATGATTGTGCAAGTATCCAGTTTCTCGTAAATCCTGACTGAAGCTGTCGATGCACACTCGTCCTGTGGTGCCTTGTTTGATATCACCAGGTAATTTTGGGGCATATTCAGCGATAGTGTAGCCAGTTTTGTATTCTTCTTCGTCTTTCCAGATCTTATCGCCCAGCTTCACATAAAGCCTTTGCCAGTAGTCACGCCAACCCAACTCATTAACGAGTTTAGTTGCATCGTCTTGGTGTTTGACGCGCCCAAGGACATCATCCCGAATTTCTCGCAAGCTAAGGACGCCATAGCGAATATAGGGAGATAATCGCGTCACAGCACCTGTGAAAAAGTTACGTGTTTTCGCGTAGCGTGCTGGATCTACTTTTTGTAGTGTCTCAACAGCAGCTTTGCGTCCGCCCACAGTTTCGCTGATGTGATCATCCCGTTCTGTGGCTTTGGGAAATTGTTTGCGGAGGTAGGCTACCAACTCATCGCGGTTGGCAAAGTCGCGTCGCATATCTTTAGTCATTGTGTATCAGGCGTTGCAGGTATAAGATTGCCGAACGACTAAAGTCGCGGCTAGACACTCGCTTATATGCTAGCTAATCCTCACTTAGAAAAACCTTTATTTGGATTACTCCCTTTCCGCCAGAAGAATATCTAATTTAACGAACCGCCAAGACGCCAAGGACGCCAAGAAAATCAAAAAGAACATAGGTAATCTTGCACCGGGAAGGGAGTAGTCATGAATGGTAGTGATTTTATTTTTCTGAAACTTACTAGGGTAAATCAGCCAGAGTATGCTTTCTCTGACCAATTTACACTTTTGAGACGCGAAAATGAATTATATAAAGTTCTCACTATATTAAAGAAACTGGGTACAATTTTAATTTGATAACTATGTCTAGTCGCCCTATCTACCTCGACTCTCACGCTACCACACCTGTTGATGAACGGGTAGTAGCAGCAATGCTACCCTACTTTACCGAACACTTTGGTAACCCCTCCAGCATCAATCACCTTTACGGCTGGGAAGCAGAAGCTGCTGTCAAGCAAACACGAGAAATTCTTGCAGCAGCAATCAACGCCACACCAGAAGAAATTGTCTTCACCAGTGGTGCGACAGAAGCGAATAATTTAGCTATCAAAGGTGTTGCAGAAGCCTATTTTCAAAAAGGACAGCATATTATTACTGTTGCAACAGAACACAGTGCAGTTCTTGACCCTTGCAAGTATTTAAAAACTCTTGGTTTTGAAATCACAATCCTTCCAGTCCAAAAAGATGGACTGCTTGATTTAACTGAGTTAGAAAAAGCTTTTCGTCCTGAGACAATTCTTGTTTCGGTGATGGCTGCGAATAACGAAATTGGGGTTTTGCAACCATTAGCAGAAATTGGTGCAATGTGTCGAGAACGAAATGTCCTTTTCCACACCGACGCAGCGCAAGCTATTGGTAAAATCCCTCTTGATGTGCAGGCGATGAAAATTGACTTAATGTCGCTAACAGCACATAAAGTCTACGGCCCCAAGGGTATTGGTGCATTATATGTCCGTCGCCGCAATCCCAGAGTCCAACTTGCTCCTCAACAGCATGGTGGTGGACATGAACGGGGAATGCGTTCTGGCACTTTGTATACACCGCAAATCGTAGGATTTGGTAAGGCGGTTGAGATTGCTTTAGAAGAACAAGCCACAGAAAGCCAACGCCTGACACAGTTAAGACAAAGATTGTGGGAAAAAATTTCTCAATTAGAAGGAATTCATCTGAACGGACATCCTACGCAGCGACTCTCAGGAAATTTAAGTATCAGCATTGAGGGGGTAGATGGATCTGCACTGTTGTTAGGATTACAACCAGTGATGGCGGTGTCTTCTGGTTCTGCTTGCTCCTCAGTCACAACTGCACCTTCTCATGTTCTCATGGCATTGGGACACTCGGAACAACAGGCTTATGCGTCGATACGCTTTGGTATAGGACGCTTCAACACAATTGAGGAAATTGACAAAGTTGCAGAACATACGATTTCTACGATTCAAAGTTTACGCAAGCAGGCTTTAACTGTGTAAATGTACTAGTCAGGCGCGCTCTAGAGCCGTTGATTTAATATGAATGAGTTTGAAGCCAAGCTGCGATCGAAGGTGTTTTACTTATGATCAAATGTAGCGCATTAAGCTTCGGATATGGCTTAAGTAGTTCTTTTGGGGGTCGTAACGGTCCATGCGGCTCTGGTATGTAAAAAAATGATGGAGTTGTCCAAAGTTTTGCAGTTTCATCCAATGTAGATAGAATATCAAACACTGCTAAATCAGCCCATGTTAGTGATGGACCAACAAGAAATGGAGAGCCTTGGTTGCTCCCAATCATCTGCTCAAACCTTTTGAAGTGCATCGGCACAGTTACGGCGAAGTACTCACACAGACGCTCCACTTTTACCGATGCATCCCTCATTTTCATGATTAAGCGATTATTCTGCACAATCCGATCAACATAGCATCCGTACAAAAGGTCTAGCAGATCTCTCCATGCATCGACCACCATGTCTGATATGGCTGCCTGCACACTGTCTAATGGGTATAATCCTGCTTGTTTTGCAGCATACCGAGCGATCGCGCATGATTGACCTATTATGGTGTTACCAACTTCAAGGGTAGGTAACTGGTCGAAGGCGAGTTCCCCACTCTCCCGCATCCGTCCATATTCCTCAAACGATACTGTTCTATCTTCAAATAGAACACTACCATAAATGAAGATCAGGCGTGGAAGTTCAGCTCTGCCCTTTCCATCATCAAAATACCGTAAGATTGGACGCAAATTTGTCATTGTTAGCAATGATGTCAGGGTTGGTTATTGTTTAATTCTACATTGTTTAGCTCTGAGCAAATATGCAGGGCAAATAGCGAATGATTTATTAGCAGTGCTAAGCTGTCGCGCTTTTAATTTGCAGCCTTATTATGGTTTAGTCAATCATTGAAACCCTCTTCCCTTCTGGCTTCTGTGTTGAGCATAGCTGCCTTGCTGTTGAGTGCTTCCAACATAGCTTCTATAGCTCGTTCTTTTTGCGGATCTGCAGCTTGAGCATATTCCAATGAAAATGGAACGTTAATATCAGGTGCAACTCCTTTACCTTCCAACCGTTGTGTTTCGTTGAGAAACACATTTGAAACTGCTAAATAAACGAAGCTACCATCAGACATCAGAAAAGGACGACCAGCAACCACTGCTCCTGTTGTTTTAGAACCAATCACAGGTCCTATTTTATGTTGCTTGAAACCATAAGCCAAAATTTCTTTACTACTTCTGCTTCCCTCATTTATCACCATAACGACAGGCTTTTTCCATTGAGAAATAGAAGTATATCTTCTCCCATTACGGGGGATACTAGTTATGCTTGGACCTTCCTTTGCAGTGAAGATGTTGAGATAACCGATATCTCCTCCACCCCAGCCATCTCGTAAATCCAAAACCAACGCTTCTGCATTTCTCAAGCGACCGTAGATTAAATCTCCTCGAAGTTTCTCCTGGTCTGGATCAGCGGCGTTTGACCAAATATGAACGTAGCCGATTTTCTTACCGTTGCGTTGAATAACCTGAGTACTGGCTTGTTGTGCTTCCAAAAACATAGAGGCTGCGTCATAGATTTTGGGAGTCACAGCAATGTTTTCTTGGCTGTTGGCATCAGGCTTTCTTTGAATCAACAAAGTGACTTTTTGATTTGCTTTGCCTGCAAAAGATTTTATCGGTTGATAAGGACCACCTTCCACGCTCAATAATTGATCACCCACTTTTAACCCAGCTTTTGCAGCCGGACTTGCATCTAAAATGGCACTAATAAAAGTTTTACCGTTAATGTCTTTGGTGAATGCACCAATTCCACTGTACTCAATCTTACCTTTCGGGAAAAACTTTTTTAATTCTTTCTGGAAATCAGGGTTATTTGCCTGAAAAATCCCTAAAAGCTGGTAGTATGCTGGCTCATCTTGAGTGTAGAAGCGGGTGTGAGAAGTTCGCAATTCAGAAAGCATCTGATTGATGACAGGAGCAGCTTCTTGAATAGACTTGGTTCGCGCTACTTGAGGTTCATACTTTTGCCGTATTGCTTTCCAGTCCACTCCGTTAAGTTTGGGGTCATAAAAGTTTTCGTTAACAGTTTGCCAGACTTGTTCAAAAACTTTTGTCTCAGGTTTTGCTAGGGTTTTAGGTAATGGATAAATTAACCAGAGAAGGAACAATACTGCAAAAGACGTCAGCATTGCTATAGTTAAGTTTTTTAACTTAAAGAATCTAAGTTTTTTCATAGTGTCTGCTTGATATATTTCTATTTTAGATGTTCTTCAAAACTATATTTCCAGTGGAGATAAATCTATATTTTGCTCTAGCAACTAGCACAAAGGATTTATACCTTTAGGACTGCTATATTATGTCTGCTTAATTGCGCATAACTTAAGAGTAGACCCAACCTTGCTAGCAAGATCGGGTCTTCGGGCAATTGTAGAATTTTAAATGAGCAGCGATTATTACCAAACGACTTGCGATCGCTCTTGCATCACCCGCTTGTACACATCCTCAGTTTGCTTGGCTAATTTAGACCAACTGAAGCGTCTGTCTAAATCTTCATAAGCGTTATCAATTAGCCATTGCCGATAACCTGGATTTTTCAACACTTCCAGGATACCCCAAGCCAAGGAATCTGGGTTATTGGTATACGTAACTATGCCTGTTTTGGTATGTTGCACCACTTCTGGAAAACCACCTGTATCAGAAACTACAACAGGAACGCGAGAGGCAAAGCTTTCTAATGCAACAATACCAAAGGGTTCATACAAGCTAGGAAAAACAGCACAGTCAGCAACGGTTTGAAATTTATCTAAGTAGTCATCAGACATAAAACCGGTAAAATAGCACTTGTTCGATATTCCTATATCCCAAGCTTGCTTTTTGAGATGGTCGGTATTGCCGCCACCGATGATCACAAACTTAACATAACCTCCCATTTGCCCTAGAACTTTGGGAGCAGCATTCAGTAGTACAGAGACGCCTTTTTCATAGGTCATGCGACCGACGTAGTAAACAATTTTCTCACCGTCTTCGGCAAATTGGCGGCGAAAATCCAAAGCGTGAAAATCTTGGTGGTGCTGTTTTTTCTCCGGTCGGATACCGTTATAGATAACATCAATTTTGTTCCACGGAGAGTGTAACGCCTGTTCTACTTCCCGCCGCATATAGTCAGTGCACACGATAACTCGCCAAGCGTTGAAAGCAAAAAGTTCTTCTTTGCCATTAATATAATGTTGAATATCAGTGTGAACACCGTTGTAGCGTCCGTATTCAGTTGCGTGAATAGTGGCAATCAGGGGGATTTGAAAGCTGTGCTTGAGGGCGATCGCCGCATCCCCAACAAGCCAATCATGTGCGTGAATGATATCGAACGGTCCTTCCTCCAGCATCAACTTACCGCCGTGATGCCCAATGCTTTGGTTGAGATTAACAACCCAGTGAAAAAAGTCATTACCAGCAGCCACAGGCACGCGATGAACCCGTAATCCCTCTACTACCTCATACATCGGTGCATGACCGAACTCTGGTGTAATCAAGTGGATTTCATGTCCTAGCTTGACCAGTTCCGGGTATAACTCTGCCACATGACGAGCAATTCCCCCAACTATTCGCGGTGGAAACTCCCAACTTAACACCAATATCTTCATATAGTTCTATGCCCAACTCTTTACAAATCTATAATCTTCTACATTTATCTCAAGATACAAGCCTTGATACTATAACAAGTCCCAAAATGGAATTTTTTTGATTTTTCTTAACAATCTGAAGAAAAAAGTAGTGGTGGAGAGACTTTTAGAGAAAAAGTCAAAATGGAGAATTGTTTGTTCCCTCCTAGTTCCTAATTTTTCCTCTTTATTATGTTGCCCTGTTTTGTATTAATTCTCTCTCAAGCTGTTGGCGAAAAGCTAACCAAGCTGCTGTGGCTTGTGGGTTGGGGGTTGCAGCTTTTTGAAGTAAAATAACACCATCCCGAAAACCAATGACTCCGTATTCCGGAGTCTTCGTCTGCTGGTCAAACAGTTGTACGAGTTCCCGTAAAAGATTACGCTCTTCCTTAAATGCTGGTTGATACTGTTTTAACTACCACAGATCGGCGATCGCATAATCAACTTTTACGATTTGGCGTGCATCATTTCGCAACTCCAGCACAGGTAGGCGAATGATTTCCCTGCGACTGGAAAGCTGAGGGACAAGGTAAGTCGTTGCAGGTAAAGACACATACACCAAAGGATTAAAAGAATCTGGTAAGAGAAAATAAAATGCTCTATTTAAGCTAGAACTACTGGAAGTAAAATAAACCAGGAACCACAGTTAAAGCATAGCGAACATTGATTGCTAGCACCGTCTCTCCCTTCCCCAAAAAGAGTTTCAGCAAGGGGAAGCCAGCCACCATCCAAGATGCAGAAGAAACAGCAGGGACAAACGCCAAGCGTGTCTTTAAGTACAAGTCTGGGTTTTTTTGTCGCTGATTTCGTAATTTTAAAAACATCACTTACTAACCCTGATTTAGGAACGCGGGGAAATTTATTTTAACAGTTATCCGTTTGAAGAAGAATTCAGCAATTCTGCAATTTTTGATTCAGAAGGAAGAAATAAAGAATTGCGACTTCTGACTTATAAACGGCAGTTGCTTTAAGTCGGCAGAGCCGCCCAAGGCAGTGCCTCCTCCTGACTTCTTCCCTGTTCACTGTTGATTTATTTATAATACTAAATTATACAACTTTTTTCAAAAAAATAGTGATTATAAATCATTTTTTAAAACCTCTGTTTATATCTTTTCTATCCAAAAATTACGCGATGTCTTTCGGGCGTCTAGATTTTTTTGCTGTTTGTCAAAAAAACCTCACAAGAAAATAGAATAACTCTATGAACTATGCGTTTTCATTTTTATTAAAATGATTTGTAAAATAAGTATCTGTTTTTCTTTTTCTGAAATAGTAATTATTATTTAAGACAAAATATTTGTGATACAAAACCCTGACAAACGAGAAGGTTTTTGTAAATTCTGTTGTCAAAAACTAGATATTTACTTGAGGAAATCAATACTGATGTTTAGTCGTCTTGGTAGTAACAGTTCTCTTTTTGAGCAAGGGCAAAATATTACTTCTCTATCCTCAGTAGATACCTTTGATTATAACAACAATTACAACATCAACCTTAACGGTCATAGTAGCTTTAACTCAGCGATGAATGGGCTAGAATCTAATGCTCAAGAACAATTGTTCAATGACAATGGGTACAGTTTCAACTCTGGCTATGGCTTGATAGATGCAGCCGCAGCAGTGGGTAAAGCAGCTGGTCAAAGTACCTTTGCTGATGTTCCTAACCTAGGTGGTAATAATTGGGGAGCCGACCTTGTGAAGGCTCCAGAAGCCTGGGCACAAGGATACACTGGTCAAGGTGTAGTCGTTGCTGTTCTAGATACTGGGGTTGACTTCAACCACGATGATTTAAAGGATAATATCTGGACAAATCCAAAGGAAATTGCTGGCAATAGCATAGATGATGATGGCGATGGTTTGGTTGATGACGTTCACGGCTGGAACTTTGTTGATAACAACAACGATGTTTCAGATAAATTCGGTCATGGAACCCATGTCTCTGGAACTATTGCTGGAGAAAATAATGACTTTGGCGTAACTGGTATTGCCTACGATGCCAAAATTATGCCAGTCAAAGTCCTTGGTGATGATGGTTCAGGCTCCTATACTTCGATTTCTAATGGCATTCACTATGCTGCAGATCATGGAGCTAACGTGATTAACCTTAGTCTTGGTGGTGGTTCTTCTGACAGTACTTTAGAGAAAGCTGTTGAATATGCTAGCAGCAAAGGAGTGATTGTCGTTATGGCCGCTGGTAATGATAGTGGCTTGCAACCCAACTATCCAGCCCATTATGCAGATAAATCAGGAATTGCAGTTGGAGCAGTTGATAAAAATAATCAGATGGCTAACTTCTCCAACAAAGCGGGAATAAATTCACTTACTTACGTGACAGCCCCAGGAGTTAATGTATACTCTACAATTCCGGGTAATAAATATGCTTCCTATAATGGCACGTCTATGGCGGCTCCTCACGTTGCTGGTGTAGTTGCTCTCATGCTCAGTGCTAACCACAATCTCACTGATGCTCAAGTACGTCAGATTGTCGCAGAAACAGCGGTACACGACACACAAATGCCAAACTTTGGCCTGAGCAATTTTGTAACCAACAGCAGTGCTACAACTTCTAATTTCAGGGTTAGAAACTACGAGTATGGTTCTTATGGATCACAAAACCAGTTGGATGATAGCAATACTGTGGAATTTTCTGGGTTGAGTGTTAGTTGTACGGCGAATTCAGAATTCTCAAGCTACCAAACACTACTAAACAACCTTAACTATAGTATCACTGATTCTGATGACAGCACTGTTTCTGAAAATATACTCAAGCAACGCAAAGAAATGTTGGAGGAGAATTTGCAAATGGTAACTTAAGACTAATGAATTGAAGGTGCATCGTGGCGCGCAGCGCCTTGCACGATCGCACCGACCAAACCTACCTCACAGAAAATGCCTCACTGAATCGACGAGTAATTGGCTCAATTAAGAATGTCAAAATTGACTTCTTGCGAGTGACAATCTCACCATTTGCAGTCATCCCAGGAGTGAATGTCACTTCTTGTCCCTGAGCCATTATGGAGTGTTTACTCAGCTTAATTCTGGTGGGGAAAACTAAGCCCATTTCTTTGTCAACAATCGCATTGGGACTGACTTGCACGACCTCACCATCAATAATGCCAAATTCTTGAAATGGGAAAGTTGCCATCTTGACCTTCGCTTTCATTCCCTCGCGAATAAAACCAATATCTCGGTTGAGGACTTTCACCTCTAACAGAAGTTCTTCTCCTTCTGGTAATATAGATACTAACTCTTCACCT
Source organism: Brasilonema sennae CENA114 (assembly GCF_006968745.1). Lineage (NCBI taxonomy): Bacteria > Bacillati > Cyanobacteriota > Cyanophyceae > Nostocales > Scytonemataceae > Brasilonema > Brasilonema sennae. The sequence goes on along the minus strand of NZ_CP030118.1, from coordinate 1,429,491 downwards.
GATTGCACTGGTCCTCTTGTGGCTTTGATTCTATAGATAGTACCTGTGACTGGAGCTTTGATAGTTTCTTTCTCTTGCTGCTTCTGCGCTTGCTCAAGTTGACCTTGAACGGTGGTCAGTTCTTCTTTACGTTTGTTGATCTGGGTGATAATTTCACTTTGACGCTCTGATTCTATACGCTGTGCTTGAGTAAGCGCAGCTTGATATGCTTCTTGGGCTTGGCGAATTTCCTGAACTTGAGCAGCTATATCCTTTTCAAAGGATGTAACTTTATCTTGAGCTTCTGTCACCTTATTTTGGGAGTTTATCACCTCATCATTCGCTCGGGTAATTTCCGTAGTCGCTCGATTGAGTCTTTCTTGGGCGTCCAGGTAATCGATTCGAGGAATAGCACCAGGAGTCACTAGGGTTTTAAGGCTTTGTTCTCTTTTTTGAGCAATTGTTAAGCCGCTTTCAACTTTCGTACGGATATTTTGAGCGTTAACCAAGTTTGTTTTGGCGTTGGCAAGGCTAGTTCTTGCGTTTACCAGATTTTCTTGTAACCGAGTCTGGCGGACTTTCGCCTGGTTAGTCAGCGCTTGTTGGCGATTTGCTTCCGCAACGGAAGCTGCTTGACGCGCTTGATAATCTCGTAAACGAGAGTTTAACAATTGATCTTGAAGTTGTGTTCCAGCAATTTTGCCTCCCGTACGTTCTGCATCTAAACGTCGCAAATCTTCTTGAATTAATTTAGCAGATGAGGCTAAGCGAGTCACATCGACTTTTTGCAAATCTGGATCACGTTGAATTAGGGTTTGACCTTTGATGACGCGATCGCCTTCTTTAACGTTGACCTTGACAATTGTTCCGTTACCTATCGATGTCACTGGTCGTACTTGTGTGGAAGCGATTAACTCTCCTGGCGCTGTCGCCACTTCATCAATCTTGGAAAAATTAGCCCAGGCGATTGTCCCTAGTACCACTACACTCAGTGTTCCCGCTAACAATCTAGTGTACAGTGGTGGCAATTCTTGTACTGCTTTGCCCAATTCATAAGATAGGTGTTCATCAGGTTTTGCAAATCGCTGTTTTGTTTTACGTGATTGAGCACTATTTGCAGCTAGGGAATATCTCATAAGAATTAAGATTTTGGATTTTAGATTATAGGTGAGTTGTCACTCATAAACAGTTATCAGTTATCAGTTGTGAAAAAACAATAACTTGATAACTGATAATCAAATCTTTATATGGCACTTCGCGCCACATGAGATCTTGCACCCTTCAGGTGGGCACTGCACACAACCGAAAAAATAAGGATTTGAGCGCACAGTTGGCAGTGCCCACCCTACAAAAATGGCTGCCAAACAGTTATCAGTTATCAATGAACAATAACTTGATAACTGATAACTGTTCACCCTATGGCTAACGCCACGCCTTACGGTGAGTCCAGCGCTGGGGGAGGGTCTCCCTCATGTGCCACTTCTGTGCGGAGAGCAGCGCCTTGCGGGGGTTCCCCCAAAGTCTGCCGGGGGAAGCTTCCCCCGGCGAGCTTTGACCGTTGTGGCGACTGCGGGGGGTTCCCCCCGTTGTAGGCGGAACGCCTTCCCGCAGGGTAGAATGTGGCGTCAGGCGACGGGCGTTCCCGGAGGGCTATCGGGGAGAACCTCCGGTTCCGCTGCGCTTTAGACCTGACCTCTGGGCGTGCGCTTTACGCATACGCCAGATGCCTCTGTCGGGAAACAAGGACTGCAGCACTGGACTCACTGTTTACTGATTAAACCGCCAGACGACGTCGCAAGAAACTTTCTAGTGTTTCCAGCTCAAAATTGAAAGTAGTTTCCAATTTCGCAATTTCTTCTCTTGTACAGAAAAATTCGTTAGCTAGTAATGTACGAAACGTTCCCAAAGCTTTTTGTGCTTGGGGATTGAAAAAACCTAATGCACCCCGCAGCCCATCTACAGCTAAGAGTGGCGGGTTAATTATCAGTGGCTCTCGGTTAAAAATGCGACTAATAATTTTGGGAATATCCTCTCGCATTAAAATCTCTGGTCCCCCAACTGATAATATCTGATTACGAGCAGCTTCAACTGTCACAGAATCTACTATTATCCTTGCCAAATCATCTGTACTAACAGTAGAGGTACGGTTTTTGGGGTCGCCAACAAGCAGGTAAAACCCCGTTTCACGAAAACGTTCTGCTAATGGTAGTAAGTCGGATGCTAATCCAGATGGGCGTAGAATAGTGTAGTTTAAGCCACTACTTTCCAGGTATCGCTCCACTGCTCGTTTTGCCTTAAACACAGGAGCATCTTCGTATCCCCTGTCTGCTCCTAGCACGGAAATAAAAACAAAGTGCTGGACTTGATTAGCTTTTGCGGAATCTATAAGTTCGATGTTAGCGCGATAGTCTAAAGCTAAAGCATCTCCACCAGAACCGTGAGCGCTGATAATGTACTGTACGCCCTGACAAGCTTTTTGAATATCTTTTTCTTGGCGCAAATCACCAATAAAGATGTTAGCTCCTCGCTGTTCTAACTCGCTATAGCGCGAAGTGAGACGGACAAATGCTCGCACCTGCTTTTCCTGTTCACGTAAAAGTCGCACAACTGTGCGACCTATTCCCCCTGTGGCTCCAGTGACTAGAAACATATCAATTTTGGATTTTGGATTTTGGATTTTGGATTAATCAACACTCATGACTAAAACTATGGGTGTAGGGGAGCCACTGCCCTTCGGGTTCGCAGTCGCCTACGGAGGGAGACCCTCCTGCAGCGCTGTCTCACCGTGCGCGGGTTCCCCGCGTTGAGGCATGTGGCGTGAGCCAGTACTGTTCGCGCAGCGTGGCACTTTGTGCCATAGGAGGGTTTCCCTCACTTGGTATCTGGCGTGTGTAGGGGTGTGGGGTGTAGGGGAGCCACTGCCCTTCGGGTATCTCCTGCGGAGACGCTACGCGTATCTCCTACGGAGACGCTGCGCGAACGCTCTTAGCGTGCGTTTGCGCTTACGCAGTCGCCTAGGGAGGAGCCAGTACTGCGGGAGGGTTTCCCGACAGCCAGGTATCTGGCGTTGGAGACCCTCCTGCAGCGCTGTCTCACCGTGGGGGGGTTTCCCGACTTGAGGCATGTGGCGTGGGAAGAAAAGATTTTCTTTTTGTATATCCTATTCCCGAAACTCGTTGGTGTGATAGCCCTCAGCAAAATCATAGATTTTGCTCGTCTACAACCAGTAGGGACACCAAGCCACCACTGATTGCAACCCTTACACCCTTATACCCTTATACCCTTATACCCCTAGTTGTTGACTAAATTCTAAAATTCAACAATCACTGGTGCATGATCGCTGGGTTGAGGTAACTTTCTGGGAGCTACATCAATAGTGCAGCTTTTGGCACGCTCATACAAAGCAGGCGTAAGATAGTGATGGTCAATTCGCCAACCCAAATTACGGCGAAAAGATGCTGCTCGATAGTCCCACCAGCTGTAGTGTCCCCCTTCCGAGGTAAATTTGCGAAAAGCATCAGCAAATCCTAATAAGAGGATATCTCGTAAGGCTTGGCGCTCTGGTTCTGATGCCATGATGTGATTTTCGCTCTTTGCACTGTGATGAATATCTTTATCTTCCAGAGCAATGTTAAAGTCTCCACATACACAAATAGCAGCTTGTGATAAAAGAAGCGATCGCAAATACTCCTGCAGTACTGCTAACCAGCCCAGCTTGTATTCATATTTCTCGCTTCCCACTGCTGAACCATTGGGTACGTAAAGATTAACAATTGTTATACCATCTATCTTACCGGTAATCACCCGTTTTTGCTCATCCCAATCTGCTTGGATGTTCAATAAAGTCGGCGCAAAACCACAGCTGACATCTAAGAGTGGTTGACGGCTGGCGATCGCAACACCGTTGTAAGCTTTTTGCCCGGAAAAATAAAGGTGATAGCCCAATTCCTCAAAAGGTGCGCAGGGAAATTGTGCGTCTACAACTTTAATTTCTTGCATGCATAGGACATCTACGTTACTCTGACCCAGCCAATCAATAACTTGCTCTAAACGAGTGCGAATCGAGTTGACATTCCAAGTCGCAATTTTCATTTTAATCTGTCGTCATTCTCCACGTTTTTGCGTCTTTTCGTCACCTATCTCCTCCTCGTGCAATATTCTCCATCATTGCTTTGGTTTCCAGATTTTCCTATTTTTAGTTAAAAAAAAGTTAAATTATTATGAGCCTCAGGATAGATGATTCGTCATCCGGGCAAACTGTAATCTGAAAGTATACTCCCGCTATAGAAAAAATGGCTAGTATGAAATTAGCCAACTACTTTGTCAGGGTAGCGTTAACCGAAATTGCACTCGGGTGAGTCAGCCAGGTTAACTGAAAAATCAGATGATTAAGTACAAATGCTTTATCATCAGATAAATGTCCTAGTAATAGGATTATCTCACTTGCTGAACCAAAACAACCTATGAAAATTGCTCAAGTAGCCCCCTTGTGGGAACGAGTTCCACCTCCAACATATGGAGGAATAGAGCTAGTCGTGAGTCGCTTGACAGATGAACTAGTACGTCGAGGTCACGATGTTACTTTGTTCGCATCAGGCGATTCGCAAACATTGGCGAAGTTACAAGCAGTTTATCCTCGTGCATTGCGCTTAGACCCGAACGTCAAAGAGTATGGAGTGTACGAAATGCTGGAACTGAGCCAGGTTTACGAGATAGCAAAGGAATTCGATATCATCCATTCTCATATGGGGATTACGGCATTACCCTTGGCGAGTTTTGTACAAACACCCACCGTGCATACAGTGCACAGCAGTTTTACAACGGATAACCAGAACCTATACATCCACCATAACCAGCAAGCATACGTTAGCATTAGTAACGCTCAACGTCAAATAAACCTGAACTACGTTAACACAGTCTACAACGGAATTGATCTAGAAGATTATCCTTTTGTTGCCCAACATCAACAACCACCATACCTGGCATTCTTAGGACGCTTCGCGCCAGAAAAGGGACCGCAGCATGCGATCGCCATTGCGAAAAAAGCTGGCTGGCCTCTAAAAATGGCAGGAAAGGTTGATGTAGTGGACTCTGAGTTCTTTGAACAAGAGATTGCTCCACAGATTGATGGTGAGCAAATTCAATACCTAGGCGAAATCGACCACGCCCAGAAGGTTAAGCTGTTGGGCAATGCTGCGATAACTCTGTTTCCAATAGCCTGGCAAGAACCGTTTGGTTTAGTGATGACTGAATCAATGGCAACTGGTACACCAGTAATTGCCCTGAATTTAGGTTCTGTACCAGAGGTTATTGACCACGGTGTATCAGGTTTTGTCTGTCAAACCTACGATGAAATGGCGGCAATGATTCCAGCAGCTTTGGAACTCAATCGTCAAACTTGTCGAGAACATGTAGAGAACAAGTTTAGTGTCAGCCAGATGGTTGATGGATACGAGGCGGTCTATAAAAAAATCATACAAGGCCGCATTCATTCAAACGGTCGCATTCATGATGCAAAAATCAAAGTTTAATTAACGATTTTTTAACGCATCTATTACATCTATAAATCAATAGCTTTTCAAAAGGAGAACATAAATATGAGTTTGAGAGCCAACGATTGCCCGTGTTGTGGGGGTTCCCTGCTACGTCATATTCGTCATGGTGAACTCTACTGGTTTTGCAAAACTTGTCGGCAAGAAGTGCCAGTGTTAAGTGTGAGTCAGATGCCGAACTTGGAAGGAAGAAGTAAGACATCTGTTTCTCAAACAGCACTCAAAGCGTAGTGTTAGAAAAACAGTGAGCAGTGAACAGAAAAAGCGATTTATTGACTTCCTGATAACTGATAACTGGTAACTGATAACTGGTAACTGATAAAGTTCTCGGCTCCACCTGGTAAAATCAAGTGGAGCAAATTATTGGTTAAAGCTCGCGTGTTAGCAGCGTTACTTTACGGCAAAGAAAATTTACGTTTAGAACAAGTTGCGTCCCCCACACCTGGCGTTGGTGAAGTTGTCATGCAAGTGGGAGCTGCAACAACTTGTGGTACAGATTTAAAAGTTTGGCGTCGCGGCGGTCATGCTAAGATGCTCAAACCACCAACACTGTTTGGTCATGAAGCTGCTGGCGAGATTGTCGCTGTAGGCGTTGGTGTGACGAGTTGGCAAGTGGGCGATCGCCTAGTCGCAAATAATTCTGCTCCCTGCATGAATTGCTTTTTTTGTCAACGCCAAGAATATTCCCTCTGTCCAAATTTGACATGGAATAATGGCACTTTTGCCGAATATTTAAAAATTCCTGCACCGATTGTGCAACATAATATGTTGCCAATTCCTGATGAGTTGCCTTATGAGTTGGCAGCAATGACTGAACCTCTGGCTTGTGTGCTGCATGGAGTCGCCCGTTCCAACGTCAAACCAGGTGATTCTGTGGTGGTGTTAGGAGATGGGGCGATCGGGCTGATGTTTGTAGCTAAATTGGCTCATGATCTTAAAGCTGAGGTGTTACTCTTTGGAGGCAATGACCAAAGGTTAGAAATTGGAGAAAAACTGGGTGCAGCAAAGACATTTAATTATCATCAGTTCCCAGAGATTCCTAGTTTAGTTAAAGAACTGACACAGGGATGGGGTGCAGATGTGGTGATTGAAGCAACTGGTGTACCAAGTGTCTGGGAAACCGCAATTGCTTGTGCTCGTCCTGGTGCAACTGTTAACCTGTTTGGTGGTTGTCCACGAGATACAACTATTAGCGTGAATACAGAACAATTGCACTACAGCGAACTGACTCTCAAAGGAGTTTTTCATAATACTCCAGAGTATGTTCAAGCAGCACTGTCACTGATTGCAAGTCAGAAGATTCCCTTTGAGTTACTCATCAGCGAACACCGTCCATTGCAGGATTTAGAACAGGTGTTTTGTGATATGAGAGATCGTAAGGTGATTAAAGTAGCAATGATTCCCTGAGGCAGTTCTAGGAAATTGCTCCTGCGTGTGGCTATGGATTCTGCTAAACACGCTCATCAAACCTTGTGCGAAAACCACCGTATTTCAACCAATATTGCTTTAAGGTATGGTGGGGCGTATGTAAACTTGCCTTCGCTCGATAAAGAATCACCTGACGATGATCGCCCATCCAGATTTTGCCAATGGGTTCAATGGATAATAACGCCCCTCCCAGCGCCGCAATACACTCTGAAAATCGTTCGACTGCACTGTAATCAACTGATTCAAAAACAAAAAAATTTCCAGAGCTGATCAAGTGTCGGCTCCTGATCCAGCATTGCATTTTTTTTTCCGCTTCCGGTGGCAACATTCCTATTTTCACCTCAGCTTCTGTTTGCTCACCTAATACGCTCATAAAACTCTTGCTTCAAACACGATCCAGGGGAAGTTCATGTGCAAAACTTTCACGCTTTTCAAACTCCAACGCCCCAAACGTAGATCCCCAAACTTGTTGATGGGTATTGACATCCATACCTTTGTCAAGACTAACCCAGGTTGTTGCCGTCAGCTCCACATCACTGATTAGATACGTTAAACAGCCCTTTCGTTCAAGCAGGCACTTGTTTCCTGGCTCCACACTACCTAGAAACATCTCCCCCTCTCGTTTGAAAATCATAGAACAGTGATACCGTCGTTCAATACAATCAGGTGTAATAGTTCTGAGAATGCTTAATTCCCGTGCCGCTCCTGCATACAGCAATGGATCGTTAAGACTGTAATTTTCAATATAAATTTGATTTCCCTGATCAACGAATCGATGCACTCCCTGACGATACGGACTCCATAAGTCGTAATCGTAAACCTGTTCTGAGTAAAAACCAATCGTATTGAAAAACTCAAAGGGTAAGGGACGAAAAAAGATATGGATATGAGCAAATTGCTGAGGGTTATGGTAGGATTGCTTATAGTTGCTGAAATCACCTGCCATCCACTGAGCCAGCGTTGTTAAATCATTGGCTTTTATAGAAGTCATGAGCGCGCGTTATAACAGTTATCTCAAACAATTAAGAATTGAAAAGTGTTGCTTTTTGCGATCAAGAATTTTGCATTTTGAATGAAAATGATTGATTTTAAAAAGTAACAAGTAAGTAGGTCGGTACGAATAAAGTTAACTCGTTAAGCCAGTCATTAGGAGGCTGTGCAGTGTACTAGTTCCCCGGCATAAAGGAGCCAGTGCGGATGCCACATGCCTCTGTCGGGAGACCCTCCTGCAGTAGTGGCTCGTCTTGGGGTATCCCCAAGCGGAACACCTGGCGTCATCTGCCGTTCATTAGTAAGGATTTGGCAGCTTTTACATTTCTTAACGTAGCTGTATTTATTTCCACGTCTGTACTTAGTTAGTCATGAGTAACGAGTGAGAACTTAGCCTTGGTGCATGTGCAAGCACTTTATGGTGGCTACTTACTACTCGAAGAACGAATTTCTGAAGCAAATGATGCAGTCAGCACTCCAGTTCCAGCACTCGTTTTGATCAGTGACACCCGAAATCGCAAGTTTGGATTGGCAAACCAAATTTTCTCTTCAGCCGCTGCCCGATCATATGTCGTCAGCAGCACAAATGTCCCGTCTTCTGTCAGGTGATAGTCACCAGCTGCTGCTATTGTTTCAGCGTATCCCTGATCTCTAAGTAATTTGCCTCGATTGGGGACATCAGGATCGGGAACTGGTACCAATATACTACTGCCTTTCATTTGTGCGTCTTCATCCCAATCCGACTGTCCTTCCCAAGTCATTTGAAAGGGAGACATAATCTGGCTGAGATCAATATTGTATGACTTACACAAATCAACAACAGCTGGATCATCAACAGAGAGTGGAATAATATCAATCACCGATTGTACAGCTTCAAAGTGGCTAAATGCTAAATGGTGGGCGCTGCGTTGCGATCGCCAACGCCCAATAGAAAGTTCAACAAATTGCGTAATATCCATCGATTTCATGCAATGAATTTTAAGAGCAACAGAACAACCACTAACTTTTTGGATATTTGTTTGCCACTTCGCCGGTGATTTTAAAACGTTGTGTGACTACTCCCTTGCGACCTAAAAGATTACCAATCTGAAAACCCCACTAGAGCGCAGAGAAAATACGCAACGCTTTGGCAGAGGTAATTTTAGAGCAGCGAAGGGAGTAATTACCATCTAAAAACGCAGCGAACAGTTATCAGTGAGCAAGGTAGGATAACCCAACGGCAGAGGCAGAGCCAGCATGAGGGAAACCCAAAGCCAGCTACTCATCTATATCTGTTCACCCTATGGCTAACGCCACGCCTTACGGCTATCGGGTGTGCGCAGAGCGCACGCCTTACGGCGAACGCCCTTCGGGTATCTCCTGCAGAGACGCTACGCGTAAGTCCCAAAGGGACACGCTTACGCGTTCGCTCTTAGCGTGCGCTTGCGCTTACGCAGTCGCCTAGGTCGGGAGAGCCGTCATTCGCGCTGTCTCACCAGATGCCTAGGTCGGGAAACTCTCCTGCAGCACTGGACTCACTGATAACTGCTCACCATATTATTCTCTAAGCAACTTCAGTAATACTGAGAATCTTGCCCCCAGTTTTTTGGATGTTCTGAATCTTCTGGGACATTTGGTTATAGCCGACTTCAAAGGTAACTTTGCCCATGCTTATACGAGGAGGATTAGAGCTACCACTTGCAACAGTAATCCGGAAACGCTTACCAGTATTGCTGTAGGCTCCAGAGCCAGTTGCTGGGAATTTGATTTTTGTTGGCAGGTTACTTCCTACATCACTAATCAATTTCGCGTTTTTGCCAGCAGCATCATAGGCAGCAAATCCGCGATCTAGAGCGAAGGTGCGATTAAAGCCGACATTCTTAATGCCAGTTTGAGTACGATTACCGCGTGAGTAAGGAACCACGTTTTCACCAAAACTCGCGATATACTCATCACTGTCAATGTAGGAGTTAATCTCCGCTTCGTAGCCCTGCTCATTGTAAATGAGAACATGTCTAGAAATCTCAGTCTGCTCAACCGGAGCGCGTCCTAACAGATGCTTGAAGTTTAATTCAATAAAACGGTAGGAGGATGAAGTCTCAAAAAACAACGAACGGTAAAGTTCGGATTGGGCAACGGCTCTAACAAATCCTCGAACGGTAATATCACGATTGCGCAGCAAGGATTCTGCACTGCTGAGGCGCTGACTTTCCATAACGTGGGCATTGCCTAGCACTTGCCGATACACCGCCCGAATGATCGTCTGTAGATCATCTTCTAAGGTGTTGGGGCGTAGTTCAAGATACTCTGCATCTGCAATCCAAAGTGCCATGGGAATTTTTCCTAATGAAGTGTTTTATTGTTCAGTTTGATAAAGTTGAGAAATCACAAGAGTGATTTCATCGGTAAGCTGATTAGACAATAGGTTCAAAGCTGTTTTTCTATTCCTATGGCGAATGATTAGTATGAGTGATTTCCAATGGAACGACTCAATTGGTCATTGCACATAGTCGCTAGCATAATCTTATCGAAATTTCAATCTCTTAAACCAGAGCTTCAAAGTTTTTTTTATTGTTTTTATGAAAACAGATCCAAAGGAGCATCGCCCGTTGGGCAGATCTTTGCGCAAGAATGGCGTTTGTTGACAGTTTTTGAGCAGCGCTTTTGGGCGATGCTCCCTTGGCGCACCAACTCCATCGAATCCAAGATTTGAGGCAACTAAACTTCGTTTGGTTGGGGCGTAGGACGCTTGACGCTCTGCATAGCGGCAGATCGCCACCAAAGGCTCAGTTCACAGCAGGAGCATCGCTCTCAAGAATTACAAAGAACATGTCCATGCAATTCTTGAAAGTTCATGCCTAGACAATCTCAGTGATGCTGACAATCTTAGCGCCGGTGCGGTTAATCCGCTGAATTTGAGGGGTCATGTTGTCACCAGAAACAATGTATTCGGTGTTGCTAATCCGACGAGGGCTATCAAACTTGGAACCCCGCACTAAAATCTTGAATTTCTTTTTGTTAGCTTCACCCGAACCACCGAGGTTTACATCTGCTGCTTTTATTTTGTTCGAGCTGTTGGTTGCCACTGGATAAACCAGTTGAGAGGACTTAACCGCGCTACTGATTTGAGAAGGACCACGATCCAGAGCAAACGTACGGTTATAGGTAACCTGACTCCGCCCAACCTCCGTTTTTGCCCCACGATTGTAGGGTACAACGTTTTCGCCAAAGGCTGACTGGTACTCTTCGCTATCGATGTAGGAGTCGATTTCAGCGTCGTATCCTTTTTCCACACAACGAACGATGTGCTCGGAAATCTCCGCTTGGGACTGGGGTGGACGACCGAGGAAGTGCTTGAAATTCAATTCTACAAAACGATAAGGAGCACACGATTCAAAATAACGCGAGCGGTAGAAATCCGACTTAGCTACTGCGCGGACAAACTCCCGTACAGAGATAGTGCCATCTTTCAATTGTGATTCTGCACTCACCAAGCGCTCACTTTCCATCACATGGGGGTTGCCTAAAACCTGCTTGTAGACTGCCCGAATGACTGCTTGTACATCCTCTAGGTCGCGGGTGGGCCAGAGTTCTATTGGTGCTATTGTTGCCATAATTAAGGGAATACTCCTAACACTTGTTTTGCTGAGAATTCAAAACTCAGTTCATACTGACCAGTGATTAGCAACTGAAGTAGCAATTACCAACTTCGCTATGCCTGACGTTACGCACTCGATGATTGCTGCGTAAAGGTTAGGGTTTGCAGTTTCAACTGCTTAAGATCACTCTGGGAACAAGTACGATACATTATCTGGACGTTGGGAAAGCACCCCTAACTTCAAAACTTGGGAGGTACTCCAGGGCGAACGCACAGTCGCGTCTGCTTTTTGGGCAATAAGCTTTTTTGCCCAGAGAGATTCTTAAATAATCTCTCTAGCCAAATCGAATATTTAGAGCATAGGGCGATCGCGGCGCGCCCTTCTTTGTGCAGAGGGTTTTCTGGAGGAAAACTTTCTGCACACAGGGCAGGCGAAGCAATCGCCGTGACTCAACAGTCTTGCCTATTCCCCAAGTCTGGTGCTATCAACGCCTCTGCTAATAACCGATCAGCATTTTCTGCTATACAGGCGTGATACTAGCGATAACACCACCCTGTCTGTGAATCCGTTGATATTCTTCCGAAAGCTTCTCGAACGGTACCAAGTAAACCTGATTGCTGCGGCGGAATTTGGAAACTCGGTTAACCGCATTTGCTCGGTAGCCAGTGACTTCGATGCGGAAAACTTTGCCTTCTTCGCTTGCTCCCACACCAAGACGGACACGTGAGCCTAGTGGCGGGTTGCGGAAGGTTGATCCTGGTGGAACAACAGGGGTTGGTATTGCACTAATGACTAGTGAGTTGAGTTTTGGAGACTTCCCTGCCAAATCTCCCTTGAGAGAGCTAGTGGAAGCACCCCGCACCAACTGGAAGGTATGGGTAAAGCCAATCATATGGCTTAATGCTTCGGTCTTGTAGCCTCTAATGTAAGGTACCAGGTTTTCACCAAAGGTGTTCTGATATTCGTCACTGTCAAGGTAGGAGTCGATTTCAGCTTCAAAATTACCCGCATCGAGGATGGCACTGTGAGCCTTCATTTCATCGTAACTATTAGGGGCGCGACCAAGTAAGTGCCGGAAGTTTAGCTCGATAAAACGATAGCGGGGGGTATCACCAAAGCGCGAGAAGTAGAGATCGGACTTTGCTACAGCCCGAACAAACTCACGAACACTGAGTTCACCACGTTTGAATTGTGATTCTGGCACTGTCAGCCGCTCACTTTCCATAACGTACGCATTACCCAGTACTTGCCTGTAAACGGCTTGAATCAGAATTTCTGCTTCTTCATCAGAGCGACCTGGAACCCACTCAAGTGGAGGGGTTTCGTCAAATAAGCTAACTCCTAAACGTGATGCTGGTCCAAAAGGCATTAAGCAAATCTCCTGGTTAACAACATAAGCTGAGAGTAATTATCTCAAAAGATTAAGTAAATTATGAATTGCTCTTTCAAGCAATAAATTTAGAGTTTAGAGTTTTTATTAACTCTGGGAGCTAGAAAAACTCTTAACCGTGTGAGTTTTTTAACTTTATACTAAGGTTTGACACCTTGCACACCCTCAATCTTCATATAACGTTGTGACCAAAAAGATTAAGAATCGTTAAGTTTTATTGTGTAGATTAGTTACATCAGTTTGACATCACTGAGACATCACCAAAATGCAGTAAATCACTCTTGCTGAAAGCCACTATAGGGCAACGGTGGAAATCAACGTTTCTTCAAACTGGACTATTGTGGCATCCAGGACTTTAGTCACTAAGCAGGCGATCGGGCTGACAAAGTCTTAACGTTTCTTAACTCATTTTTCAAGTTTTTTGTTCAACTCCAAAGCTCACCAGCAGCGGCTCTTGTAGGGGTTGCCGCAATAAGGTTCGGATAAGCACTTCTTTCCCCCTTAACCGAACCGAATTGCCCTACATCCCTACACCATACACCCCTAGTTTTTGTCAATTCACTCCGTTGCGCCTGCCTGTTGTAAAATTTGAACTGCACTGACGGGACGAAACGATCGCTTTGCTTCACTTAATGCCGTTGCCCCCCAACGGTTTTTGGGACTAAAGTCCGCGCCATGCTCAAGCAGGAGTTCCATCACCTCCAAATCTCCGCGTGCTGATGCCATCATTAAGGGAGTCCAGTCGCCAATGTTGTGTGTATTCACCGAGGCTCCCCGTGAAATCAATGCCTTGACAGTATAAAACTGTCCATTGTCAACTGCCAAGTACAGCGCCGTATCCCCAATCCTGTTGGTTGCATGTACATCTGCCCCCAAGTCAATCAGACGCAGGATCAGGTCTGTCAGACCAAAGCGGGCAATAGACATCAGCACTGTCTCACCGTAATGGTTTCTTGGATGGATATCAGCTCCATAATCCAGCAGCGCGTTAACGCTTTCTGAATACCCACCCTCTGCGGCGTACATCAGGGCAGTATAGTTAGCATTATTTTTGACATTTACATGTGCACCATGACTCAGTAGGATTTTAACCACATCCGCATAACCCTCTCCCGCTGCCCACATGAGTAAAGTATTGCTTTCTCCAACTGGGGTGACTCCCCCAGTTGTATTGACGTTTGCCTGTTGAGCTAACAGATCTGCCACCGCCGTAGCATCTCCTCGAACAACTGCTCGGATCAATTCATTGTTCAGTGAAGACATAGTTTTCTACCCCCTACACTGACTATAGAACAAACCACATAGACGCAGAGCGGCTTCCCGCTTTCTTAGCACACAAAGGAATAAGAACTACCAGAGAGTTATTGCATGAGTCAAGACTGCTTCAGTTCAACTTTAAATACACTATCAACAGGCTTTTGGGCAATAGTCGCATCCCAGGCGATCGCCTGCAAAAACTCCTCTGCTGATGCAGTTTCTACAACATCCACTCCCCATTGTCCGGGTTGCAGGGAGCCAGGCGAAGTACTCGTTGGTGGAGTTGTTTTCATTCCTCCCAGTACCAAAATTTGTGGGATTGCTTGTTCGGCAGACTGTTGCGACTGACGCTTCTGGGCTAGTATCTGGGCGCACTGTTTGCCAACCTGCTGCGGTGAAAGCTCATCACTCTTAAACAGAATTTCTACGATCCAGTGAGGATTGTCCACTGTCTGACATTTGATATTTTTTTCCTCACCGAATCCTTCAATAAAGACGGTGGCGAACTGTTCTCGATCAAGTTCAGGAACACTGTTATCTGACACACTAAAGTTATGAGAAAGCAGCATTCGTTGCTGGGGTACGTCGCTCATCATATCAAAGATTGTATTTATTCAGACTGATATTTCAATTTACAATTTTTCGGCTATCCTTCTTTAACTCTTTCACTTCATTCATCAGGTAAGTTCATACAATAATTTTTTTTCATCAGCTATTTAGATTCATAAATCAATACTGAGTGAAATATTCACTTAACATCAGAAAAATTATTGACACGACTCGCAATTATTTACGTATTTACAAGCTTTTGCCAATGTAGTACGATTATTCATAATCTTGGCGACGTTTATAAAAAAATAAAAATACCCAATTTGTCTTCAAAAAAGATTCCACAGCACAAAATCGAGCAATTGCATTGTAGTGTCAACGCAGTTTTGACTCCTATTGTTATGATTTCCAGACATAAAATTATTAAGTATTTTGAAGTCTTTTTATAAAAAATTATTGCAGAAGTTTCTTTGTTTGTTGACTTTTGACAAGTTTTGGTATTTTTAAACCCAACTCTCCTTTTAAGGTATTTCCACGAAAGTCCCCACACAATAAAGCGTTGAGTGTGGGGTAAGGAACTGTTATTGCTTTGCGCTGATATTTGGTAACAAAAAATAGAGGTTAGTCCCCTACGGTTAAAATGCACTTGCCGTTGGGCGGACAATCACTTCATTGACATCAACATCATCAGGCTGGGAAACGGCATATAAGACAGCTCTTGCGATCGCATCCGGAGTCAGCGAAATTTTGCGGAATTCTTTCAAAGCACCTTTTGCTGACTCCTCTGTAATATCAGAGCCGAGTTCAGTTTCAACCACACCGGGAGATATTGTCGTCACGCGGAGATTTTTCGATTCTTGACGCAGTCCTTCAGATATCGCCCAGACAGCATATTTTGTCGCGCAATAGACAGCGCCAGTAGGCACTACAACATGGGCGCCGATGGAAGCAGTATTGATAAACTGCCCGCCGCCTTGCGCTTCCATGATGGGCAGACCAGCAGCAATGCCGTTCAGCACACCGTGAATGTTCACATTAATCATGTTATCCCACTCATTAACTTTCAGAGCGTTCATTGGGGACAGGGGCATAACGCCTGCGTTGTTGAAGATGACATCGACGCGACCAAACTTGTCCTTGGCAAAGTGAATGAACTGTTTCATATCCTCGCGATTGCTGACATCCACAGCTTTGAATTCTGCTGTTCCATCTGATGCGCGGATTTCCTCAACAATTTTTTCTAGTTTTTCAGTGCGCCGTGCCCCCAGAAGAACTTTTGCGCCATTTTTGGCTAGCAGTTTAGCGGTAGCTTCACCGATTCCGCTACTAGCTCCGGTGATGGCAATGACTTTGTTTTCAACGTTTAACATATTGACTTTCCTTTTAATTTGAGAATAATGAGGAATTTGAGAGCGATCAGGCTAGGCGCGAGCCATCCTTTTGGTCGAGTGCGATTTAGGAATCTGGGTTTGCGATAACGAGTTTTGGGAAATAAATACCGCCACAGATTTCAATTCAATGATTGAGCGCTTTCATTTGCTGTTCAGCATAGCGAGAACCAGCAGTGATTCCTTTGGGAGCAACCGCTTCAATTCGGCTCAACTCTTGAGAAGTCAGTGTAATGTCAGTTGCAGCAATGTTTTCTTCCAGGTAGCTCCGTCGCTTTGTACCCGGAATCGGCACAATGTCATCGCCCTGAGCGAGTAGCCACGCCAGGGCAAGTTGACTGGGGGTCACGCCTTTTTCTTTTGCGATCGCTTTCACCTGTTCTACCAGTTGCAGATTCTTGTAGAAATTCTCGCCCTGAAATCTGGGTGAATTTCTGCGATAATCATCTTGGGCGAAATCTTCTGGGCTGGTGAACTGCCCTGAGAGAAATCCACGACCGAGTGGGCTGTAAGCCACGTAGCCAATGCCTAACTCGCGCACAGTCGGCAAAATCTCATCTTCTGGATCACGGCTCCACAGGGAGTATTCCGTTTGCAGGGCAGTAATCGGGTGAACTGCATGTGCCCGTCGAATCGTGGCAGCAGCCGCTTCGGACATTCCAAGATAGCGGACTTTGCCCTGCTGCACCAGTTCTGCCATTGCGCCGATAGTTTCTTCGATTGGCACCGTTGGATCAACTCGATGCTGATAGTAAAGGTCAATCACATCCACTCCCAAGCGTTGCAATGAAGCATCACACGCTTGATGCACATATTCCGGTTTGCCGCTCACACCCACAAACTGACCATCGCTGCTACGGACGTTACCAAATTTTGTGGCTAACACAACCTGATCTCGACGATCGCGGATTACTTTGCCCACCAATTGTTCATTTGTGAAGGGACCGTACATATCAGCCGTATCCAGCAGCGTGACACCGAGTTCTAAAGCGCGGTGAATTGTGGCGATCGATTCTTGCTCATCACGTCCTGCATAGAACTCAGACATGCCCATGCAGCCTAGCCCTAGTTCTGAAACCACCAGTTCTTTGCCAAGTTGACGTGTTTTCACTAAAGTTCTCCTGATTTAACTTGCGATTTTCAGTCTTATTCTTGCGCATGGGTTAATCATAGGCTTGATCAGCTTTAGCATGAATACACAAACCTTGCAGATGATTGCCTAATCCTCTCAAGCAAGGCATTGGCAACGAAGAAATATTTCCTATAATGGGCACATGGTTAAATCAGTCAAAAATTCAACATGACGATTGAGACACTGAGCCAGGAGACAGCGAACACCAAATGTGAAGAACTGGCGGCATTGGTTGCGAGGCATACTGACGGCAAGGGAAACGGTGCCCATGCAACTGCGATCAATCCCTTAGCGTTCACGCGAGAATGTGATACTTCCAAAGCAATTCAGGGTGTCAGCGAACCGCTTCTCGCCATTGTGGTGCAGGGCAAAAAAGAAGTGTTGCTGAATGAGGAAACCTATCAGTACGGCGTTGCTCAGTATCTGGTTGTTTCAATGGATTTACTGATGAGCGCATGTGTGGTAAAGGCAACTCCCGAACAGCCCTATCTGGGATTTAAGCTGAAGCTAAACCCAGCCCAACTTTGTGACATTATTGCTCAAACGAACCCAGACATCGGTAAGAAAGAATCAGTCAGAGGCTGGTTCATTAGCGATGCCTCGCCACTCTTGATTGATTGCGCCCTCCGGCTGACAAAGCTTTTAGATACACCGCAGGATATCCCGTTTTTAGCACCGATGATCATCCGCGAAATCTATTACCGTTTACTTATGGGTGAACAAAGCGAAGCGGTTCGTCAGATTGCTACCTCTGGGAGCAATATGCAGCGGATTGCTGAAGTTATTAAACAGCTCAAAGCAGATTTTACAAAACCGTTGCGGGTTGAGGATTTGGCTCTTGCAGCGAACATGTCTCCTGCATCGTTCCACCGCCATTTCAAGGCAGTCACCTCGATGAGTCCGCTGCAATATCAAAAACAATTGAGACTATTAACAGCACGTCAGATTATGCTTGCCGAGAATCTCGATGCAACACAGGCTGCTTATCAGGTTGGCTATGAGAGCACTTCGCAGTTCAGCCGCGAATATGCTCGCATGTTTGGTGCGCCGCCCATCAGGGATATTGAACGGTTACGGGTAGCCTGAGGGAAAGAATTAGAAACCCATTATTTGTATTAGGTGTATCAGGTCTGATCGTGAAATAGTATAACCTTTGACGATAAAAGCATTAGCACTTTTGATTGCCTCATTTAATAGTACTGCAGTACTATTAAATGCTGAAACGCAATAGACGTTGAGTCAACAAAAAACTCACTTTTTTTTGAAGTCACATTATTACCACGGCTTCGGTGTAAGCAGAATCAACTGACGTTTTTGGAGCGATCGCACTCCCTCCAAATCCATCCCCGCCTTCTGTATTAATGCCTCAACCGTTTCCTGTCCCTGAGCATTGTCACAAGCCTCTATAAAAGCATACTCTGCTTCACTAAGTCTGACGACTTGATAGTTATAATCTAGGATGACTTGACTTGGCCACCCTTCCATGCATGGACTGCGTTCGGGAATGGAATTGACAAGAGTCGTGTCATCTGACCAATCCACACGGGATATTGGAGGACGACCGAGGAAGAATTCGTAGTGGCTGATTTCTGGATCAAGAAGTTCTGTGAGACGATAGCGTTGACGTTCGCTCAGGTGTGCTGCTCGTTCCATCAAATCTGGTTGTTGACCAATCAACCGTTCCAATTCCCAGTACAAAGGATTTGAGAAGCCGATGAACTCTAACCCAGAGGCATCAATCAACTCAAACAAAGTCTCGATGCGATAGTCTATTTCCTGGGGATGGACGTACATATCGGCAAAGTAACCATCGCGGTGATTTTCCAGCGACCAACGTTCCTTTTCCCGTTTTAACAGTCGGTTATTTTCCGGTAGGTTAGCAAAGATTTCTCGACCGACTTTCACGCCATCCTGATAGTCTCCACGGCGATCGCCTTGGAGAAGTGCGATCGCTTTCTGCATCAGCGTAATTTCCCAACGTCCCAATTCAGCATACACAAAAATATGCATCAACCCCCCCGCAGCCAGCTTACCCGCCAGACTTTGTATGCCCTTGATGGGATCGGGGAGATGGTGTAAAACGCCAACGCAATTGATATAGTCGAATTCACCCGATACCTGTTCCACATCATACAGACTCAGGTTGTGAAACTCAACCCCATCAGCTCCGGAACGCTGACAACGTTCGCGGGCAACTGCGATCGCCCCTGCACTCAAATCAATCGCGACTACCTGAGCATGGGGATTTAGGTGTACGATATACTCTGTTCCTGCTCCCGTTCCGCATCCCGCATCGAGAATACGAACATTTTCTCGCTCAGGTTTGCGCCCTGTGCAGAAGTTATAAGCTGTGTTCCAGTTCCATCGCCAGTTATATCCTGGTGGGGGTTCGTCAAGAAGCGGATCTGGAGGAAAGGGATAGGTGTTGTAAAGTTTGGCAACTGCCGAGCTGACTGCGTGAGAGGAATCCATTGTTCAGTTATCAGTTATCAGTTTTTTGCTTTTGAGTCTTCAGGGTTTGAAACATTTTAGTTGAGTAATCAGATGGTCAAAATAGGGACCGAGGGCTGCTTGCTCCTCAGAGTCAATCCACTTCAAACTCGCAATTTTAATATTTTCCAAACCAACTACCATTGCATCTAACGGAACTTGTAGCTCTTGATACAATACATTCATGTGATGTAGTCCGGTGGGGCTTGTGTACTCAATGTGTTGATCGGCGATACCATAAGTAATGCAGCGCAGAAAGTGCCAAAAATCACGCCAGCAAGCTTCGGCACGCTCTGGTGGGTAAAGACCACCTCCGGGTTGAGTAATGCCAGGGAAAGTTATCAGCACTTGTTCTCGGGCTTCGTCTACGATTTCAGTGACGCGATCGCGCAACAACCGTGCGACTGGGATGAATCCTGAGGTTTCGGGGGAAAGGGTTTGGATCTGCTGTAAATCTTCATCGGTGAGATATCGCCCTTGATCATCGGCTGCTTGGAACAGAGGAATGATCGCTCTTGGCTGCGTCGTCTCCCAGCTGGAAAAACTGACAATTCTCGCTTTTTGAATGAGTTCTTTGACTGCTTCACTGAGTTCAGGCTTCATGTTTTCTCTTGTGCGTTCTTGTACTAACTTATTCGGTGCTCATTCACGAAAGTCAAGCTACTCCACTTCCCTTGGTCATTATATGCACGAATCATGCGCTGGCGTAAACCGGGCTGAAATAACCAGCCAGCTTCGAGAAAGAAAGGGTGTCCTGGTTTTATCTGGGTTGGACAAGTCGAAGATGCGCCATCGGGTAATAGTAAAACTTGGTAAGCTAGAGACTCGTGGTCAAAGTCCAGGCGTGATCCTTTACTATCAGCCGCAATTGTCATCGTATGCTGGGTTTCCTCTTCCCCCCAAAATAAATGTTGTACACATTCATTTTGGGAAGTGCGAGCAAGCTTGAGGGTGGTGGAAGTGGTGACAGGTGGACGCGAATCTAAATATAAAGTGACTGCAATTCCTTCCCATTCTCCAAGTAAATCCTCCAGAACCAAAGTTGGGCGTTCTGGTGCGTTGGTTCCAGCTCGTTGTTCTCGAACCAACGTCAATCTGTATAGCTGGCTATTAGAGGAATCAAACTGTTGAATCAAACGCATGCGGCGATCGCCCGTATACTGCCCAACCAGGCTACGCCTGGTTGCCCCGAATCGGAGATTCGGGGAACCCTGTTCTGGAAGAACAGGGTTGGCAGTAGGGCGCGCGGAGGCATCGCCCGTTCTACAGTGCTGCTGTTCTTCTACAACAGGCAAGGAATCGCCACCAATAAAACTGAACTCAGCTCCAAACGGAGTACGAGATCCAAAGTACACTGGACCTTCACAAAAAGCTCCAGTTTCAAAATATCGTGATCCGACACCGGGCGAACTGAAGTCTAGCACCAAATCTTGAGGCTTGAGTTCATCTGAACCAGGAGTAGGATAGTAGCGACGCAAAACCAGGTGAATGGCTTGATTGTCGTTCACTGCTTCCAGGAAAATGACGCTTTTTATATCCTCCATAAGTTCTCCCTGGGGCGAGACACGGGTAAATGATCCGTGCCACTCTCCCAGGTTTTGCAATACACAGTCCCATTGGGATTTCATATGACTTGTTTCAACCTGGATTTCTTATTCCCAGTCGTCATCTTGCTGTGACTGTTTCTCTATTTGAGAAATCGCCAACTTGATCACTGGTTGAACTCCTATTTCACTTTCTTGCCCTAACGCCGCTTGCAAGGGTTCTAACGCCGTGCGATCGCCTATCTTCATTAATGCCAGTGCAGCTGCTTTGCGGCTTTGCCAATCAGGATGATGCAGTAACGAAATCAAGTGGGCAACTGCTGGTCGATAGCTCAAATTACCCAAGACTGCTGCGGCTTCGCAGCGTACATTTGTGTCTGGATCGCCCAGGGCTTTAACCACAATCCCAAATGCTTCCTCTTGGGGGTTTTCTTGGAGAATTTTGGCGATCGCCCCAATCACAGCAGCGCGAACGTCAGGCGATGAGGAGTCAATTACCTTATAAATATACTCCTTTGCCTGTGCGCCGATAAATGCCAGCGCCCATGCGGCATGACCCTTGGTATTTTCAGAGGAATTTGAGTCTGCTAAAATTTCCAGCAAAGGTGGTACAGCGGTTTCACCTGTCCTAGCCAGCGCACCTACTGATGAACCCTGGACAACTGTGTCTTCATCATTGAGGAAAGAATGAACCAGAACCGGAACAGCCTTTGGATCGGCGATGATTGTCAGAGTTTTGGCGCTGGCGCGACGCACAACCACATTTGGGTGATCTGCCAGTGCTTCCATTAAGAATGGAGTTGCCAATTCACCAATTTGACCGAGTGTCTCTGCAACTCGCATCCTAACCAACCCGCGTGAATCTCCTAAAGACTCAATTATCCGTTTGAGGAGTTCATGGTCATTGGGATTGAAGGTGTCCAGATCCATTTGCTCCTTAACCATTTCCAGCAAAGCATCGGTTTGTTCCTGGGACGGTGGTATTAAATTCTGGCCGGATTTCGTTTCACTATTGAGCAGATCACTCATTATCAATTACCTATCACCAATGACTGTGTGGGATGAGCTAGCTGTGCATGCCAAAAATGAGTAGAATGAATCGCACTAAACCACAGTATAATAAGCTGTGTCACTTTTAGCATGGCTGCCTTTTTGTATTAATGACTCGTCAACAGAGCAGTTTGGCGATCGCGCAGGTCTTTGAGCACAGCATCAATTTTGGCAAGTTCCGGCTCAAGTTGAGCGAGTGCGGTTGCCTTCATCACCTTAGCTTTTTGCGCCGTTGCTAGCCTTTGATTAATCAGCCTTTCGCGATATTCCTCAAATTCTGCAATAACTTCGCTCAGTTCTTCAGGGGAAGTTTGATCTGTTGGCGTCTGTTCTGAATTTTCAGTCATTTTAAGTATTTCCTAAATTTGTATTTATATAAAGTCTAAGCTCGATTTTCTCAGATCACGTCACCACCAAGCAAACCTTTTTGATTACAGTGATGGTAAGTTGTGCCATATATTGCTATGGATATTCACGAAATCAAAACTGGTTTAAATAATTCTGATTTTCAATATCGATTGAAAGCGATCGCTGCCCTGAAAGACTATACACCAGAGGTAGCTGTTCCCCTACTCATTAGTAAACTTCGTGATTCGGAATTTCTGGTGCGATCGTTTGTTGCGATGGGACTGGGCAAACAGCAGACTGCTGAATCCTTCGCTGCCTTGCTGGAGTTGATGAAATTTGACAACACCCCCAACGTCCGGGCAGAGGCTGCAAGTTCTCTTTCTCTGTTTGGCAAAGTTGCTGCGTCTCATCTGGTTTTCACCTTTTTTCGGGATGATCACTGGCTAGTACGGCGTAGTATTCTGGCAGTGCTGGTTGATCTGGAGTGTCCTAACGAATTGTTTGAAATCTGCATCCAAGCTTTAGCGGGAGAAGACTTTAGCGTACAGGCAGATGCCATAGATGCGCTTGGTACATTTGCTCTAACAAGTCTTGAGGAACCCGCTTTGTCTCAGTTGTTGGCGCTGGTTGGTTCAGAGTCTAAACAAATTCGCATACATGTTGTTCAGGCACTGAAGCGCTTTGATCATCCCCAGGCAAAACAAGGCCTGAGGCAACTTCGCCAAGACCCAGATCATCAAGTCGTCGCAGCTGTACTAGAAAACTTGCTTCAGCAGTGATGTGTTTTGATGCGAAAAGAATTCCTCTCCTTGGCAGACAGTATCCAAGGAGGGAACGCTATCATAGGAATACATAATTTTGTTGAATTTGCAAAAAAAATTCATGGAGTTAGAAAATCTATCAAAAAGACTTCTAGCCAGCTATTGTCAAATTAAACAATCTAGTTTGTATGATCAGAAAAAGAAAAAAGTATAAATATTGACAGATTTTTTTCACCTGTCTGTCAAAATCCATAAGAACAAAAACACGATATTTAAGAGGTTATTTATGTCTGACACTCTCCCAGGTCAAATGACGTGGAAACCCCCAGGCACAACAGATTGTGTGTTACATTTGCGACACAATTCCTCAGAACCTTGGCGGTATTATAAGGAATTTCCAGAGTATGTTGTGCCTGATCCACCCGACTTTTCAGAAGGGTATGCGACATTTGTTGCACTCTTGAAAAAGAAGTGGGAAACGGTTTGATGTTCACAAATTCTCATGAGAGCTGTTTTCAGCATAATCTCCAGCTCAAACAAATTGTTATGAGGCATCACTAGGAGCGTTAAGCGCAGCTCTGCCGCAGGCAATCGCCAGCCGCACTGTAAAAATGGAACCCTCATTTAGCTTACTTTTGACAGAGATAGAGCCACTACAGCGAGATAGCAATAATTGCACAATTGATAAGCCTAAGCCAACACTACCAGAATCTTCTGTTGTAGTTGGACGTAAGCGATAAAAGCGCTCAAAGATTTTAGGAATATCGCTATCGGCAATACCAATACCAGTATCGCGAAATTCCAATTGGACATAATTACCCTGAACACGTCCTTGTACCCAAACTTGTCCACCTTTGGGGGTGAAATTAATGCTGTTGGAAAGCAAATTAATTACAATCTGCCTTAGTCCACCACTGACACACCAAACAGCTGGAAGTTGAGTTCCTACAGTGTAGGCTACCATGATGCCTTTTTCTCGGGCTAGGGGCTGATAAATACTTACCACTCCAGGCACAACTTCCGAAAGACGTACAACCTCCAAAGGCATCTGTGGTAAATTGCGCTCTAACTGCACCATATCAAACACTCCAGTAATCAGAGCATTTTGGCGATCGCACTCTTGTTTAAGCATTTGAAAATAGCGTTGTTTTGAAGCGATTTTCAAATGAGGAGAATTTAAAAGACTCAGAGCTGTTTTCATGTGTGTTAGAGGCGCACGTAGTTCCTGGCACACATTGCTCAAATATTCATCTTTGAGTTGCAGATTCTCTTGGAGTTTTTGATTTTTCTGCTGCATTATCGCAAGACGCTTTGTCGTTCTTTGACGAAAAATTTCATCTTGTTGCTGAAGTTGTTTTGCCAACAGTTGACTGATAAGTGTTGGATCTGGTGCTGAGGGACAAATAAAATCAGCAGGCATAAGTAAAGATGACTGTGGTCTGATGGCAGATTTCATCACATCCAACACGAGTTGAATAGTTTGTCCCTCAAAAATCGTCACAGCAAGTAACGGTGCAGTTTTTTTTCTATTTGCTTTGGCTAAATTGTTTTTGCGTGATCTATTGGGTCTATGAGCCAAAATCAGACAGCAATACTGGGACGACAAGACCATCACAAAGTATTCCCGTTGTGACTGGCTATTTGGTGCGCTCTGAACCAGGAAAGATTGGGAAAATGAGGACGTAGGGGAGGTACTGCTGTGCTCTTGCAAAGAATCTTTGCTAAGGCGTGGCGTTTGTGTCAACACAGGAGAGTTTCCTCGTTGAGTGCCAGTGGTGTGTCTCTGGCGTGAGGGTGAGGCAGTTTGTTCTCCCTCTACTTCTGTTTTGCTTTCCTGAATGTGCAAAATACGAATGACACCAGACATCCTCACTTGTTGCTGATAACGCTGAATTTCTGAGTGCCAAATTATTCCAGGTGGTAGTTTAACCCACAAAGTAGCTACAATCTGTTGCTCAATGAGTAAATCAATTTGTGATTTCAATTGTGCTAGCAGAGTCGTAGGACTATGAGGCAATAGTTGCGCAAGCCCTTGCATCCCTGAAGCCAACTGCTGATAAATGGACACATCCTGAGCAAAAGAAAAGTTCATGGGTTAGCACAACAAGGAAAATAATCAACTAAAAAATTCTGCACTAACTTCTCATCTTAATTAATAAAGTCGCAAAAAAACCTTATCTTGTGATTATTCACATAAAAAAGACACAGATAGGTGAGTATTAATATTTGTATATATAGCAATCCTAAATTCTGAGCCGCTACGGGCACGCTACAAAAGACGTGAAAACCTAGGACATTGCTTTAAAACCAAAAAACGCTAAGTTTTCTCTCAGCGTCTATGAAATATTGTTATATTCTGAACTAAACAAACTACTCACGAGTTGATTTGACAACATTCAAAAGGCGATCGCGAATTGCCTTGAGTTGCTCTTCATTGTTGACTGGTGAGCGTGGTGGTGGTAATTCTGTATTAGGCCAAGTGGTTAAATCAAAGCAAGGACATACCAACGGCGGCATACCCAAATTTTTCACAGGTACTGGCATATCGCAACGCGCGCAGGGAGAAACATCCCAACCAGGTGTTAACAATTCTGCTATGGTTTCCCGTGTACCTTCTATGTAGCAGTCGCCTGACTCAGGTAAAATAATCCTTTGCCAGCACTGTTCAAACTCATCGCTATAGCGATCGCCAGCTATGACTTTTTGCGGCTGTAAGGTTGCCGCACCGTTGTCTATGACAACTTTTTTGCCTAGCTGGAACCAGTAAGCTAAATATCTTTTTACGTCTTGTTGTGATGCCATACTAAAATTCTAGTACAGCACGGCGTAAATAAACCAAGTATTAGACAGCTAACACTTTACCCTTATATGTCCACTGAAAAGGTTTAGCCATTGTTTTATTAAAGTAGTCGATAAATTCAAGAATTCGGGTTTTTAGGTCATCCTGACTCTTGAAGCTAGCACGCTGAAGTAACTTACGAACCAAAATACTGAACCAAATTTCAATCTGGTTGAGCCAAGAAGAGTGTTTAGGGGTGTAATGGAAAACAATTCGATGTGTTTTGTCACTTAAAAAAGCAGCACGGGATTTCATGGATTTGAGTATTCCCCTTTTTCCTTTAATACCCAGATCGATATTCAAACCTTCTTTTTCTGCAACCAAACGAACCAGCGATTCAGACTGATGCGTATTCAGACAATCCATGATTAGATGCCATTTTTTAGCATTGGGTTCACTTTCAATGATTCGACGAATATTGAGAACAAAATCAACTTCTGTTCGAGAATCTCCACAAGTAGGCTCGATAATCTTACCAGTAGCGACATCAAAATTAGCAATTAAACTCTGTGTACCGTGACGAATATACTCAAACTCCCTTCTTTCAACTTTACCAGGTCGCATCGGTAAATCTTTTTCTAGACGCTCTGTAGCTTGAATACCCGTCATTTCATCAATTGATATTGTACGCTCTGCGTTTTGATAACGTTCAATCGCACTTATGTATAAACCAGTAATATCTTCAACTTTTACGTCAAATTCTTCGTCCTTAGGGGGGGGTTAACCAGTAACTACTCTGGTGGGGTTTAAGTTCTGCCTCTTCTAGTAATCTTCCAACATGGCGGACAGATATGCTTTCAATAATCCCTTGCTTTATAATTTCGTCTGCTAGTTCTCTTGGTGTCCAATGACTTATTGGTCGTCCGTAGTCTTCGGGTTTTGAACATGCAAGGGCAAACAGTTTGATTACTTGCTCCATACTAAATTTTACTGGTGCCCCAATACGCTCCGAATCTCGTAGTCTCTCAAAAGTAGGCAACTTTTTATCGCTAGTTTTAAACCATCGGTTTCGCCATAAACGAGCCATATCCAGACTTATATTTAATGTTCGAGCAATTTCGCCATTATTTTTCCCCTCTGACGCTAGAAGAATTATTTTTGCACGTAGTACTATTTGTTGCCCTGTATTGTGTCGGTTTACCAACTCTTGCAGTTCTGAGCGATCGCCATCGCTTAAGTTTAATTGTTTTGGAGCTAATCCTGCCACATCCTAATTCTCCGCTTCTCAGCAAAAACTACTTTTAATCTAATTACTCATTCTCCCACAGTAATACCTGGTTAACTTACGCCGTGCTGTACTAGACTGTAGATTCTAGTTTTTATGTAAGGAATTTTGAATAAACTTTTAAGAAGAGTTACTGAGTTCTTAACTATTAGTTACTTTGCGATTTCTATGCGAGTTTTTTAATTTAGGCAAAGGCGAACCGAGCAAGCTCAGATTGAGAACATGACCCCCTGTGACTAAATAAACTTCTTGGCTGATACCTGCCAACTGACGCACCAAATGACCTAGGCGATCGCGAAAAGTTCGACCAATAGGATAAGCTGGCACAACACCCCAACCTGTTTCCTCTGCAACAAAAATCACATCAGCAGAAACTAACTCGACTGTTTCTAAAAACTCTTGAACAATGTTTTCCCAAATCAACTCGTCTTGTTCCAAAAAATTTGCTACCCAAGTACCTAAAGAATCTACCAAAAGACAGATATTTGGTTCTGCGTTGGCAAAAGTTGCAGACAATTCATATGGCACTTCTAATGTCGCCCAATGTTGAGGACGGCGTTGTTTATGTTGTAGAATACGTTGTTGCCATTCTTTATCTTCTGAGTTTTCTACTGCCGTTGCCACATAGATAACCGCTTTTTGTGATTGCATAGCCAAAATTTCTGCCCATTCACTTTTACCAGAACGTGCTGGTCCAGTTACTAATACGACTTTACTCAAAGCTGTTTACCTAGTATCTTGAATTGAGAAGGGTTGCAACTCTACTAGGTTATCAGTAAATGATGTAGTGGCTCTTGTGGCTTTACCCTTGAACACTACAAACACAACACACTTTGATATTGGTATGAAAGCAGGCATAAAACGCATAGAGGCAACTCTACACGATTTGGGGACTCGCAACACTGCTGAATCTGCCGAAGCAGATACTTCAACAAAGCAGTCTCTATCGTTTCGGATCAGCTTTGGGGGAGCAGAGCACTCAGCAGATCATCCTGAGCTTTGCGAGGAAGAGCCTTCTGGGCACTTTGAACAAAACTTCGCTACCTACAATACTTCTGTGCAAACTTTTCCCGCGCAAGACAGCAGTGGCAAAACACCAAGCCTACCTAAGCTCAAAACTCCTGGCTTTACTAGCCATCGCAATGCAGCAAATCCCGCCTTTGCAATGAATTTGTTGCAAGATATTCAGCAAAGTGTCGGATCTTGGCAAAAAGAACTGCAAAAAATTCTCCGCCAGATTCAAGATCTTTATTTAGAAGGACCCATTGTCAATGGCTGGCTAGAATCCCATGAACGCGAACCCGAACCAGGAGGAACCGCAACACTGCGTCATGCAGAAGTTGACCGTCTGATGGACTACGTAGAAGAAATTTGTGCAGAAAAGACAAATGTTTCCTGCCAATCACCCCGTGCTGGGTATCGTTTGTGTGGTTTGGATGCTTCTGGTAAAGTGTGGTCACGTCCATGTCCACCTGATCAGGTTGCAAGCGTGAGCATGGCAATTGCGCGTTACCAAAAATTGCGCCAACTGTTGGGACGAAAGCAAGATCTAGAAACTCGTCTCAATCAACTAGCAGAAACTCTTGTGATTTTGCACGGTCATATTCAATCGCAGTAATTTCACTGAAATTTCGCGCTTAGAATACAGAACTCAGGACTCAGCAACCCAAAAGGGTATCTTTTACACCTATTAATGAGTCGGAAACCAGAGAAACTAAAGTTATTCGTATTGAGTCGTAGACATAATTCTGAGTTCTGTTTTTTGAATTATTCAGAAAAATCTTCGTAAAGAACTAAAGATAATTTCATCTTTTCTAAAAAAAAGTTGTTTGTTAGTGCGAAATATTTGCTATAGATAAGATCAACAGCAGGGTAGAGTGAGACTTTGTTATTGCTTAGTGGTTAGTAAAATAGCTAACAACTGTCAACCGAAAACGAACAACCAACAAAGTCCAAAAAAGATAAACTGAAAGTATATGCCAAACACACAAATCTCTGCGATTATTTGTACTCACAATCGAGACACCTATTTAGGCGCTGCGATAGATAGCCTTTTGGCACAGGATTTTGATGGTGAGTTTGAAGTTGTGGTCGTGGATAATGGATCGAGCGATCGCACTGTTGAAGTCGTAGAACAAAGAAGCCACAATCCTCGCCTTAAGTATATCTTTGAGCCTGTGATTGGTTTATCTGTTGCTCGCAACACTGGCGCGAGAGTTGCTAGTGCTGAAATTTTGGCATATCTTGACGACGATGCAGAAGCTAGCTCTGACTGGTTACAGGTTTTATACTCAGCTTATCAAGATAACCCGAAACTAGCGATCGCTGGTGGCAAAGTGACTCTATTATGGCCAGAAGGAACCCAAGCACCATTTTGGCTATCAAAAGGATTATCTGCCAATTTGGGAGCATACGACTTAGGCGACAGTATTGTCTACATTGATAACCCAGGACAAACCCCCAGAGGCTTGAACTACTCTATCCGCCACAGTTTTCTCGAAACAGTAGGGGGTTTTAATACTCATCTTGGTCGAATTGGGACAAAATTATTATCAAACGAAGAACTGCAAATGACCGAACTTGCCCTGCAACACCAAATGCAAGTTGCTTATCTTCCCAACGCCACAGTCGCTCACAATGTCTCCCCAGAACGCCTCAAACGCTCTTGGTTTATTAGCCGGGGTTGGTGGCAAGGAGTGAGTGAGTGTTACCGCGAACAACTTGCTGGCAAAGCTGGTTTCGGTCAATTGCAGCGTGGTAGCGAGCGTTTTTTTCGGGGTTTGTATAAAACATTACAATATTTTCCCGATCCAGCAGAACGATTTGATAAACTTGTGTATGCATATGGTCAAATTGGATACCTAAGTACTGCTATTCAGGGTCTTCTGTCCAAATCTAAGAAAGAGTAACAACCTATGACTTGTATGTCTTTCAAATTACCCGTGTCTGTCCTCATTCCAGCCAAAAACGAACAAGCGAATTTGCCTGCTTGTCTGGAAAGTGTTCAAACCGCTGATGAGGTCTTTGTTATAGATTCTCAAAGTACTGACAAAAGCGTCGAAATTGTTCAAAGTTATGCTGCGAACGTCGTACAATTCTACTTTAATGGAAGCTGGCCTAAAAAGAAAAATTGGTCTTTAGAAAATTTACCCTTCCGTAACGAGTGGGTGTTAATTGTTGATTGTGATGAGCGCATTACCGCCGAACTGTGGGATGAAATTGCCCAAGTTATTCAAAATCCCGAATACGATGGTTACTACCTCAACCGCCGAGTTTTTTTCTTAGGAACATGGATTCGCCACGGCGGTAAATATCCCGATTGGAATTTGCGTTTATTTAAACATAAAAAAGGTCACTACGAAAACCTTGAGACTGGGGATGTTCCCAACACTGGTGATAACGAAGTTCACGAACACGTTATCTTAGATGGAAAAGCTGGATATCTGAAAAACGACATGATACACGAGGATTTTCGTGACCTTTTTCACTGGATAGAACGGCATAACCGTTATTCCAATTGGGAGGCTCATGTTTATCAAAATCTTCTCGCTGGTAAAGATGATACCGAGACCATTGGCGCAAATTTCTTTGGAAATGCCGTACAGCGTAAGCGCTTCCTGAAAAAATTGTGGGTGCGACTACCATTTAAACCGTTTTTGCGGTTTATTTTGTTCTACATCATTCAGCGTGGTTTTTTGGATGGTAGAGCCGGGTATATTTATGCACGGCTTCTCAGTCAATATCAGTATCAAATAGAGGTCAAACTTTACGAATTACGTCAATATAGCGGACAACTCAACATCACATCCACAACCAGCGGCTGAGAACCACATGCCCTGGTGGATGTGGGAGAAAATCGCCCGGGTTTAAAAATTCAAAATTCATTTTTGAATCAAGCAAATAGTGCTTTAGGAGCATCTGACAAGCGGCGCACCACCCGTTATGAATCAAAGAAACACTCTTTCCCTTCTTTGGTATTCCCTATTAAGCGTTCCCTGTGTTTCTTAAAAGACAAGGAGACAAGGAAGCTTGTAACCTTGGACTAATGACTAATGACTCATAACTAATGACTAGTGAAGAACCTTTTGTAGATTTACGTAAATATAACCAATCCTGGTTTGACCGAGGACGGGCAGGTTGGTATATTTTGTTATGGTGGTTTGTACAGGCGATCGCCTTCCCCCTAACCCCCCACCCGCTCAATAGTCTACGTTGCGCGTTGCTGCGGCTGTTTGGCGCTCGTGTTGGCAAAGGCGTAATCATTAGACCTACAGCTCGCTTTACTTACCCTTGGAAAATTACAATTGGGGACTACAGTTGGATAGGAGATGACGTAGTTCTCTACAGCCTTGACGATATCAACATTGGTGAGCACTGCGTCATTTCTCAAAAAAGTTACCTGTGTACTGGTAGCCATGATATAACAGATCCAGCTTTTGGATTGAAAACAGCGAGTATCATCATCGGTAATGGAGTATGGATAGCCGCTGATTGCTTCGTTGGACTAGGAGTAAAAATTGGGGCTAATGCTGTGATTGGCGCTCGTAGTAATGTTTTTAGTGACATACCTTCTGAGCAAGTTAGCTGGGGAACCCCTTGTACTCCTCGCTATTTAAGAAAGCGGGAGTCAATAAGTTAACATTCGTCAAACTTCTGGTTTTGGTGTTGGAGGCATGACTACTTTTTTCGCTAATCCCAGAGTTTGCAATGTCTTAATTGCCCACCAAGTCATATCCACTTCCCACCACTGGTATCCAGCTTTTGCAACATTTGGGTGAGCATGGTGATTATTATGCCAACCTTCTCCATAAGTTAAAAGTGCTGCCCACCAAAGATTACGAGAGTTGTCCTTCAACTGGAAACGACGATAACCGCGCAAGTGAGTTGCAGAGTTGATGAACCAAGTGGTATGCCAAAGCAATACTGCTCGCACAAAGACTCCATAGATCACAAAAGACCATCCACCCAAAACATACAGTAGGACACCAACAGGAATTTGGAGCAGTAAGAAGTAGCGATTTAGCCAACGATAGTATGGATCGCGCTCTAATTCCGCAGCAAATCGTTTGTAATGTTCGTGTTCAAAAAACTCTGGACGTGGGTAAAAAATCCAAAGCATATGACTCCACCAAAAACCACGCTTGGCAGAGTAGGGATCTTTATCTAGATCTTCTGTATACGCATGATGCAGCCGATGTCCAGCAACCCAAAAGATTGGTCCTCCTTGCATGGCGAGTGCTCCCAAGGTGGCGATCGCATATTCCAACCACTTCGGCACAGATAAACTTCGGTGAGTCAAAAGTCGGTGATACCCTAAACAGATACCAATGCTGCCAAACAACCAATGCAAGAATATCATGACTCCCAAAGCAGACCAAGAAAAACACCAGGGAGCGAGCATTGCCAAGGCATGAATTGTACCGAAAAATGCCACGTTGGTCCAGCTCAGAGTAAGCGGCTGCTTACCAACTGCCGCAGCTGAGTTGATAGTCATAAATTTTCCTTTAACGTGAATACCGTAAATACACTAGTACACTCTTGCACTAGTTACCACATCACCTGTCAAAACTGGCGAAGATAGCTAAAGTAAAAACAGAGGATGCAAGTGCTACTTACATCTGTTAGCTTAGCAAAGATAAAATTTTAATGCAAGTGCCACTTGCACTTTCGATTTATGTCTGGGGAAATCATTTCAACGCGACAAAGGCTGATTAATGCAGCAATGGAGTTGTTTGCAGCTCAAGGAATTACCGAAACGACAACCAAGGCAGTCGCAGAATTAGCAAAAGTTAATGAAGTGACGCTATTCCGGCAATTTGGCAATAAGCACGGATTGGTTCTGGCGGTCATTTCCGAATCGCCAGTGTTTAAAGAACTCGGTCAATCCTTAACAACACAAGCAAGTCAAACAAACAGTGTTTACCAAGCTCTCAAAGACTACTGCGAAAACCGCTTAACGGCTTTAGAACAAGTTCCAGAATTGGTACGTTCTCTGGTAGGTGAGGCGGGAAAATACCCAGTAGAAAATCGTCAGGCACTGGGAAAAAGCTTAACTCAAGCAAATGACTATGTTGCTGAATATTTTGCAACAGTGATGGAACGCGACCAATTACATATACAATTATCACCTCAAAAGCTAGCAAGTTTACTCAATAGTATGTTGTTGGGGTATGCCGTCATTGAGTTTACCAGTGAATTTCATGAACTT
Organism: Brasilonema sennae CENA114; assembly: GCF_006968745.1. Lineage (NCBI taxonomy): Bacteria > Bacillati > Cyanobacteriota > Cyanophyceae > Nostocales > Scytonemataceae > Brasilonema > Brasilonema sennae. Next base: position 1,395,783 of record NZ_CP030118.1, on the reverse strand, counting down.
TGGCATGACAGAGATGAGTTTTTAGAAACTTTGGTGGCACTGTTTTTAAAGGTCGCCACACAATCCTCAAATCAAGTTAATAGTGAGTTTATTCCGACAGAAAACGTTATAGATTTACCAGCGAGTTTAGTCCACTTGGTTTTGCAAAGAGGCAAAAAATCAGGACTGCGAGATTATGCTCTTATATACGTTTTGTTTGGCGCAGGCTTATCTCCAGAAGAAATTGTGAATTTAGAGCGTTCCCATCAAATCCAAGATTCCAACCAGTACTTATTGCAAATCACTCAGGGCGCTACTCGACAAGTTCCTGTGAATCAGTGGATTATGGGTAAACGATATGGATCGTATACTCGCAATCCCTTAACTCAGTGGCTCAAAAGTCGTAAAGATGACCACTCTGCATTCTTTCTCAATGATGATGGAATACCAATCACAGAGCCAGAAATACAACAGCGCTGGCGAATATTAACTGAGGAATTATTAACACCAGAAGGGCAACAGCCAGTTATTGAGCAAGCTCAACAGACATGGTGTGTAGAAATGTTGATGAAGGGAATGAACTTGGAAGATATGAGTATCATTACAGGGTGGAATCGTGCAAAATTACAGGCCTATGCTCGTAGAGCCAGAGAAAAATCAGCTTTAGAGCAAGCGATTCGCCTCGATCAGAAGCCTCAGTAGTAATGAATACATCACTGACTCTCTTCTGGCAGCCAATCTTCATCTAATACGAACTCTACAGGATATGGACACTCTTTTGGAAACACTGAAATCTGTATATTAGTTTGCTTCGCTGCTTGGTGGCGTGCACGTTGGTAACTCTGTTCAAGTTGCTCTGTAGGATAGTTTTTAAGACTAGGACTATCTTCAATGGCTAATTCAATTTGAGTGCGTGCATCAGTGATAGAATCTAGCCAGCTATCCGAGCGACGCTGAGGTTGATATTGCCACTTGAGCAAATGTAGTAGAAGGCGAGTTAGTTGACTAGCAATCCCGCGCCGCTCACTCTTACCCAACTCTTCGACCTCTTGAATCAGATGCTCTACGTCAATTTCATGCCACCGACGCTCCCGCAAGAATTGGGCTGTCTGGTCAATCCATGAATTGAAATCTGTCAAATACGCTTCGTTCATGACTCGCTCTTTACTGCTAAAGCAGCATCGCTGATGTCTACAGCATCTCAATCATAACGCTTGATACCATAACAGTTTTCAGAGGGATAAATTATCCACTTAGACCCACTGCTGTTGCCTACTTCTATTGGTTTGTGACTTCATTTAACACTAGTAATTCAAAATTTGGTCAGCTTTAATGTGGGCATCTTGTATCTTTTGAAGATTGTCGAACCACTTCTAATTTTAGCCAGAATTAGGAAACTTCAACGGCTACTTCAGTAAACGAATAAAGCCTGCTTGCTCAAAATGTTGGTCGGTTGTCAAAGCCTGCTGAATGCCTAATTGTTGCATCACAACGAAAGATGTGCAGTCAACTAATGACCAAGCTTTGTCTGGTCTACTTTTGCAAAGTTCCCAAGCTGAAGTATCAATTACGTTATTAATGTGAATAATTTCAACATATGGCACAGTCTTGATAGCATCAACAATTTCAAAGACCTGTAAACGAGGAATCCGAAGCGGGCTGTTTAACAATGCTACCAATTCAGCAACTACATAATTTGTCGTAACAATCTTTTTCTGCTGTTGAAGAGCTAAACGAAAACACTGATCTGCTTGTGAATAATAGGATTGAGTATTAACAAAAAGACTTGCCCAACCAGATGGTTTGAGTCGAGAGGAGCTATTATGCTCCGTCCCTCTCAGTTAGATCCGGACGTGCCCGTTTCCGTGCATCCGGCTCCCGATGTTCTAAGGTTTCCCCTTGCTCATGTGGATGTAGTTGTGACAACTTTGATGTATGGCTAGAAGATTGTTTGCTTTCCAGTTCTGGTGGTTACCATCTACATGATGTAGGTGGATTGTTTCACCTGGTAGCATCTTCATGCCGCAGTGACCACATGCATGGTTTTGCCGTTTTAAGGCTTTAGAGGTTTCGCCATCGTAGAGCTTGCTGTTACGCTCGCTCCAGTACTGGATGTCTCCGTCGTACGGTGATTTGTTACCTTTGACCATGACATATTTTCTTTCGGAGCAAGAAACTGCTGGGAATGCTTTGTTAGTCAGCGTTGCGCATGACCATCTGTCATTCTTTGTTTCTTTGTTGAATACCTTGAATGCTTTGCGTCTGGTGAACCATAGTGAGAACCGTGCTCCATCCATTTTGCAGAAGCGGTGGTAATTCCTCCATCCTCTAACCAAGGGGGCTAATTTCTCAGCTTTTACCTCGGAACCATAATTAGAGCAGTTGACGATAGTTTTTACTTTTTGACGGAATTTCTTGAAGTTCTCCAGCGAGGGAGTGCTTCTTACTTTCCCGTTGTTCTGTACCTTGAAGTGCCAGCCTAAAAAGTCGAAACCATCTGTCGATGCGGTTATCTTGGTTTTCTTCTCACTGATTTTCATTCCTCTTTCTGCTAGGAATTGGCTTATCTTTTCAAGTATTTCTTTTGCATTATCTTTGGGTTTAAGAAAAATTACCATGTCGTCAGCGTAGCGGACGGTTGGTTCTATTATCTTGTTAGGAGATGTCCTATCGGTTATCTTTGACCCTTGGTTGTGATACCTGTGGACACTTTCTATTCCATTGAGTGCAATATTAGCTAGTAGGGGACTTACCACACCACCTTGGGGGGTTCCTTGTTCTGGAAAGTTGGGATGTATTCCGGCTTTTAGGCATCGAAAGATACCAATTTTCATCCCTTTTGGTGCTATCAAGTTATCCATGATAGTTGTGTGGCTTATCCGGTCGAAGCATTTTTCGATATCGAGTTCTATTACTCGCTTTTCTATTCCATTTGCGTAGGAGTTTAGGCTGTTGAGGACTTGTCTCTGTGCATCATGTGCTGAGCGTCCTGTTCTGAATCCATAGCTCCGTGCATGGAATGTTGCTTCATGTGCTGGTTCTAGAGCAAACTTTGCAAGGCATTGCCATGCTCTGTCTGTGATAGTGGGGACTTTTAAAGTCCGGAATGTTCCGTCCTTTTTAGGTATCGGGATTTCCCGTAATCTGTTATGATGCCAATTAGAGTAATTGAGCTTGAGGTGTTCCTCAAGTGCAAGGCGTTCTTCAAAGTTGAGGGACGCTTTGCCATCAATACCCGCAGTCCTCTTACCAGCATTAAGCTGAGTTACTTGACGTATAGCCAATAGCCGTGCAGCTTTGGATTTCAGAATCAGTTTCTGAAGTGACCGCGCTTTCCGCATGTCTCCTGCTTTAACTGCTTTGAACACTCTAACTTGTAGGCGGAATAAATTGCGCCGGAATTTCTTCCAGGGTAATTTGCTCCAAGATTCACTAGTATTGCTACTGTGTCTAATCATGCTCTGACTCCTAAGAATGTTTTCTGAACACCTTACAGCAATTACGCCGTATCCTACCCGTGTTAGGAGGTTTACACCTCTCGTCTGGTTTACCTGAGTTTTCGACCTTTCTCAAGACTCCTAACCCGTTTTTCTTCGTTCCCTAGATTAGATTGTTTTGTGTATTTTAGGTGTAACCACTTCAACCGTTAGAACCCCTTGTTCTTGTCGCTTGCTGGACTAACATCGACGGGGTTTTGTCTCTAACGAAGTCAGGGGTTTTTATGTTATGCCCTGCTTTACTTTGGGTTGCTTTTTTAGGTTCTGTCTCACCTTGTACACTCCCTGTTAGCGCCAGTGTCAGCCCATAACTGCCGTCTGATTGCGCCCTGCTTCCAGCTTCACTCTGCAAAATTCCGAGTTTGCTCGGTGTGGACAGGTAAGGAGTCACTCCTGAACTTGGAGGATAGGGCTTTCACCTACATCTTTTGTCTAGAGTTCAGTCAAAAATGATTGACTGGATATCTTATTTTGCGGATTTTAACCGTGATTCAGATATCAACGAATCGCACTATCCACAAATATGCTACTCGACACCCTTCAACTCCTGACATAAAGCTTGCCCAAGATAGTAGTCATGGTTTTCTGCTAGATCAGGAATGTCTACACTAACAGAGCCAATTAGTCGTAAAAGGGGGTCTGTTTCTGTTTGTTGCATGGAATCAGATTGAAATGAAGTCGTTAATTGTTGTGACAGGACTTGCAACACGACTTCCTCTGGAGACTTATTCAAGCGTTCTGCTTGAACAGCCAGTGCTTGCTCTAAGTCGTCTGGAAGAGTAATCACGAAAGTTTTAGCCATAGATCCTCCTTCAGGCTGGGCTGTAACTATTTTACAGCGCTTTTCAGGTACATAAACCACGCTCTTTGGGGCTGTTCTATGCCCATACGTGTCAACTTAAGCTGAAAAGCGCTGTGTTGACCTACTTATCTCATTTGGAAAAATTACTTAGTAGCCAAGTTAGTAGGGTAATTATTATGGAAGCAAGACCTGAAATGAGGAAAGTAACAATATCACTTGGAAGCTTACCTGTCAAAAAGCCAGCCTGAATGCTAGCAACCGGAAATCGAGAATCTAGACCGACTTGAATTTTTTGAGCTTCTCCAGAGAAACGTACTTCTAATCCTTTGGGAGGTGTTTGAGTTTTTAAAGCTCCATCAGAGATGAGGACTTGTGCATCTTGAGATGAATTTGAAGGTAATTCTATACTACGTATTAACTGAATTCCAGGAGTTTCAGGTTTTGGCATTAAAAATTGTTTGCGCTGCATCTTTAGTTCTCGCTCCGCCATACGAATCTCGCCTCGGAGAATTGTGGAAGTGCGTAAGTTGTCCCTAATGTCAGTGCCAGACTGATCTTCAGTATAAAATTTCATATTTGTGACTTCTATCTTACCTCTAAACCATTGCTCTGATTCATTTTCTGATGGATTTGGCAAGCCTACAGAGATATCTACCGCTTGGGTTATTGGTAGCTTAAATTCTTCATTGTTCGGTGTATACAGAAACTCAATTTCTTTGGGATTACCAGGATTATCTTGTAATTTTAGTTGAGGCAGAGAATAACCACTTGTGATGACTATCTTTAATGGCTGTTGACCTAGACTAAGTTGCAAGAAATTTGTTTTTCTAGATTTTCGATTATCTGACTGAATATCTTTTAAAGATAGAGAAAGCTTATATCCTTGTGGATTATAACTAAAAGCATCAACTTTTGTATTCTTCTGTAATCTAAGGTCAAGTAAATTCAGTTGATTTTCTTTAGAGTTTGTGGGGATCATTATCCACCGACTCTTTTCAGATTTGAATTGAAAGGTGAGTTGATTTAACTGGGTCAATGATTTATTCAATTATGGGTTGGATTTACTGATAAACCTGCCTGTTAAAGTAAGATTTTGGATACCTTGGACTGATATTTGAGAAATCCCCTAAATATTTTTGAGCAACGTTTGGTTTTCTTGAGCACTAGTCAAACTCATTTTTTGAACAGTTAAATAACCTTCAAAAATTTGAGGACTAGGAAGTATCAACTTGATTGTGACAACCAAGAGGACAAGAAGTACAACTAAAACAATAGCTGGTGATTTTTTTTGTTGGAAGTAATTCTGAAATCGATGAAAACTCCTTCTAAATACATTTCTAAAGAATCTCACAAGAGATAGCAGTAAATTTAGGAGTCGAGTACGGTAGGTTAAGAATAAGAGCTTCCAGTTTCTACGTGGGAACATTTCAGTTAAATAAACTTAAGTTCTGCACCAACTCATTTGAACCAACTCGGATTGTGTTCAAAAGTAATAACTTGAGACAACGGCTTAGGTGGTTTTCCTTCTTGCTCTTGTAGTGCAGTAATACGGAGTTCGTATCGACCAGCAGGTTGTTTGCGTCCATCCCAATTCACAAAAACTTCTCCAGCAGCTTGAGAGGAGGAGCGAGGGTTTTTATAAACGCGCTGTCCATCTTTAACCCTAACAATTTCAAGTTTTGGGAAGCTAGCAGATCGCTCAGTAAAGAAGACAAACTGATACTCGCTTGAGTTTTGTCCTAGGATTACAGGTACATAGAAAGGTTGAGTGCCTGAACTTATCCAAGCGAGAGTTCGCAAGCTGTCTGGTGGGACTTGTGCTTGCTTGAGAACTCTAGTAGACACGCGAAAACTGGAAGAACCAGGTGTAAGGTTTGCCTCATTCAGAAGGTAATTGATTTTCAGCGATTGCACTCGTATTTCTGGAGTTGCACTACCAACACCAGGAATCTTTAAGGTTAAGTCGCTGCTATAGGAAGTAATAGTACCTATCGCTAAAGAGATGATACGGAATAAACCACTACTTGACTCGCCAGAACGTTGGCGAACAATTCCCTCACAATAGCTTGTGTGTAATCTGCGATCGCACCTTTATCATCCATCAATTGACTTGACTTCCATCCTTGTAGAGGGAAATTGTCACCACTCCCTTGGCTTCATCTCTCATAGCAACATCTAGTCTGAGTGTTCGATACTTACTGTTAGCTCTGCAAACAATCTCACTTTCAATGTACACTTCCCATTTGTATGAGAAAATTTCTCTGCTGAGTGCAAATTCCCCACTTCTTTGCAACCAAGGGAAATTAGATAAACCGTAGGGACTCTTTGCCGTCACACATGTATTTATGTCTTGTACTTGTAGCCCAGTGTTTTTTGATTGGGCTACCAGCTTACCTGAAGTGCTTAAGATAACTGAAATAGCCCCCAGTGAAACCAGGCAACGGATTAATCTAAAATTTTTCATACGGTATCTATTGTAAAATTTAAAACTAAAACTGATTAATATTTAATGTAGTCATTATTATATTCTTGTTCCTAATTACGTAAAAAATATTACTTTATTTTAAAGAATTATCCTGGAATTTCATGGAAAATTGCTAGAAATCAAGTATTTCTAGCGGTTCTCATTTGAATCACATCATATAGAGCACGTAAATGCTACGCCTCCACAGTTGTGTATTGCAAGCAACACCAAAAACACTATATTTTTGAACTGACGAATTCTTTTGTGTGAGTCATCATAGACATGGATCTGTGGCAAAGCGACACAGATCCCTTTTATAGTTTTGATACTGATAGTTAAGCCTTACCTTCCGGTAACGTCAGGATTTCAACGCCGTCTTCAGTTACAGCGAGAGTGTGCTCAAATTGAGCGGAAAGTTTGCGATCGCCGACTTGCAATTCGAGCAACCATATCCACAAACAATCATCTGATGCAGTGGAAGCTGCTTTGGGTTTGGCTACAATGCCTATATAAGTTGAAATATACAGCTATGCCTGAGTTAACTGTTAGTATTAGCCAAACTACCCATGAAACCTTATTGAAATTGGCACAAACCTCTGGTGAGACAATTCAGACGGTGTTAGACAGGGCGATAGAGAATTACCGTAGGCATGTATTCTTAGTGCAAGCTAATCAAGCGTTTGCCGCTTTAAGACAGAATGAAGCACTTTGGCAGGAAGAACAGGCAGAGAGACAGGTATGGGATCAAACAATGGCTGATGGGGTGCAAGAATAGTGGCGCAAATTGCCAGAGGGGAGGTGTGGTTAGCAGATCTCAATCCAGTCAGAGGACATGAGCAAGCCGGAAAGCGTCCTTGTCTGATTATTTCAGTCGATTTATTTAATCAAGGTGCATCTGGTTTGATCGTTGTCTTACCGATTACCTCAAAGGAAAAAGGAATCCCTTTTCACGTAGAACTGAACCCGCCAGAGGGAGCATTAAAAGTACAAAGTTTTGTCAAGTGCGAGGATGTGAGGTCGATTTCTGTAGAGCGTCTTGAAAAGCGATGGGGTGAGAAACTGTAACTTAATTCCTACCCACTTCTACCCATTATTACTCATTCTTGGGTAGGTCACAGATGAGTTGGTCAACAAATTCTCTAAGCCGTTCTTGCCAGTTGGGGACGGCTTTAAGTTTAGCTCTGGCGCCTTTACGCACTTTAAAGCACACTGATGTTGGATCAAGCGCTTCATTCTCTTGCGGCTGATAAGCATGTTTATTATTTTTCGCAAATGGCATCGGATAAAATATAGCTGTACATGCTAGAATTCTAGCATGTACAGCTACGAGTCGAGATGCTATTAGGTTTCAAGACTGAATTAAAATTGAATAAAGCGCAGCGCACGGCATTAATGAAGCATTCTGGAGTAGCTCGCCACGCTTGGAATTGGGGACTTGGACTGACAAAACAAATCCTCGACCATAACAAAACCAATTCTGATTCCAAAATTAAATTTCCTACTGCCATTGACCTGCATAAGTGGTTGGTAGCATTAGTGAAATCTGAGAACGAGTGGTACTACGAGTGCAGTAAGTCCACGCCACAACAGGCATTAATGGCTTTGCGCGAGGCATGGAAGCGTTGTTTTAACAAGACTGCTGGAGTCCCTAAATTCAAAAAGAAAGGTAAACGTGACTCTTTCACTTTAGAAGGCACTGTCAAAATCCTAAGCAGTAACAAAATTCAAGTACCATGTATTGGTGTACTCAAAACCTACGAGCGCCTACCTCAAGTCAAGCCAAAATCTTGTACTATATCGCGTCAAGCTGACAGATCGTTTATCAGTTTCCGGCTTGAAGTAGAAGCCCAGGAACTAAACAATACAGACGTTGTAGGCGTTGACCTTGGTGTGAAAACATTGGCGACTCTCAGCACCGGTGAGGTGATATTAGGTGCGAAGTCCTACAAAAAGTACGAGGCGAAATTAAGCAGAATGCAGTGGTTGAATCGGCATAAAATTATCGGTTCAGCTAACTGGGAAAAGGCACAGATGCAGGTTGCTAGACTTCACAGAAAAATTGCCAACATTCGTAAAGATACGCTCCACAAGCTCACAACATTACTTGCTAAAAACCACGGTACAGTAGTGATTGAAGACTTAAATGTGTCAGGAATGATGGCTAATCACAAACTAGCGAAAGCAATTGCTGATATGTCTTTGTTTGAATTTCGTCGCCAGTTGACTTACAAGTGTACCTTGCGAGGTTCAAAGCTTGTTGTGGTTGACCGATGGTTTCCAAGTTCTAAGACCTGTTCTAACTGTGGAACAAAAAAAGAAACACTCACTTTGGATGAGCGAGTGTTTGAATGTAATCACTGTGGATTCATCATTGACCGCGATTTAAACGCTGCAATCAATTTGAGTAAAGCCGCCAGTTAGACGGTCTTAGCCTGTGGACTGGATTCGTCCGAACGAACCACACCGAAGCAGGAAGTAACCGAAGCCTAAAGTAAACCTCATGGTCAACTTGTACAGAAAAGTCAAGTTATGGGTAGCTTTGGGTAGGTGTTATGTAACGGTACAGTGTCTCCAGAAACATTGACAGCAGTCGAAGACAGGCTAAGAATTTTGATGGGGTTGTAGTTATTCTAGGTAAATTAGAGTGTTTTTCTTGGCGATCGCCATAGGCGATCGCTCTGCGCCATCCCACAAACCACACAAAAAAAATCCCGCCATAGTCGCAAACTCAGCGGTTTTCAATTGCCAGCATCATCAAATCTCAAGCACTACCCTAGAACTCAATACGATTGAGTTCAGCTGTCGGTTATTTAATTTTCCAGGCGGATCTGTGGCAAAACGACACAGATCCCTTTTATAGTTTTGATACCGATAGTTAAGTCCTACTTTCCCGTAACGTCAGGATTTCAACACCATCTTCAGTTACGGCGAGAGTGTGCTCAAATTGAGCGGAAAGTTTGCGATCGCGTGTCACAGCAGTCCAACCATCACCCAAATGTTCAACTTCCCACGTACCTTCGTTAATCATCGGCTCTATGGTAAAAACCATACCAGGTCGCAGACGTTTTCCCTTACCACGGATACCGTAATGAGGTACTTCCGGCGCAGTGTGGAAAACGTTGCTGACACCGTGTCCTACGAAGTCTCGCACCACAGAAAAGCCTTGCGCCTCAGCATACTCCTGAATGGCTGCACCAATATCTCCAATACGTGCTTGTGGCTTAACTTCAGCAATACCTCTTCTGAGGCATTCCTCTGTCACCTCTACCAACTTTTTGGCTTTTGGGGAAGGGGTACCAACAAAGAATGTCTTGGATGTATCACCGTGATAGCCATCAACAAGCGGCGTCACATCAATATTAATGATGTCACCTTCCTTGAGAATTTGCTTGGCATTAGGAATGCCATGACAGATGACTTCATTCACACTCGTGCAAATTGACTTAGGAAAACCCTTGTAGCCAAGAGGTGCACTTTTTGCACCATGCGCCTGTGTCCACCGTTCCGCTTCGTCATTCAGTTCAAGAGTACTAATCCCTGGCTTCACCAGTGGTTCAAGATGGTGTAAGAGTTCGGCTGCCAAGCGTCCAGCCTTACGCATTTTATCTAGTTCTCTGTTAGATAGAATAACAATTGTTTCACTTTTCATCAAATTTCGTCTAAAGAAGAATCTCCCATAAATATAGTTTGCCGTGTTTGTGTGGATAACTGTATATTGGTTTGATCAACACAGAAACTCAACTAATCCTTTTATGGTTGGGTTTCATCCTCAACGATGACAGTCAACCCCATTTCGGCAGAACGCCTTGCTGCATCTGCAACCTTGAGGGTGTACAAGCTTTCTTCTGGGGTGACGTACAAGGGAGTGCCATCAATCAGATGGTCTAACACCATTGTCGTATCTTTGGCAAGCAAACCGCGACGAGCACCAACTTCTATCGGTTTTGTTTCTCCTCGCTGTACCAAAACTCCCTTATCGCCATCAAAAATTAATCCGCCATCTTCACCATGAACTTCAAACCTACGTTCTGCCTGCCACAAAGTTTCACCTTTACCATAGACAACGTGGGCTAACAGTCCGCTGTTGAAGGACAAATGAGTATCGCAGAAACAGCTTTGGTAATACTCTTTCTCTATTTGCCAAAATCGGTTATGACAGTTGACCGAGACAACTTTACCAAACAAATCCACAAGACGGTGCAATCGAGAAAGTGCGCCAATCAAAGGAAAGCCGAAAAGCTCATGATTGTACGTCCATTTGCGGGGTGCAGGATGTTCCGGCTTGGTTGTGTTGTAGCGCACAAAAAAGACTTGACCAACTTGTGATAGATGTTGTTTCAAAGCTTGATGCAATCCACCCAAAAGTTCGATATGTTCAACATGGAGGAATTTTTTTTGTGCTTTTGCCAAGGCAATGAGTTCTTCAGCTTCTGCCACGTTTAAAGAAAGAGGGTACTCTACAACAACGTGTTTACCATTCTTAAGTGCTTGCCGAGCGATTATACCATGATCCCGAGTCACAGTACAAATCATAACTAAATCTATGTTGTCTTGCTCCACCAGTTGCTGCCAAGAATTTACGACCATTATTTGGTAATCTCTAGCAAAAGCTTGTGTCTTCTCTGGTGTGTGACCGACAACAGCGACTAAATGGGAGCGCTGATCATGCAGCAATGCTTCAGCCCGTAATTTTGCTGTATATCCAGTGCCAACCAAACCCACTCGTATGGGGTGTTTTTGCGAAAAAGTAGAATTATCGTACATTATAATTGTTAGTATCTTGAAAATAAAAATCATCAACAGTGAAAATAACCCTATTTTCATATTTTTGATTCAAAAAGCGTGACATAAATCAACTTACCTAAGATTGATATATGTAGCAATTTTTTATACTACTATTTCCAGTTACATTTATTTTTTTTTTTCTCGTAATATCACAAGTGAAGCAATTTCAATGAACGACTGATCCAGTTAAGATAAGGCGTTGTATTTGCTTTAAGATAATTTATACGATCCATTTGCATTCATAGAGGATAACTAAATGGCAAGTTACAAAGTCACACTGATCGATCCTGATGGAGGAAAAAAAACAATTGAGGTAGGAGATGATGAATACATTCTAGACCTTGCTGAAGAAGAAGACATTGATCTGCCATACTCTTGCCGCGCTGGTTCTTGCTCTGACTGTGCTGGTTTGATTAAATCAGGTAGTGTTGATCAGTCTGATGGGAATTTCCTGGACGATGAGCAGATTGATCAAGGATATGTGCTCACCTGTATCGCCAAGCCTACCTCTGATGTCACCATCGAAACCAACAAGAAAGATGATATCGAATAAAGGTTAGGCACCTTAAAAATTAACCTTTTCCAAAAAGTCAGGACTTACGCAAAAATAACCCAATTCTGTCATTGCGACCTCCGGGAAGCAACCGCAAAGCCTTATTTTTCGTCGCGAGTGCGTAAGTCCTAAAAGTCACCGATGTAGCAGGAATAGAAAAAAAGCAGCATAGTAAAGAGAGAAGATTTCTCTTTACTATGTCTGGTCTGTTGCTTATACTTACTTTGGCAATAAATCTAGGGTCTCGGTCACGTATTCGTAATTGACTCAGTGCTATGTTTGTGTATATCCAATTTCTGATGTAATTGGGCGGGTTACAAGCAAGTCACCTTGGTGAGTGAAAGTACAAAAGCTCTAAAGACAGATTGTGTTTGCATTGTCAACCATTATTACTTAACCGCCTCTCTAGATTCACCGTTATTAGGCGAAACCACATCTAATTTTCCAAAGTCAGCCAAGCCATCCAAAGGTTTCAGGCGAAAAACTATCCAAGTTGAATTTAGAACAGCTTGCAAGGAGGACGCAGGGAAGTGTATGCTCCTGGTTGATTATTTACAGCAATTTTTAGATATGCAGATATACGTTTGAGATAGGGAGGAAACCACAGAGTCAGGGAGTAGATAGTGGTATAGTCAAATCAATTAAAAAACGCTGTAAAAATCTAGGAAGTTGAGGCTCCTTTTTATAAACAAAACTTATATTTAAGAACTCACAAAATTTCATTACTAATCGAGTTGAATTTTTGGTTACATACTTTTATTTTTCTCGTAGTATCAGAAGTGAAGCAAATTTTAACCAACGGCTGATCGGATAAGATGAGTCGTTGTCTTTGCTTCAGGATAACTTATACGATCCGTTTGCAAAACAGAGGATGACAAAATGGCTAGTTACAAAGTGACACTGATCAACGAAGCTGAAGGGCTGAACGAAACAATTGAAGTACCAGAGGATGAATTTATTCTAGACGTTGCTGAAGAACAAGGTCTTGACCTACCATACTCTTGTCGTGCTGGTGCTTGCTCTACCTGTGCAGGTAAAATCACAAAAGGTGAAGTTGACCAGTCTGAGCAGTCTTTCTTGGATGATGACCAAATCAAAGCTGGATATGTGCTAACTTGTATTGCTTATCCAACGTCTGACTGTACCATCGAAACCCACAAGGAAGAAGCACTTTATTAAAAGTTAGGCACCCAAAATCAACCTCTTTCAAGAGTCGCGGATGTGATAAGGAGAGAAAACAAGCAACTTGTGCTGTGTCTGCTGCTTACATCTAGCTTAAAGATGGACGTAGCGGTCTAAGAGCTTCGCTGTGAGCGCTCAGCCGAACGGTGTAGGGGTTTAGGGAAAAGACATTCTTGAAAATAAGGAGTCAGGGAGTCACGGAGAAATATTTTCATGTGTTCAGTGGTTTGCAGTTCATGACAGCTACTTTGGCTGAAAGTCTAGATTCACGTTATGCAAGTAGGAATACTAGGAAACCCTACGTTTTGTTTGATCTTGATTCCAGACTAACTGTTCAATCTATCTGACGTTGCGGCTTCTTGTTTTTTCTCATCTCCTCCCGTCAAATTACTCAAACTCCGACTCGCAACATCTGCGCTCATACCCCAAATTAATAATCCTAAATAATCAGAAAAAGGGTCAGCACCAAAAGTTGACCCTTTTTGCATGTAAAGCGATCGCAACCCCACCACCGATAAACCAACCAACAACACTAGAGAAAACAATGGTCGTGCAAACCAGTATGTTGCTTGAGTACGAAACTCACTTCCAGATAAGAAAATCAGGGATTTCTGCAACCACAGCACCAATTTATCCACAGGTTTTTTCACATTAGATTTCGCTGTACTACCAACAGCTGCAACAGCATCTTTTACCCCCTTAGTCACTTCTAACAACTTTATGGATGTCTTATCTTGTCCCATCATTGTTGGAAATTGCAACTCAGCGACATCTTGCTGTAATTCTTCCAGTAAATTTTTTACTTGCTCGTCCTGTTCTAAATCAATTTGCATCCGCACGTTTTTGATTTTTTGCAGAATACCATTGTTTCCCTGAACTTGGGGATGAGTTTTGAAGGATTCTAACTTTTGTTCTATAGTGCGTAACTGTTGTAAACATTCCCAACGAGCAGTAACTTTCTCTAGTTGCGTTGTTGCTGCTTCCAATTTCATCTGCTGCACCAACTGCTCGGCTTTGGATAGCATCGGAATGAGAATTTTTTTGTCTTCTGCGTCAATCACAGCAACTTGCTTTTCTAATTCCTTAACTTTACCTAGAGCTTCAGTTTGGGGAATACCCTTTTCTTGCATATATTTAATTAATCTGCCCAAAAGAATGCCCAAAAATAACACCAGTAATGGTGTTAATGGTGCAATTCGCATCGTCAAGTTAACTGGGATGATTAAACGTTCCCTTGCACCTGATAAACTTAAGTAAACGGCTCCTGTATAGCGGTCTGAGGGAATTTTGGCTTTTTCCCAAGTTAAGGGGACTTTGACAATTTGGTCGGCTTTTAAAGTTTGGGGAATATTAGGTATTTTGATTTGGTCAGAAGTTAACTGATAGCCTGTTTGTTCACCTTTTAAAAACACCTCAGCACTCGTAACTGTTACAGATGCATCTTCTGTGTTGTCAAAAGCTAAATTCCAGTTTTCTAAAAATGCACTGGTTGGAAATAATAAACGTGCTAATCCACAATCTAACCACCAACTACATTGGGTTAATTGTAACTGTACTTGTTCGTTTCCTCGTAAAGGTGTTAGTTTTGGTCTAGCTTTTACTAATAAGCTGATATCAATAACTTGTGGTTTTTGAGCAGGAAGTTGTACTTGAATTTGTCCTTTATATGTTCCTGGTAATTGAGGATTACTAACTTTTATTTGGAAATCTTTGGGTATACCAGGTTGTAATTTAGTTTCACCTAGAAATGATACTTGCTGACGACTAATAATTTCATCACCTTCTTGACGCTTCAAGTCAGAAGCTAAAAAAGTGAATTGTTCTACCTTTGCTGGAGCAGAAAGACGTATGCTACCTACAAGGGTATTTTCCTCATTCAACCAACCTTTTATCTGTAAAGGATTATCTTTAGCATCGACTGTAATATTAGTTTGGGCTAAAGCAGATGTGGGACAAATAAGCAACAAACAGACAACAGCAAAAATCCAGCGTTTCATACATATTATAATTGTGATATTGAACAGGCTAAAGCAATCTCATGGGCAGCATATAAAGAATAAACCAAGCCAAGAGGATTATGCTGCTGTTGCAGCAATTTTCGCCGCACTGCAAGCATCGCCTGTCCCATTGTTTCACCTGCAAACAGTCGCTTAAATACCTCTGTCGCGTAGTATTCAGCAAAAGGTTCTGACACAGGACATTCTGTACCAACAACTCCACTTGCTCCCGCGTTCAAAAAATCATCAATCAAGCTGACATAGCTTTCCGGACTATAATCTCCCGTTGCACAGCCATTAAGAAATACTAACGGGTGATGTTGCCAAGTTGACTCATAACATTCCAGAAAATTGCTGTAAATTCGCTCATCGCTGAGTTCTAAATACGGTCTTTTTGGCATTTCCTCTAAACCACCGTGGCAGTAGAAGTATATTAAATCTAATACATTGCCATGTTCCTCCCAAATGCTTTCTAGCTTTAACATTTCCTCCGCAGATAGTATATTTATTGAACCAGCAGCTTCTAATTTGGGTAAATGTTCTTGCCAAAGTTGAAAATCCCGATAGACGTTAAAACTCAGTTGCAATTGTTGATTATTTTTAATTTGTCGTACTAACGCCACGGGAGAATTATGTTTACTGCTAGCCCAACATGGTAGTTGCTCGATAGAATAGCGATAACCCCAGAAAGCATGAGGGCAAATAAATTTTGGGTCACTTTTATTGGGGCAATTTGTACAATCTAAGTCATGTTCAGTAAAGCGATCACACACCCGATTCTGTTTGCTAGTTTTTATTTTCCGCTCATACAGTAGCGCCCAAGGAATTGTTACTTTTCCTAACACTGGGTTGACTTGAATCACTGTATTTGGTTGGAGGGCAGCTTGTAATGTTTCTCCTTGGTCATCTGTTAATAAACTATCTTGATTTTGTGGTAGAAGTTGACGATAGAGTTCTCGTCCGACATCTGCTAATTTTGGAAGCCAGGTGTTAAGTTGTTCGATGCTTCCCTGGACTTGTCCCCAATATCCATCGACTAAAGTTGAGTGTAGTTGTTGGCGAATTCCGGCGATCGCACTCCCCAATGCAGCAGGTTGCAAGGTTGTATCGTAAAACGCCAGTTCTTTACTACCTTGGGTTCTATCAAGAAAGCGAAAATCAATACTGCCATCTCTTTGATCAAGTTCTACCTCCACAGTTAACACTCGTTCGGGGAGTTGTGCAAGTTGTTCGTTAGTGAGTAAGTCAGTTGTGGTAAAAGTCATGCGGCTACTTTGGGGAGGACGCAAGGATTCAGGAATTTCTGCACCTGGTACAGGTATAATCAGGATTATTAGTTGCTTGCATTGAAGTAGGTAGCCACGATAAAACAATTCCACTTGGATGTAACCACGACCATCAAATTTGTTAGGTTTGACTGTGAATTGGACGTTATCAGATGCACCAGTGCGAGGTAAAGATAGTTTTTTGATAGTTGTATTAATGTTGAAATCCTTGGAAGTCACGACTACATCCAGAGATAGGGTTTCTTGTTCATTCCATACTTGAGCTAAAGCTGTATCTGGGAATGGGGTTGGTTCGCTATCTATTCCTTGTGGTTCTGGGCTGATGTTTATAAATAATGAATAAGTCTGTCCGTGAATGAGGGGTTCGGTGGGTGGAATGGTTGTTTGGTTGTTTGTGTCAGTGAAGTAGGTATTAAAGTAACGATAATTTTCTACGTACTCGGAGATTTTTTCTAAAAAAACGAGTTGCTTTGTAATTTGGTCTTGGTTTTCCGTAAGCAGGATAGTGCTGGTAATATCAATGATCTGGCTTGATTTATCGTAATTTACTAAAGATTCTCCTGGTAATTGTTCCAGCAAGGCGATCGCCTGCTACTGGTGGCTTTTGACTACGACTTAATTATTCCGATGCACCCGGATTCAATATTAAAGCCTAAAATGCATGAGCAAGGTGCATAAATTCTTTTGGGCTAGCCCTAATAAATAAAAGGAAAAAAGATACACAATATTCCCTACCATCATCTGGTGGGGATTTTCATATGTACTATGCACCTCCAGTGCTTCTACAAACTTGGGAAAATTTCCCAAGTTATTTT
Source organism: Brasilonema sennae CENA114 (assembly GCF_006968745.1). Classification (NCBI taxonomy): domain Bacteria; kingdom Bacillati; phylum Cyanobacteriota; class Cyanophyceae; order Nostocales; family Scytonemataceae; genus Brasilonema; species Brasilonema sennae. The sequence goes on along the minus strand of NZ_CP030118.1, from coordinate 1,378,423 downwards.
TTTTGAACCATTTTCTCAATTTCGCCCCATAAACCGCGTTCGATCAAGACGGTATCGCACTATCAATAGCTTTACTCGCATTCTCCGTAGCTTTTAATATTTTGATACTTTCGGGATAAAACGTTACATAGAGTTTCTGTTTGTCTTGGTTGCAAGCCGGAGCGTTTATGTTTGCGAGCCGCAAGTGTGATTCGTTCTGTCGAAATGAGTAGAAACACTCGGGGATGACAGGCAAGGTATAAAGAAGGGAGAAATCTCAACTGAACCTTGATAACTCAACTTTTCGTGATGGTGTAATTCCATCCCTCCAGGTGCAGGAGTGACAGCGAGTCCCCCATTTCAGCAGAATGGTTATCTGTTGGGGTGAAGCGGGGAATCATGGTGGTAACTGCTAGCCTAATGTGGAATCCCGCCTAGCATAGTTGGTCATGGATAGGAATACAAATCTCTCGACTGAATCATCGTAATGCAAAACAAGCCAAAAGGCTGTTAGGCTTGACCCAAAAGGGAAAGGATTGGTGATTGGCTGATTAGCGGCAGACCAATAAGCACTCACAAGAAACCCGGTGAAGAGAGAGAATCCTAAAACCAGCGTCAAACGGAAATTTGGGAACGAAGTAAACCCCTCATATGCTCTCAAGAATTGGTCGAATTCTTGAGTAGGTAGCCGACCGGAAGCTATGTGGGAGAAGGATTGTCTCAGAAGCTAATGCCCTTGGTAATGCAAGGGATATGCAGACGGAGACACGGTGACTTGGATTGTAGAGGTATAAGTAGCAATGTATACGTCTAAAACGAGTTTCAAGACTACGGTGGAATGGAATGCTATCCCCTGGCGAAAGTTAGAAAGGAAAGTATTCAAGTTGCAAAAACGCATCTACAAAGCCTCGCAGCGTGGTGATGTCAAAACAGTCAAAAAACTCCAGAAAACTCTGGTACATTCCTGGTCAGCCAAGTGTTTAGCGGTGCGTAAGGTAACACAAGAGAACCGAGGTAAGAAGACGGCAGGAGTGGATGGGCTGAAAAGCTTATCCCCAAAAGCACGTCTCATCTTGGTAAAATCCCTGAGATTAGGGAGTAAAGCTGCACCTACTCGAAGGGTGTGGATACCCAAACCTGATTCAGAGGGGGAAAAAAGACCGCTCTCGATACCTACAATTTACGACCGTGCCTTGCAGACGTTAGTCAAAATAGCGCTAGAACCAGAATGGGAAGCCCGCTTTGAGGGGAACTCGTTTGGGTTTAGACCGGGAAGAAGCGCCCATGATGCAATTGAGGCAATATTCCTCACAATTAGGTTTAAGCCTAAATACGTGTTGGATGCCGATATTGCACGTTGCTTTGACCGAATTAACCACAATGCTCTGCTGTCAAAATTAAACACATTCCCCACCATTCGCCGACAAATTCGCGAATGGTTAAGAGCGGGAGTGATTGATTTTGCTGCCTATTCTAATAGGCAGAAAACCTACAGCAGAACATCCGAGGGTGCGCCACAAGGCGGATGTATTTCGCCGTTGTTAGCGAATATTGCCCTCCACGGTATGGAGAATCAAATTAAACAATTTGCTCTCACGTTACCCGGAAGTAAAACGGCTAACCGTCAGGCAATAAGCTTAATTAGATTTGCAGATGATTTTGTCATCCTACACGAAAACCTTACCGTTGTTCAAAGATGTCAGCAGATTATTGCGGAGTGGTTAAGCGGAATTGGACTGGAATTGAAACCAAGTAAAACGCGGATATCTCATACTCTTAATAAGCATGAAGATAACGTAGGTTTTGATTTTCTGGGTTTCACCATTAGACAATTTGCTGTAGGCAAAGGTCATAGTGGTAAAAACAGAGGCGGAATATTACTCGGTTTCAAAACCATAATTACCCCAAGCAAAGCAAAACTAAATGCACACACGTATCAGATAGGGAAAGTGATTGAGAGCCATAAGTCAGTACCTCAGTTTGATTTAATTGCTCACTTAAATCCCATCATTCGTGGATGGACATCCTATTACGCAAGTGTCGTTAGTAAACGCATATTCAACAAAGCTGATTCAATACTATTTAGCCAATTGAAAGCATGGGCAGAACATCGCCACCCCAATAAATCTTCTCAATGGAGTTGTCAAAAATATTGGCAAACTATTGGGTCTGATAATTGGGTATTCACATCAATTAATCGGGGAATTCGCCTCCTGAAGCACCGCGAAACTCCTATCGTGAGACACACAAAAGTGCAAGGAAGCAGAAGCCCATTCGATGGTGATTGGGTTTACTGGAGTTCTAGAATGGGTAAACATCCCGAAGCACCAACGAGGGTGGCAACACTCTTGAAAATGCAAAAAGGAAAGTGTGCCCATTGCGGACTATTTTTCCACGACGGAGATTTGATGGAAATCGACCATAAAACTCCTCGCTCAAAAGGCGGTAAGGACAGTTATGACAACCTTCAATTACTCCACGGACATTGCCACGATGCTAAAACGGCAGCAGATAATGTTGCCATTAAAGTTCCAGAGATAGATGAGGATTATCACCTTAATCCCTTCTAACTCGGAATTTATAGGTGTGTTTGACAAACACCAAGTCATTGAGGAGCCGTGTGAATCTAACGATTCATGCACGGTTTTGTAGCCGAGTCAGGAGGGCGACTTCCTGGCTTAGGCATCCAAATATAGGTTAACTTAAGTGGGTGTGTTTGTCACAGAGGTAGGCTATCGCTTCCCTTGGACTCACTCACCAGTGCGTAGATGCGAAGCGAAACCAGCCTGTAGCGTCGTCCAAATACTTTTTCTAAGATTATATGAGCGAACTTATTCATAATCATTATCAAACAATAGCAGGTATGTATGAAGATTTATGGTTTTATTCAGAGGATTTTGTTCAGTTTATTACTAACGAAATCATTGAACATTTATGTCTAAAAAATACAGATATACTTATAGATTTAGGATGTGGTACAGGAATATACGCTAAAGAAATTAACAATCAGATGCAGTTATATAATCCGATTATCTGTGTGGACTCCTCGAACAAGATGCTTGAGCAAATCCCTAATAATCTTAAGTATAAATGCGTGGAAATGGATGCAATAAACTTTTCGGCTTCGTCTAGAACATACAATAAAATTATTATTAAGGAATTAATGCATCATATTAATGAAGAAAAACTGTTATTAAGTAATCTCTTCCAAAGATTGACCTGTGGTGGTATTTTACTGCTAATACTTCTTCCGCCAAAAATTGATTACCCGTTATTTAGTAAAGCTTTGCGTAAATATGAAGAAGTCCAACCCAATTATAATAATCTTGCTAGCTTACTGGAAAAAATTGGTTTTCATGTAGCGGTGGATTTTGTAGAATATCCTTTGGCAATTCCTAAGTCTAAATATTTGCAGATGGTACAAAATCGTTATATGTCTTTGCTTTCAACTTTTGATGATGAACAACTTGCTCTTGGTCTAGCTGAAATGGAACAAAAATATGCCCAGCAATCTATTCTTAAATTCTCAGACCGCTTTGTTTTTATCACAGCAAGTAAGACCTGATGCGTAAAACTATTGGATAAAGACAAGCGCGAGTACTAGCTATGTTTGACTTCTGCAAATTAGCCCAAGGACGGTTCTGACGAACTAACACCCTCACCCAGAACGCTACAATCAAACCAAACCTAAAAAAGTCCTGGCGTTCAAAGATTATGCTAGCTGTCACCCAACAACCCCAAAAAATGACCGTCGAGGAATATCTCGAATGGGAACCTCAGCAAGACGTTCGCTACGAATACGTCAACGGCAAAGTCTTTGCCATGACAGGTGTTACAATTCCCCACAATGACATTGCACTTAACTTTTACACTCCCTTACGCCCACATCTGCGTTCTAGAGGTTGTCGGGTGAATGTGTCAGACGTGAAAGTACAACTCAGTCCCCAAAGCCAGTACTACTATCCTGATGTTATCGTCAGTTGCGATCCTCAAGACCTCAACGCCCGCAAATTTATTCAATTTCCTAAACTCATTGCGGAAGTCCTCTCCCCAGGTACAAGCGGCAAAGACAGGGGTGATAAATTCACAGATTATCTAAAAATCCCCACTTTGCAAGAGTATATATTGATAGACTCTGAAAAAATCTCCATCGAGCGTTTCTGTCGGGGAGAGGGAAGAATGTGGCTTTACTATCCCTACACTGCTTACGATATTATCACTCTATCAAGTATTGAATTTGAGTTTCCTATTGAATTGCTGTATGAAGGTGTTGCATTTGAAACAGAAGCATAACAAGCACGGTAAACTGGTTCAATTGACTAATATAATTAAGCCCAGCTTTCCTTGAAAAATAGTCCTATGCCTTCATTTTTATTAGAAGTTGGTACAGAAGAACTCCCTGCAAGTTTCCTGAGTAGCGCTGTCTCGCAGTGGAAATCTCGCATTCCTCACACTCTGGAAGAAAACAGCCTGACTTACGATGCTGTGGAAGTTTACGGAACTCCCCGCCGCTTAGCGGTACTCATCAAAGGTTTACCCTCGCAGCAGGCGGATCGCGAAGAAGAAATTAAAGGTCCCCCCGCACAAGCAGCGTTTAAAGATGGGAACCCAACACCAGCAGCACAAGGCTTTGCTAAAAAGCAAGGTGTGGAAGTCTCTGCGTTGGAAGTTCGCCCGACTGAGAAGGGAGATTTTGTCTTTGTCCGGAAACTTACCCCCGGTCGTCCAATTGCTGAGATAATAACAGAACTTGTTCCTCAATGGATTTTCAAACTCGAAGGAAAGCGGTTGATGCGTTGGGGTGATGGGGATAAGACATTTTCTCGTCCCATCCGCTGGATTGTTGCTTTGTTAGATGAGGCGGTGCTGCCAATAGAATTGGATAATGGTTCTGAGACGGTAAAGAGCGATAGCACTTCCCAAACTCATCGCGTCTTACATCCAGAACCTGTGACAATATCCCACGCATCTGATTATGTCACCACGCTTCGCTCTGGATATGTCGTCGTTGATCCCGATGAACGCGCAAATACTATCACACAGCAAGTCAAAGAATCTGTCCAAAAGTTAGGCGGTTATGTAGAAATTTACCCAGATTTATTGCAGGAAGTCACAAATCTTGTAGAATTTCCCTCAGCTGTTATTGGTAAATTTGAATCAGAGTTTTTGAACTTGCCTACAGAGGTGATTACCACTGTGATGGTAAGTCATCAGCGTTATTTTCCTGTGTTCCAAAGTTCAAACACCAAAGACTTACTACCTAATTTTGTCACAATCTCTAACGGTGACCCCACAAAATCAGACATCATTGCTGTGGGAAATGAAAGAGTCATTCGTGCACGTTTAGCCGATGGTCGCTTTTTCTACGATGCTGATTTAGAAAAACCTTTAGAAAGCTTTTTACCTCAATTGGAAACCGTCACTTTTCAAGAGGATTTAGGTTCGCTGCGAAAGAAAGTCAACCGCATTTGCAAAATTGCCGCACAAATCACAGAACAGTTGCAATTAAGCGAAAAAGAACGCGAAAACATCCAAAGAGCAGCTCTTTTATGTAAAGCTGATTTGGTCAGTCAAATGGTGTATGAATTCCCGGAATTACAGGGAGTTATGGGACAAAAATATGCTCTTGCAAGTGGAGAAGAGGAAGCAGTTGCAACGGCAATTTTTGAACATTATTTACCTCGTTCGGCAGATGACATATTACCCGAAACTTTAACAGGACAAGTTGTCGGTTTGGCAGACAGACTTGACACATTAGTCAGTATCTTTGGATTGGGGATGATACCCACGGGTTCTTCTGACCCCTTCGCTTTGCGACGGGCAGCAAATGCAGTCGTGAATATCACATGGGCAGCCCATCTACCTATCAATTTACAACAGTTACTGGAAAAAGTTGCAACAGATTTCGCGAGTGAATATCACAAAGATGGGAATCAATTAGTTGCTGCGTTACAAGAATTTTTCCTGCAACGCATCCGTACTTTACTGCAAGAAGAAAAACACATTGACTATGACTTAGTGAATGCTGTTTTGGGAGAAAATGACCGAGAATATACACAAAGGGCGTTGAAGGATTTATTGGATGTGGGCGATCGCGCAACTTTCCTACAAAAAATCCGCGCCAATGGTACATTAGATAACATCTACGAAACAGTGAATCGTTCCACTCGTTTAGCGGCTCAAGGAGATTTGGATACAAAACAACTTGACCCTAAAACTAGTGTTCGTAAAGAACTCTTCCAAAAATCATCCGAGGAAGCATTTTACAATGCGATTGTGGAATTAGTGCCACAAACTCAAGCTGCACAAGAGTCACGAGATTATGGACAGCTAGTAACAGGATTAGAGCAAATTACCCCCACCGTTAGCAACTTTTTTGACGGTGCGGAAAGCGTTTTAGTTATGGACTCCAATCCAGAAATCAAACGCAATCGGTTAAATTTACTCGGATTACTTCGTAACCATGCTCGTGTTTTAGCGGATTTTGGGGCGATAGTCAAAAATTTGTAGCATGAGTAAAAAAAAGTTGTGTGATTATTGAAAATAAACGCTACCATAATGGTGCTTAACCAGGGACCTCTGCCACAGTCTATGCCCAAAGCCCACGTCATTGGATTAGGAAAATCAGGTATTGCTGCGGCGAGATTGTTGAAACGGGAAGGTTGGGAGGTGGAACTCGGCGATCGCAACACCTCCTTAGACTTCCTAAAGCAACAACAAGAACTTGCCATAGAACAAATTACTGTTAAATTGGGGTACTCTTTAGAACTCAATGATTCAGACTTACCTCAACTGATAGTAGTTAGTCCTGGTGTGCCTTGGGATATACCCGTGTTAATTCAGGCACGAGAATTAGGTATTGAAACCATCGGCGAGATGGAACTCGCTTGGCAGCATTTGCAATCCGTCCCCTGGGTGGGAATTACAGGCACAAACGGTAAAACCACTACCACAGCCTTAATTGCCGCAATTTTTCAACAAGCAGGATTAAACGCTCCCGCCTGCGGTAACATTGGCTACGCTGCCTGTGAGGTTGCGCTGTCTGTGGAGAATGCAGGACAAACCAACTCACAAGTCTCCCCCTCATCATCTGACAATCAACTAGACTGGGTGATTGCAGAACTTAGTAGCTATCAAATAGAATCATCTTCTTCTCTTGCGCCTCGCATCGGTGTATGGACAACTTTCACGCCAGATCACCTCAGTCGCCATAAAACCTTAGAGAACTACTACAACATCAAAGCGCATCTGCTGCGTCAGTCTCAGTTACAAGTGTTTAACGGTGATGATCCATATTTAAGGAAAGTCGGTGCAAGTGATTGGTTTGACGCCTATTGGACAAGTGTCAAAGGTAAAGATGATTTAATCGGTTCTAAAGGCTATTACATTGAAGATGGCTGGGTTGTAGAAAAGTTGAATGCAAACTCTCAACCCGAACGCATTGTGGAAGTTTCTGCTTTACGGATGGTAGGAGAACACAATCAGCAAAATTTACTGATGTCAGTTGCAGCCGCGCGTTTAGCGGGAATTGATCAAGATGCTATTGTTCGTGGTGTAAATGGATTTCCTGGTGTTCCTCATCGTTTGGAACACATTTGTACTTGGGAAGGCATTGATTTTATTAACGACAGCAAAGCCACTAACTACGACGCTGCTGAAGTTGGCTTAGTCTCAGTCAAAAGTCCGGTTATATTAATTGCTGGTGGTGAAGCCAAAGCAGGTGATGACACTGGCTGGATAGCAAAAATTAAAGACAAAGCCGCCTGTGTATTGCTGATTGGCACTGCTGCACCGGCTTTTGCTAAACAATTGCAACAAGAAGGATATCAGAATTACGAAATTGTAGAAACAATGGAAAAAGCGGTTCCTAAATCAGCAGAATTAGCAAAACACTATCAAGCATCTGTGGTGCTGCTATCTCCTGCTTGTGCAAGTTTCGACCAATACGCTAATTTTGAACAAAGGGGCGACCATTTTCGGCAGTTGTGTTTGGAGTTGGATAACGGGTGATATCATGTCCGGTTAAAGACTTATCATTTTTCACATACCCTTAAAGCCCATACCAGTTTCTACCTCTTGTTCTCCTTGGGTAGAATCCATGCCGGAAAATACAGTGGTGCGAGAAGTTTCTTGCCTTTTGCCAATTTGACTCAATAAGACGCCAGTTAAAATAACGCTGCCGCCGACATATTGAGCGAAGGTAGGGGCTTCGCCTAAAATGAAATAGGCTGCCAAGATTCCTACGATTGGAGAAAACGAGCCAATTAAAGAAGCCATAGACACCGTCGAAGCTCTCAAGCCCATACTCCAGAAAAATTGACCTAGCACCACAATCACCGCAGCATACACAAACATCCACTGCCATAGGAAAGGCGAGAACACATCCATAAAATGGTTGCTGCCATATAGCTCTAAAGCAATAAAGAAAAAGATTAAGGTTCCCAAAGCAGTACGAAAGATACTATAGATTCCCAAAGGAATTTTGGCGAGAGATCGTTTGCCAATAATCGTGGAAGCGCCTGATGCCACGGCTGCTGCGGCTGCCAAAATTTCCCCAATGCCCACACTGAAACCCCCCATATTCATCATGGTTTGTCCTGGGGGTTGAAGGATGATGGTTAGGATAACGCCGACAAACGCGGCGATCGCTCCCATAACTTCCCAAAGATTCACCCGTTCCTTCAACAACCAAAGTGATAAAGCCAGAGTCAGCGGCGGTTCCAAACGTCCAACTAAAATGACATTGTTAACTTGGGTTAACGCCAATGCCTGGAAAATTAAACCAGGGGCAAGTGCTCCAGATAGAATCGCTATTGCCACAAGACAGTACCAATCCTTCCTTGATAGTTGTTTCAAAGCCCTAAGATTCCACTGTCGCCAGTAAATTGCTATGAAAATTATCAAGGCACACAGGTTTCCCACGAACAAAACATTACATAGAGAAATTGGATTGCGATCGCCCATAAAGTTTTGGGCACCGATTTGTGTCAACTTCCGAGTCACTGCGCTAGATGTTCCAAAAATCAGCATTGCTAGCCAGAGATAGATTTGTCCTGGAATTCTTGGGATAAGACGATGTGTTCTTCTGTATCTGGTCACAATAACACCATTGTTATGAAAGCACTGTTAACGATAGTGAACTTTTCTCTTTAACTCAGGGTGAGGTGAATCTGAGAAAAAGCTGAGTAAAAATTGAATTTTCTCCAAGGATAAATTCAGAAAATTCATGGTTTGGTTTCAGATGAGTCTCACTACCAACTGGGATACTTTGGACAGTTGAGATAAATCAAAGATAAGGAGTCACAATGAAACTTGCTTCATCACTACTTGCAACTGTTGCCCTCGCTGGTTTGGTTACGGTTTGGGATGCTCCACTAAGCTTTGTGAATCCTTCACTGGTTCAAGCATCAGCCCAGGAAAGAAAACAAAACATGAAAGATGTCACTGGCTTGACGACTCAACAAAAAATTGAGATGCTTACCAAAAGTAAAGGTAAGTTTGGTAGTGGTGACCAGCTGCGGCGTTACTTTTTTGGCGATCTTGAGCCAATTGCCGTACAACCAGGAGGTGCAGGCATGGTTGTGAATCTCTACAACAAAGCTAACGATATCACAATTTCCTACTGTGCAACTTACGACGTGATAGTTGCACTTAAGAAAGGCAAAATTACTGCGTTTGCTCCGAACGAAGTTAAATAATTATCAACAAAAGTCAGAATACCGCATGCCCGTTTGCGTAGCGAAGGCAGGCATAGTTAGCGGTTTCATTGAAGAAAAATCCAGGAGTCAGAATCAAATGTATGGTATTCAAACTGCTCATATAAAGAACTGGCTCCCGTGTAGACAGTTTACCGTGAGCGGAGCCGAAGCACGCTGGAGTTTTCAACCCATCTATTGAACTGAGCGTTGTACAGAATGCATTCTGTATTATGACTCCTGACGAATGATTCTGCTGTAGATATCTTCAAAACAGAGGTTTGCTATGGAATTGAGAGATGCGATTTTGCTGTTGCATCCAGCGATCGCTGTGATTGTCGTCTTCCCTTTAATCGGTATTGTCGTCAACCGCGCTTTACAGACTCGTCAGCGCCGATTGGAAACTAAGGCAACGGGTAAAAGTAAAATTACCCCAGTTGCAGGACAGGAGCATGTCCAGCTAGGTCGCTATTTGACAGGTGGTGTTGTAGGAATTGTTTTAATAGCTCTAGCTTACGCTATTTTTAGTAAAATTGTAGACAAAAATATTTGGACTAAAACACCCTTTCAAGTCATCTTTATTGGACTATTATTTGCTGCTACTCTTGCTTCCTTGATTCTACTCTATCAAACAAGAGAACGAAATTGGCGTGCTATATTTGCTACTCTAACTGGGATGGGTTTAGTGGTACTTGGTTGTCAGGATGGTGTTTATCGCAAAACTAATCAGTGGTATATCTCTCATTACTACTATGGGTTAATCGCCGCCCTGTTGATGATTTTTTCTTTAGCAATTTTGCCAGAAATCTATAAAGACAAGAAAAATCGCTGGCGTAAGGTTCACATCGCTTTGAATTGCATTGCCCTTTTAATCTTTCTGGGATTGGGAATTACAGGAACACTGTCATTGTTGGAAATTCCCCTCACTTGGCAAGAATCCTATGTCAATATGCTTTATAAGCAAAAATGTGACACTAAACCCTGCATAATTCAGGCACCTTCTTTCCCTCAAAAACCTTGATACATTTGCTTATAAAAGAAGTTTAATACAATGCCACAAATCAATACCCACCTAAAGAAAATGTAGGTGGTTTTTTGCTTTGTTATTAAACAACTGGTGTTTAGACTAAAAGCAGGCGATCGCCAAAAAATAGTTATTTTGTACTAGGACGAAGGCGGGAATGTACTGGTGTCAAAAAATAGAGGGTTATCTGCGGTTACTGGAGTTTAGACTAAGCAATAAGAAACGACCCAGTAGGGCTGAGTTAATAAAACACAAGCTTCAAAGATAAAGATATTTGAGATTAAGCAGATTTTTGTTGCTCTTTCAGAGGCTTTGTTGCAGTCTTTTTAACAATTGGATAACGGATTCTACGGGTACGGGCTTTACCTGGTGTCCACCCAAGGGATTTTCCCCGAGGTTTAGGTGCAGAGGTAGGAGTACCAATCGCCCTTCGGGTTCGCAGTCGCTACAACGGGGGGAACCCCCCTTCGGGTTCGCCAGATGCCTACGGAGGGAAACCCTCCTGCAGCACTGGTCTCACCGCAACGCGCTGCGAACCGCTAAAACTCCACCCATAGCTTGAGCCACTCGTCCAGTTCTGACTTTGAACCTCCCAGATCATCCAAATAATATTGAATCCAATCACCAACCAGGGGAGAATTACGACTGAATTCTGTCTGCGATAGACACGGATTGTCATCTCACGCCAAAATGAGAAGGTGCTGAGGAAGCAGACGATGTAGGACGCTCCTGCACTGATCAACAAGTTTGTTTGAAGACTCGAACTCAGGTTTGGGTATCCAAGCGCGATCGCCGTTAGACAAACTCCCAGCGCGAGATACAGGAAAGTAAACGAAGTAAATCGTTTCATTTCATTCTTTGTAAATAAAGCTCAGCGATAATCTATTCCTATGTGGCTGACATGACTCAGCCGATGAACAACAATTAGTCCACATGCAGCACAGCCTTACCTGAAAATCTGCGCCCGATCAAATCAGCCGACGTAACGTCTGCTTCACGCCATGAAACTGCTCGATCAATATGCGTTTTGAGCCGCCCCTGCTCAACTAACCTCAGCAGACGAGCCAGCCCAGAACTAGCACTTTCCAGCTCTACTTCGGTGTACAGCGTGAACCCGTAAAGCGTGCGCTGTCCTCCATTTTCGGAATAGAAGTCTGCCAGGGACAGCTTCATCTCGTTGCCGCTACTACTGCCATAACAAACGCAGGTGCCTCCTTGAGCCAAAAACGCAGTTAGCTTCCCGACCAATTCACCTCCTACTCCATCGACAATCAGTCGATAAGGCGCGAACTGCTTGGCTTCTTGCCCGGTTTCGGTCATCACCACTTCATCCGCGCCGTAATCTCGCACAAATGCTTCTTGCGCTGGCTGACGAATTTGGGCAACGACGCTGGCTCCCATCATCCGAGCAAGCTGCATGGCGAAGAGTCCCACTCCCCCTGTTGCCCCTGTGATCAGCACCCGACTTCCTAGTAAACGAGATCCCTTTTCCACTGCATACAGTGCTGTTAACCCCGCGACGGGCAGTGTGGCGGCATCGGTATATGATACGCTCTGGGGAATGATAGCCAGAAAGCGAGTCGAAATTGCTACATATTCTGCCCAGCCTTCCGAGCGGATGGAGAGGGCGACAATTTTTGTCCCTGTGGGTGGACCACTACCGTCCTGTGCTGTTTGTTCAACAACACCAACGACATCCCAGCCAATTGGAGTGCCAAGTGGGTCATTTTGCGATCGCTTAAGTTCGCCCCGATTCATCGAAAATGCCTTGACGCGAATCAAGCACTCGTTGGCCTTCGGAGTAGGAACTTCAGTGTCTTGAAAGGTGAGGTTGCCAACGGCATCTGGTGAAGTCACGAGTCTACGCATCGCCATATCCTTGTGTGTAGAGGGCTATAGTTTTATGTTCTAGATAGAACTGTTTCAATCAACTTGCTGTATATCCACCATCGATCGCTAAAGGTTGTCCCGTAATATAGCTGGCAGCATCAGAGCAGAGAAACACAACCGCTTGAGCAATTTCTGTTGCCTGACCGATCCGACCCATCGGAACCATCGTTCCTAAATCATCAAATGTGATGCCTATCTGCTCAGCACTACGAGCCATTAGATCGGTCGCAATCGGGCCAGGATTGACGGCATTAATCGGAATGCCGTGTTTGGCATAGTCGAGAGCTGCCGATCTGCGCTTCGCAGCAGCGCTTCGCTATCGTGTCAGCCCCATCACTGCGTGTTTGCTAGCAACGTAGGGAGAGATTCCTGGAAGCGCAACGAGACCATTCGTTGATGAATTGTTCACGATCGCGCCTGCGCCCTGAGTTAACATCTGTTGAATTTCATATTTCATGCACAGAAATACCCCTCGTGCATTGATTGACACGATCTGGTCAAAATTCTCGATCGATTGTTCGTGCAGTGGTTTAACAGCAAGATCGATGCCAGCATTGTTAAAGGCACAATCGAGTCTGCCGTAGGTGGCGTTCGCGAAGCGCAAGCTGTACCCAGCTTATCGCTTTCTGCACCAATTCCCGGACATCCGCCTCACTCGATACATCTGATTTCACGAACAAGCATTCCGCCCCAGTCTCGCGAATCAAATCAGCAGTTTCTTCACCTTCTACACCGCGTATGTCCGAGAAGAGCACTTTGGCACCCGCAGCACCGGAGGCGATAACTTCGTTAAGCTTCGCTAACGCAGTTGCTCGACCGATGCCCGATGTTCCGCCAGTCACCAAAGCAACTTTGTCTTTCAGCATCATGATAGTTACCTCTTGTTATGAATGGCTGTGTCACTTTGTCAAAAACTCAATGAGCAATACGTGTAGGAGCCAGCAATAAGAAGCGCCTCCTACAACCAGGATGAGTACGAGCCTGGTTGCAAAATGGCGGGTTTGGGCATTGATATTTGCTGGCTTTTACACTTAGTCGCGATCGCTGGCACGATCGATCAATGCGTTTGAGGGCAAGCTCGGATCGAGTACCTTGCGCGCACTGTCAACCCCTACAACGGGCAGTGTACTCGGATCGAGCATGCCGAGTTGAACCAATACACTTGCCTGATCCCAATAGATGTGTTCATGGGCTAGCTTGCCATCACGGAACTGGACAATCGCTACTACTGCCACTTCAACCCGTTTAAGAGTCGGAGCAATGCCAGGTAGCATCCAGTCCATCTGGATGGTATGAGTGAACTTAACTAGCATTTCATCGACGAGTTGATTGGTCCCGATTGTGCGCGAGACCGGAGTCAGCTCCATGTCCGGCGGCATCTGTGGAATGAAGTACTTGGAATAAAACTCACGCAGTGCCGGTTTCCCTACTCCCCCAGTCATTACCGGAATGTCGTTAACGTAAGCATCCTCAACCATCGTGGCGAGAGTATCTTCAGTGTTGTGAGCGTCAAACTCAAGCCGCAGATGCTCATCCCAGAGTGCTTGCAAGGCTTCCTGAGCAGGTGTCAGATTGGAGGTTGCCTGTACATTTGCTTGTTTGTCTACTGTTTGCTCTTTGACCATGTTAGATGCTCCTGGTTCTTTCTATCTCAACTGTATTGATTCCAATGCTTAATTTCTTTGGTGATTCTTACAATGATTCGTTGAATTCTTACGAGTTGCGCGTCTGTCCGACGCATCACACGAAGGATACCATCACCGGAACCGTGGGCAGGTTGACAACGACGGAATGATGACGGCAGGCTAGACCGATCCGCTGTGGGGAAGACCTCAGCGGTATGCTGCGTCCATTACAAATCGGGTTCGCGTCAATTTATTTACGCCGCGCTGCTGGTTTCATCCTTGATTTCGGTTTTGATGACGAAAGCCCTTAATTCGACAATCTTGTCGCCACGAAAGCGCCAGATGTCGCAGTACGAGTAATCAGAGGCCTTCCCGTCTTTGTCCTTCAGAGTGATGTTGCCCAGTGCCGTGACGACATCCCCCTCAGCGATTAAGTTCGCGACGATATTCAAAGGTGGTTCCACATACTCTGTTGCCATCCATTGACGAACGGCATCTTTTCCGTTCAATGTCTTGTCGCCAACGAATGTCCATTTCGTGTCGTCGGCGCAGAACGACAAGAATCCTTCATAGTTGCCTTGGGCGATCGCCGCGTTTGCCGCTGCTAAGATTGCTTTATTGTTCTCTGACATCTCAATCTCTCCTCTGTTCAAGTGGATGCTTTAACGAAGCGGTTTCTGCTACCATTGATGCAAAGCTCACGGAACAATTGCAGTCACGCGGATTTCGATCCGCATCGCTGGTAGTGCAAGCGCCGCGACTCCTACCGCTGTCCAAATTGGGGCGCGCTCGGGCATATAATGATGAAATAGCCTGACCATCACCTCGTTCACCTCTGGGGGAAACCCGTCAACATGATAAGAATTAACGTGAACAACATGCTCCCAACTCGCACCAGCAGTCGCTAAGGTTCGCTCTACGTTCTGAAATGCTTGAGCAATCTCGTCTGCGAGTGATTCGGGAATTTGCAGATTGTCATCCCAGCCGCCTTGTCCGGATGTCTCCACTCGATCGCCAATTTTTACTGCTTGCGAGTAATGCAATTTATTCAGCATATATTCCCCATAACCGGGAGTGATAAAAAACTCAGGCTTATTCATGGTGTTCCTCTGTTCATTACAATTCAGAACTTATTTCTAAGGACTGGTAAACGGCTGACATTGAATCGCCTTCACATTTCGCAGATAGTTCAACTGTGGCTCGAAGTTAGTGGGACAGAAAACATAAACATTGTCTTGAGGTCGGCTAATGACTAAACGGTAGCTGGGTGGAATCCCCTCGGAACTTTCGATCGCTTCGACTCTGGGAATCACTTGTGGACTGACTTGAGCCAAGGATGGAAAATTGAACGGTAACAGTACGCCGAACAGAATCGTGATTGCGATCGTGATTGTGGTTATGATTGTGGTTGGAAGAATCTTTCGGTTCATTAGAAATCTCTTGCGGCTTGTGGTTGTGTAATGTTCTATCTACCCGAAGTGTAATGAGTGAAACTGCTTGATTGCTTTCAGATTCTTATTTCATTCGCGATCGTTGCCGAATTCTTTGTTTACTCCTGCGATTGAAGCGAAGCCTGCTTGATAACTGTAACGAGATCGGTTACTTGACGTTGAGCCTCTTCACTCAGCGAGTCAAACTCGTCCAAGAAAAATTGCCGTTCTAGCGTCAACTTCCGGGCATTGAGTAGCCCTTCAATCCGCCAATCTTCATCACGTTTCATCACGACGAATAGCTGCATCGAATCTCGTGACGGTGAAGTTTCGGGTTGTCCGGGCAGCATTACCCTGACAACTCCGTTCATGAGAGCAAGTTGAGGATTCAGGAAGTGGACGAAATTCACCTCACCCTCCAGGCGTGTTCCGTTGACAACCGTGTCGAAAGCTTGCTGATTAAATGCAGCGATCGCTTTTCGACCCTTGAGATGCGTTCCCTCGAACGCGATGAAATCGGCAGTTTCGCTAAACGGAGCAGCGAAGTCTTCACCGCTGCCTCGATTCCAAGCATCAATCATCTGATGATGGAAAGTACGGATTGCGGACTCGTCAGCAGCAGTGGTGGTTTGAGCTGTTTGTGAATTCATAGTTTTGAGCGATTGGATTAGAGTGATGCGGTTGCCTCAATTTCAGGTGCATAAATCGTTTCGTCTTCTTTGCGCCAAGCTGGATCGACTAGACAAACGAAAACAATGGGTTCGTCGCCGTAGTTGTGAAGGAACTGGATTGCATTTGGAGGAATGTAAACCGCATCGCCTGGTTCAATGCGACAAACTTCACTGTCGATCGACATTTCTCCAACACCGCTAATGATGTAATAAACCTCAGAAGTCTTTAGAGAATGGGGAATCGAAGTTTTGCCAACAGGCAAGATCGCATACGCCAAACTGTAACGCAAGTTGATGTCTTGTTTGTCAGGATGAAGCAGTTCGCGCAGAACAGTTCCATCTCCAGCGATAATTTCTTCACAGTCGTTTAGTTTTTGGATCAGCATAAGTTTAGGTTTGCAATTACACAATCGGAGCAAGTTCAGAATCTGTGAATTTTAGAGGAGAAATTTGCCTGTTCCACGTGCTGTTGAATCACGTACTGATGGGGCGAAATCGCCATTGTTAACGATCGTCGTAGGTTCATGGCTGTTCAAGTTGGTAAACTGATAAGGCTGGTGGTCAATCAGTACCAGGATGCTATTTTCTGGACGAAGCAGTCCTTCGAGTCCGATTTTTGGATTTTTAGACATCGCTATAAGTCTCCATTCAATGTTTACTTTGCAAATACGCTCTAGCGTGTGAGCCTGACTCAACTGATGAATCATAGAGTTTTTTCACAAGAATGAACTTGTATTCTGGCTCAATTGCTCGAATCGAAATCGTCTCAACTGAATTGATGTCCCTTTTTACTGCAAGATGAAATTGCTGAAGTAGCTCACTAACCTCTTGTGCAACATGGGTGAGTGCAACATTCAAATGGGAGTTAGAGGGTTGTGGCGACAAGCTCCGCAGCACAGGACTATTGATAGGAGATCATTCCATAAGTAACCTGATGTGCAACTTTCCAAAATGAAAATCTCACCCTTCATCATTCCTGCTTTTAAAAAGCAAAGCAGTCACAGCCCATACCACCCCAGAAGCTAGACAAAGAGCCAGCGGTGTTGAGCGTAGAGGATGCTGTGCGACAGGTCACTTTATGGATGTGGTTACATAGGGCAGTACAGAGGTGAATGGCTTTTGCAGCAGTGGGAACAGCAGGCGTTGAGTAATATCCGCCATAGGTTGCAACGGGCGACCACTCAGGCAGCACGGGCAACAGCGGCGGATCCAAATCACGGAACTCGTCACTTGCGTACACAATCTTGCCACCTACAACCGTCAGAACTGATTCCAAACTCTTAATCCGTTGTTCTGGAATCGAGAAGAAATCGTCGGACAGCACTGCTAAATCTGCCAGTTGACCGGGGGAGATTGCCCCTTTTTGCCCTTCCTCAGATGAGAACCAACTACTGCCCACCGTGTAAAGCCGCAGTGCCTCCATTCGAATCAGGCGATTCTGCTCTGGGTAAAGTGCTGTCCCACCGACGGTCTTACCGCTAACGAGCCAGTAAAGGGCAACAAACGGATTATAGGAAGCCACTCGCGTCGCATCGGTTCCAGCTCCCACTGGGATGTCCATTTCTAGCATGCGGGCGATCGGAGGTGTCTGTTCAGCAGCAGTTTCACCATAGTGATCAACAAAATACTCACCTTGAAATGCCATGCGATGTTGAATAGCAATGCCACCGCCTAATGCTTTGACTCGTTCAAGATTGCGTTCAGAAATCGTTTCAGCATGGTCAAAGAACCAATGCAGTCCATTGAAGGGGATTTCCCGATTGACTTGCTCAAATACATTCAAGAAGCGCGTGATGGACTCGTCATAAGTGGCATGCAGACGGAATGGCCAGCGATTCTGTGCGAGCAGCGTCACAACATTCCTCAATTCCGTTTCTAAAGAGTCAGCTAGATCTGGACGGGGTTCTAGGAAGTCTTCAAAATCTGCCGCTGAGAAGACTAACATTTCACCTGCGCCATTCATGCGATAGAAGTCATCACCCTGACCCGGCTTAACAATTTTCGCCCAGCCTGAGAAATCCTCTAGTTCCTGTTTGGGGCGTTGCGTGAACAGGTTATAGCCAATACGAACTGTGAGCTCACCCCGTTTGTGGAGGTCCTCAATCACTTGATAGTCGTCAGGATAATTTTGATACCCACCTCCAGCATCAATCACGCTAGTAATGCCGAGGCGATTCAGTTCTCGCATGAAGTGGCGTGTGGAATTCAGTTGATGGTCGTAGGGCAGTTTCGGACCTTTCGCCAAGGTGGAATACAGGATCATGGCATTCGGTCTGGCAATTAACAGTCCGGTTGGGTTCCCGTAGCTGTCGCGTTGGATCTCACCTCCCAATGGGTTCGGAGTGTCTTTGGTGTACCCAACTGCTCGGAGTGCCGCACGGTTTAGAAGAGCCCGATCATACAGGTGCAGAATAAATACAGGCGTGTTGGGTGCAATTCGATTAATTTCATCCAGCGTTGGCAGCCGTCGTTCGGCAAACTGAAACTCAGTCCAGCCACCGACAACCCTTACCCATTGATTTGGAGGCGTTCGGTCAACCTGTTCTCTCAGCATCCGTAAGCCGTCTGCTAGAGATGGTACGCCATCCCACCGCAATTCCAGGTTGTAATTGAGGCCACCGCGAATTAGGTGGATATGAGAATCATTGAGACCAGGAATAACGGTGCGACGACTCAGATCAATTACTCTGGTATTAGCTCCCTTGTGAGACATCACCGCTTTGTCGGTTCCGACCGCGACAAAGCGCCCGTCTTTAATCGCGGTAGCGGAAGCAAAGGAGCGGCGCTCGTCCTGTGTGGCAATTCGACCGTTGAAGAGAATGACATCGGCGTTGGTGTCGTTACTGGCAAGTGTGTTAGCGTTCATGCGATTTACTCCTAAAAGGTACGAGGAAGCCCCAACCGCAGTAGCCAGTTGTAAAAAACGTCTGCGGCCATTCGTGAGAGGTTAAGACAATATTCATTTTGTCAATTAGGAATTATGCTGAAAAGTGAGTGAAAAACAAAGTATTAAACTAAGCTTAGTACTGACTTTTCAGCATCAAAGTGAATCATGAGTCATTTGGTTACGCCATTGTTCCCACAAAAATTATGTTTCCTACCACGTTTTTGGTAGTATTTTTAAGTTTTTTTACTTATTGACAAAATTACCATAACCTTAACCTATCACGGTTGGTCTGCGGCTTGCTTGAGGGTGACTACTCATAATTCCTCCACTTGACGAAGGTGTTGATATCAAGAAAGAATGGATGCAGCGCTTAAACTTAGGAAGCCGGATACAGCCATTGGCGAAACAACTGCGTCAAACGCGGCATGATCAAATAAGTGAGAAAGGCTACGACGAGTCCAGTTGTGATCAATTGATTGAGCAATACAGGTAACTTGGACAGAAATGGTGCTAGTAGACGACTGAGAATCGCAAGAGTGATAAACACGCCCAGCCATGTCACTAGTGCCATTTTGTAACGAGGTGGGGGAGCCTTGAGGGGCTTGTTGGGCAGGGTGAACCAGGTTTCTAATCCAGTGAGAGTTTGCACTTCTTCCGGTTTTTCAATCAGCGGTCGCAATCGTTCAATCCATTCTCGCCGCACATCAGACTCCAGCCACTGTTTGAGGTTGGTGTACCGATCAAACCTGAGAATTGCTACATATTCAGGATGGGCGTGATCGCAAGGTTGAATGATACTTACACCCCTATGTCCCTTAAACTTCTTGGCGGCGGCAATAATTCCACGTAACCACTCCTCATACCCCTGCTCACGCCCTGGTCGGACAACATGAGAGATAATGGCTGTAACCTGCTGACTTTCTTCATCCGTACCGATTTCAAGAGGCTCTTCCAACATAAATGCGACCTTTCGTAATGTTGCGGCGGTGTACACAAACTCAATATTGGTAATGCCCATAAACCTAACAATCAGCCGTAGATAGGGCATTTGCAGATCATAAGCAGGGGCAGGGCTGCCCTCAGGATAGGTGCCTCCCTGTGACAGAATAAACAACCTCTCATCTGCAACCCGGTAGATTTCTACTGCTTCACGGCATAACTGGTCATCAGATTTTTGTAATCAGGAATGTAACCTGCCAACAGATTACCTAAACCTGTGACATCATTACGCCAGTCACGATGCAGCTCACACGCAACGCTGAACCAGTTTACTAATTGAATTCCAGCACGAGACATACGCTCCCAAGCGGCGTAGCGGCAAGTTTCATCAAATGTGCCAGACGCATCAGTGACGACAAAAACGTCATAACCGGCTTCGATCGCTGACAGAGCACAAAACGCGACACAAACATCCGTGACGATCCCAGCGATGATCAATTGTTTTCGACCCGTCTGAGCTACCGCCTTAACGAAATCTTCATTGTCCCAGGCGTTGATTTGTCCGGGGCGAGGAATATATGGAGCATCAGGAAACTTCTCTTTCAGTTCGGGCATGATAGGACCATTCGGACCTTGCTCAAAACTGGTCGTCAAAATCGTCGGAAGACCAAAAAACTTGACTGTACTTGCCAGCGCTAGCACATTATTTTTGAAGTCGGCGGCACCAAAATCACGCACGAGTGAGAACAGTCCAGTCTGGTGATCGACCAGTAGAGCCGCAGCATTATCTTTATCCAGACGGTTGTACTTGAACGTAGACATGAAGTATATCTCCTAATTGAGTATTAGTGAATGAATTTGTTGCAGGATGGAATCAGGGATAAGAGAGTATCTGTCCCTAACCTGCTCTTTGTCATAGCGGGGACGAAGACTGTGTTTAGAGAGGATTTCCCTCGCTAATCCTCTAGTGGCAATGGGATTTTACTATCGACCCGTGAAGATGGAGGAATTGCTGACCTGGACAGGTTTGCCGTCCGCTGGAGGGGTTGTTGCAAGGAGCTGAAGTTCCCATGCAAGGGCCACCGCACTAGCACCGCCATGCTCAAGAACAATATCTGATACACCCTCAGTTGTTTCTGTGCGTGCCCAGTCACGTTGCCATTCAGCAAGTACAGCCATCCAATTGATTGGAACTGCACCAGCTTGAACCATACGGCGAACAGCCATGTCATGAGCTTCCGCAGTAACACCGCCCGAAGCATCGGTAACGATGAATACTTCATAACCCTCACCAAGCGCCTGGATTGCTGGCATTGCCAGACAGATCTCGGTGTAAAGCGCAGCAAGTATAAGTTGCTTGCGGCCACTTTTCTTCACTACATCTGTAACGTTTGGATCTTCCCAGGTATTGATGAAAGTGCGGTTGATCGGTTTTTGATCAGGAAAAACATCCTGTAGTCCCTTAATGATATAACCCCCTCTTTCTTCAATTACTGTGGTCAGGATTGTGGGTACGTTAAACACCTTTGCCGATTTGGCAAGACCAATAACATTGTTAATGATCATCGTAGGTTCATGGCTGTTCAAGTTGGTGAACTGATAAGGCTGGTGGTCAATCAGTACCAGGATGCTATCTTCTGGACGAAGCAGTCCTTCTAGGCCGATTTTTGGATTTTTAGACATCGCTATAAGTCTCCATTCAATGTTTGCTTTACAGACATACCCTGTACGCGTTCAGGGGTCACTTCAGTCCGAAACCGCCGCTTGCTTCAATGTACTGACCTGTAACCCAACCTCCATCCTCTAGGGCGAGAAAGGCTGCAACACTGGCAATGTCTTTAACCTTTCCGATTCGTCCAAGCACAGTCATAGATGAAATCGTTTCTCTCACCGTTGGATCTTGCAAAATTTTGGCATTAGCATCGGTATCTGTGTAGCCAGGAGCGATCGAGTTCACAGTAATACCCCGCTTACCTAGCTCACCTGCCAACACTAGAGTGAAGTTATCGATCGCCGCTTTCGTCATCCCGTAAACTGCGATGTCTGAGAGAGGACGGCGTGAGGCTCCCGAAGAAAGATTAATGATTCTGCCACCATCACGGAGCCGGGGCAGAGTCATCTGAGTGATAAAGAAAGTGCCTTTGACATTGACGGCAAAGAGTCGATCAAACTCTTTTTCAGTTGTTCCCTCAACCGTCGTGAAGATTCCAATTCCGGCATTGTTGACGAGAATATCAAACTGGTTAGTTCCAGTCCGTTGAGTCAGTTCAACGTCGAGCTTGTCGTAAAACTTTTGAATCTCGGCGACCAAGCCAACATCTCCTTGCACTGCGAAGGCAGAACCACCATCGGCTTGAATCTCAGCAACGGTGGTTGCCGCTGCTTCAGCATCTCTAGCGTAATTGATCGCGACTAATGCACCCTCCTTCGCAAGGCGTTTGGCAATAGCTCGACCAATACCACGGCTAGAACCTGTAACCACAGCCACTTTGTCTTTCATAAAACCTTCTCCTTGGTTGATAGAAAAATTGCTTCTCCCACTTGTCTATCAAAGGTTAAATACTGTCAGAAGTCAGCAACATCATGACATCTGCATGAGCTAACACGACATCGGGGTGGCGTTGCAACGCCGTGTTATACTTCATGGCAAACTCATCGCCCAATTCATCGGGGCTGAGCAGTGTACGAATGTCACGGTCGATCGCTTCAATTACCTCTTGCGTAACAGGTTCATCAGTATGAAGCAACTCATCGATTTGGATAATCAATGCTGAGAGTCGATGCAACCAGGCAAACTGCTCATGACGAATCACCAGTTGTAGCAATTCACCTCTAGAAACTTGCCCTCGAACTTGCTGATAGGTAAGACGCTCAGTCTCTAGTAAAAGCTTGTGCAAACGCAGTAGTTTGATTCGTAACTCACTCAAGCGTTGATGTTGAGTAGATTGAAGTGTGTTAAGCATAAATCCGTCCCATCCTTCCTTCTTGGTAGTCGTTGATCGCCTGGGTAATTTCAGCTTCAGTGTTCATGACAAACGGACCGTAGCGCACGACTGGTTCGTTAAGCGGTACACCTGCAATCAGCAGAAGATCTAGAGGACGCTGAGCATCAGCAGGGTTGGAGATCACCACATCTTCTCCATCTTGAGAAAAGAGCACCATCTGCCCATCATCACCAGGCGCTGGCTCTGTCCCAAACAACCCAGACCCCTCCAGTACATAGACAAAGGCATTGTACTCTTTCGGTACAGGCTGGATCATCGTTGCCCCTGGTTGCAGTGTGAAGTGGAGGTAAATTATCGGCGTGCGCGTCTGAATGACGGCTTCTGCCCCTAACGCTTCTCCCGCAATTACCCGCACCGTCACAGACCTATCTTCGGTTTGAGCGACCGGAATCTGAGCCGTTGGAATTTCCTGATAGCGGGGCGGCATCATTTTGTCTCGTTGTGGCAGATTGATCCAGAGTTGAATGCCGTGGAGCCGTCCACCTGTTTGGGTAAACATTGACTCTGGCATCTCGGAATGCACGACCCCAGCACCTGCTGTCATCCACTGGACATCACCCGGATTGAGTAGCCCAGCGTGCCCCGCAGAATCTTTGTGTTCTAACCATCCATCCAAGACATAGCTGACGATTTCAAAGCCCCGGTGCGGATGATCGGGTGCGCCTTTTGCCTGACCCGGCTTTAGATGAATCGGCCCCAACTCGTCGAGGAGGAGAAACGGGTCAAATTCAGAGAAGCTACTTTTGGGAAAGGGGCGACGGACAAGAAATCCGCCCCCTTCGAGTGTTTCAACGCTGTTGATTACTCCGGCAACGGTTCGAGATGTTTGAGTGGGGACAGTCATAGAATTACCTCTTCAGAACTAGACAGATATAGATATCATTTGAGCCTGATTCAACTGATGAATCACAGAGTTTTCTCACAAGTGAAAAATGCAGCAGGTCTTGTGTTCGGTGCATTATGCTGTCGCTAATACACCCTACTGGCTGATGTGTCTGTGCAAGATTGTGAGAATGCTCCAAGGATTAGGTCGGTTTTCTCCTGTTTCAATCAATATTGACCTTCAGCACACAATCAAACTCCGATCCGTTTAGCAATTACCAGTGCCGCAAAGCCAATCTAATTTTCCATAAATTGCAGCACGATTTTGCCCAGTGTTCCTCCCTGCTCTAGACGCTGATGTGCCAGAACAACCTGATCCCAGGGCAATACTGAATCAATTACTGGGCGAAGCTGATGACGCTCGATTAGTTTTGTCAAAGCCTCTAATTTTGCTCGGTACTGGGGTGAAAGAACAAAATGAATCGTCAGATTCTTACCCCATGCTTCAAGAAGCGATTGCGGTATTGCAATGTCTACAATGCTGATAAGCCTACCGAAGGGACGAATGATTCCTAGACTACGCTGAATTGTTTCTCCGCCGATCGTATCTAGAACTAAATCCACACCCAGTCCATTTGTTGCTTGATGAATGACTTCTACGTAATCTTCATTTTTGTAATCAATCACTCGATCTGCGCCCAGCTGTGTCACGAAATCTCGGTTTCTAGAACTACAGGTCGCAAAGACGTATGCCCCTGTCGCTTTGGCGAGTTGAACTGCGATCGAACCAACTCCACCCGCACCCGCATGGATGAGAACTGTTTCACCAACTTGTAGATTGCCCCTGGTCACTAGACAATCCCAAGCAGTTCCGCCTGCAAGCGGCAAAGAAGCTGCCTCAACGTGCGATAGATTTGCAGGCTTCAATGCAACAATTGCTGCATCAGCCACATGATACTGAGCGTAGCTACCGAATTCTCCAAAAACTTGCGGCGAGTAATATACGTTGTCTCCTACCTTGAAATCAGTCACAGCTTCGCCAATTGCCTCAATCACCCCTGAAACATCGACTCCAAGGATGGCGGGTAATCGAACCAGTTCCTTGTAATCACCACGACGAGTTTGGTAATCGACCGGGTTAATCGAGGTTGCACAAACTCTGACTAACACCTGATTCGCCTTCAGTGTTGGTATGGGAACAGTTTGAATCTCAAACTTGTCAGCATCACCAAACGCAGTTAATACGGCTGCTTTCATAGATTCCATCTGTGCCAACTCTCCTTGATTTAGAATAAACAGTGACGGGATTTCATCGACAACCAAACGCCTTTGATATTGACATTCATAGTGCGATCATATTCAGCTTCTGTTTGCTCAATCAATGAGGGATTTTCGCCAACCGTTCCTGCATTGTTAAAGGCAATATCTAACCGACCTAAAACGTTAACCGTCTTATCAATCATTGCCTCAACATCGGCTTCTTTCGTGACATCTGCTTGCACAAAGATAGCCTCTCCGCCAGCTTCCTGAATCAATCGAACCGTTTCTTCACCTTCATCCATTCGACGACCCACCACCACCACCTTTGCTTGTTGTTGGGCATAAGCGATCGCCGTTGTTCTACCGATTCCTGATGTTCCGCCAGTCACTAAAGCCACTTTATCTTGCAGTATCATCCTGTTTCTCCTGTTTCAATCAATAAACACAATTGCAAATTCTGCTGCTATTCGCGCCCTGCCACAATAATCTTTTCTGCTAAACCGATCGGGTTAGAAAACATTACCTCGTGACTACCGAGCATTTGTACAAGCCGAAATAGCCCCAAGCGGTTAGACATCCTGGGATGCCAACCCCACTGTTCGCCTTGAGGGAGGACATTATCTTCTGTACAGTAGAGGTAACTTTTGGCAATGGGCAGCGAGTAAAACTGCTTCAAGTCCAACTTGTCAAGGAACGGTTGATACGGTTCAGGGGATAATTGTGCGTAACTTGATCGAGCCAGGTCGAGGTCGGCATCGTTGATAAACGCTTCTCGCCAAACCTCAGAAGGCAGCATCATCGTATTATCGTCCGATTCTCTCGCTAGCTTGTCGAATAACGCTTGAGAGTCGGGTGGGATGTTATCTGTGAGGCGATCGCCATCATTGAGGACAAATGCATTGAAGAAGATCAGCCGTTTAATACGATCGCTAACCGCTTCAGCAACTTTCGCAATAATTGTTCCGCCAAAACTATGTCCTAGTAAGACAATATCCGTTAGGTCTTTGCTAACAATATAATCAACGATCGACTGTGTACATTGAGCATGGTTAACGTTCTTATTCACGCCTTTGCCATGACCTGCGATCGTCGGAGCAAACGCTTGATGCCCTTTCGCTTCTAGCTGTTTGATCACTTTGTTCCAAGCAGAACCCTCGTGCCATGCGCCGTGAACCAAGACAAAAGTTGACATAGAATTGCTCCTTAAAGTGATTCAGCGTTCTAATATTGACCTTCAGCACAAACTCAAACTAACTGTGTCGATCGCTACTTGGTCGCAACGTTTCGCACCGCTGATCGACTACTGCGCTACATACCCACCATCTACCATCAACGTTTCACCTGTTACGAACGATGCCATATCAGATGATAAAAACAGGACTGCATTTGCAACTTCAAGCGGTGTTCCAACTCGTCCGATCGGGTGAAGTCCTGCCAAGTAAGCTTTGGCTTCATCCTGAGCGGATTCAAACATATCTGTTGCGATAGACCCTGGTGCAACGACATTGATGCGAATACCTGCTTTGGCATATTGGAGCGCAGCGGCTTTTGTTAAGCCTACTACTGCATGTTTACTCGCGGTGTAGAGGGGGATACTAGGAAGTGCAACGACTCCAACCGCAGATGCCGTATTGACGATGCACATAGTGCCGCCAGAGGCGAACGAACCACTTCCCTGTTTCAACATCTGAGCGATCTCATGCTTCATTGACAACCAAACGCCTTTGACATTAACGTTCATCGTGCGATCGTATTCCGCTTCTGTTTGCTCAATCAATGAAGGATTTTCGTCGGCCGTTCCTGCATTATTAAAGGCAATATCCAGCCGACCAAAAACGTCAACCGCTTTATCAACCATTGCTTTAACATCGGCTTCTTTCGTGACATCTGATTGCACAAAAATAGCCTCTCCGCCAGCTTCCTGAATTAATCGAACTGTTTCTTCACCTTCATCAATTCGACGACCAACTACCACTACCTTTGCTTGTTGTTGGGCATAAGCGATCGCTGTTGCTCTACCGATTCCTGATGTGCCGCCTGTAACTAATGCCACTTTATCTTGCAGTATCATTCTGTTTCTCCTGTTTTAATTTCATCAGTTTGTATCGGGTAAGCTTGTCTCAGCAACTCAGTGACTTCTTGCGCGATCGCAATCAGGGCAAGATTAACTGAGGAGTCCTGAAGAGAATCAGTCTGAGGTGTACCTTCATGCCCAGGATTATTCTTGCCTTGTACTAGTGAATGCGTCATAGAACTATCCTCAATGAAACACTGATTTGTAATTGACTAAATCAATACCTAGGAATTCAGTTGTTGGCATGGTAACTGTTGTCATGATTCAAAAAGTGGCAATTTTGTTCAGTGAAACAGGCAAAATCCTAGCCATCAAAATTAGATAACTTACAGCACTTACAGACAAGTCAGATATGAATTGGGAGCAGAGATCGGGGAACTTAACGACTTGCAGCAATCATGGCAGCCATTAAGACCGTCGTGTTCCAGCGCTCGGTATACCGAATTCCATTGATAAACAGGGCTGGGGCAGTCGTCACTCCACTCTGCATTCCGCCTTCAATATCTTCGTTGATATGATCGACATGCACTTGCTTAGACAATTCTTTGAGAAATTGAGGAATGTCAAGCCCTAAATCATTGGCGTACTCGACAAGATAACCATTCTCCAACTTTTGTTGATGGGTAAATAAAGTATCATTCATTAACCAAAACTGTCCTTGGGCAGCGGCGGCTTCGGCAGCTTGGGCTGCCCGTTGAGCATGAGGATGAATTTGTGTTTGCGGAAAATGGCGGAAGATAAAGCATAAATAATCCTCTCCTAAAGAAGCACTAAGCTCCCGTTTAATCACTTTAATCAGCTTGTAAACGTCTGCACTTCTAGGGCATTGATAGTCTCCATACATCACCAGTACTACCTTGGCACTCAGCACACCTTCCATCCAATCTTGGGTTGAAGGCAAGACAAGTAAGGAACTGTGGCTGCGATCGTCGTTCATCTTTCTACATCTGCATCAAGCATGGAACCTTGCAATTAACTTGCTCAATTCATTGCCTGCATAACTGTTTGCATAAATTCAATATAGGCGATCGCCTTCAAGCCGTCGTCTATAACGAGTTAAAATTTTTACCGTACAAATTGATAGAACAACCACACCATCGTGGAGTAGAAAGCTGGTTCTAACTTAAGTTAGAATCCAAATTTGATCGAAAGTACACCCTACAGACTGACAATGCCGCGTTTAACGGCAACAATCACAGCTTGGGTGCGTTCGCTCACATCCAACTTATCCAAAATCCGTTAGTTGATCAAGGTTGTTTGCACGTCTTCATGAACCGCCCATTGCAACCCGCACGATGGGTGGGGTGTGGGCAGGAGAAACACCTGCCTCGACCCGATTAGCCTGCTTGTTGGGGCGTTACGGACACTCTTATCGGGAATGCGGGGCGAGGAACTGATAACCAACTCCTCGCCTTCACTTTTTTTATTTTGTGCGTGCGCGTTGCAATTAGGTGCTTTTACACAGGTGCCATTTGCCGATCGAGCTTGGTCTCTCGTCCATCTCGTTGCACAGATTGAGCTTTGTCATAGCTCTCCATCAGGGCGCGGTAAGGCGGTATGATGTGGTCAAACGCAACAGCGGCAAACTCCATTGCGTCTGGACGGTTCCACGTGTTCATGAGTTCGCTGATTACTGCGAAAGTGTCGATGGGCATCGCTCCTGCTTGGACGACCCGGGCCAGAGTGAGGTCGGTCGCCATCTGGCTCCAGTTGCCGGAAGCGTCAATGATCGTGAAGACCTTGTAGCCGGCGGCCAGTGCGCTCAGCGTCGGAAACGCCATGCAGACGCTGGTGAGAGTTCCAGCGATGAGAAGAGTCTTTCGCCCAGTCTTCTCGATCGCGTCTACCCAAGCCGGGTTATCCCAGGCGTTAATCTGGCCTGTGCGCGGAATGTAAACCGCCTCAGGATTGTGCTGGTGGATTTCGGGAATCAGGGGACCATTGGGACCATCGGGCACCGAAGCAGTCGTGAAGGTCGGAATCTTGGCGAGTCGCGAGATCTTGGCGAGCGCCGTAACATTGGAGCGGAGGACTGGGAGTTCGATGTCACGCACAAGTTGGAAGAGTCCGCTCTGATGATCAATCAGCAGCAGTACGGCGTCGTTGGGATCGATCATTGTGTCGATGGTGTTGCTCACGGGTTTGTCTCCTTTTTCATTTAAATTCAGTCAATGTCATTTTTTCCTAGCTATCTGGGGCGTGTCCAGTTCTAGTACTCAGCTTCTTTCAGAATAAGTTCAGTATAGGAGATCGCCTTCAAGCCGTCGTCTATAGCGAGTTAAATTTTTTACAGTACAAATTGATAGAGTAACCATTCCATCGTAGAGTAGAAGGCTGGTTATAACTTAAGTTAGAATCCGAACTCGATCGAAAGTACACCCTACAAACTGACAATGCCGCGTTTAACGGCAACAATCACAGCCTGGGTGCGATCGCTCACATCTAATTTATTCAAAATTCGATTGACATGGGATTTAACCGTGCCTTCACCAATACTCAAAGCATCAGCAATCTCGGCATTGCTCATCCCCTGTGCCAGTGAGCGGAGTACCGCCAGTTCTCTTTCACTCAGTTCTGGATTGCTGAGGCGCTGTACCAACTTTGCTCCCACATCGGGCGGAATATACTGCCGACCCCGATGAACGGTACGAATGGCATTTAGAAGTTCGTCAGGTTCAGTTTCTTTCAACAGGTATCCTTTTGCTCCTGCCTGCAATCCCCGATAAATATCTTCGTCACTATCATATGTTGTCAGTACAATAATCCGAGCAGATTTAGCGGTAGCACGAATTGCACCGATGGCGGCAACTCCTTCAACTTCAGGCATTCGCAGATCCATCAGCGTTACATCCGGTTGGTGTTCCCGAAAGGCGGCGATCGCCTGTTCCCCATTTTCGGCTTGGGCAATCACCTTCATATCTGGGTCACGGTTAATAATCGTGGCTAATCCTTGCCGAAAAATGGAATGATCGTCTGCAATCAAAACCCGAATTGTCGTGGTTTGGCTCATCGTGATGCTCACTCAAGGGTTGACGGTGACAATAATCTCTGTTCCTTGCCCAGGTTGACTCCTAATCGTCAGTTGTGCGCCGATGCGCTCTGCCCGTTCGCTCATGCCTAATAAGCCAAAACCATTAGAGGATGGAACACTCCCAACTCCAAAGCCCTGCCCATTGTCTTTCACGCGCAAGCAAAACCGATTACGATCATATACTAGCTCCACTCGAATCTCGTCAGCATTGGCGTGTCTGATAGCATTAGTTAATGCTTCCTGCCCAATCCGCAGTAGGTTACTTTCGACTTCAGTGGGTAGAGAATACACTGCACCCTCGATCTCATAATATAAAGTAGTATCCATTGCGGCAGTTCTGAGTTGAGCGACGAGACGATGTAGAGCGCTCTGTAAACTGCCCTCCTCCAAAAGCTGAGGACGGAGCGCTACTACCGATCGCCGCGCTTCAGTCAGTCCAGTTCGCGCCAATTCTTTGATCAGGTCTAGATGTGCCTGAGTTGCTTCTAAATCATCCGTTAGCACCTGGTTTGCAGCTCCTACCTGAGCCAGAATGCCTGTAAACGCCTGAGCGAGTGTGTCATGAATTTCGCGTGCCATGCGGTTACGTTCTTCCAAAATTGAGGCGGCTTCTGCTTGCTTGAGCGGCGTAATATCTCGCGTTAGCCAAATCACCTGATCGTGGTCGATTGGTGCAATGCGAGCCGAAAACCAGGCTTCTCGTCCATTTATAAACGTACTGTACTCGACTGTGAGGATTTGTTGGGTTCTCAGCACCTGCTGAATATAACTTAGAAATTCATCGGCTTGTTCCTTTCCGAGTTGATGCATGGTTTTACCAATCATCTCCTCAATGGGTTGCCATAGCAGATTTGGTTCCAGTACGATTATTTCAAGGAATCGCCCTTCAGCAGTCAGTACAAATAATGGATCGGGAATTGCCTCAATTAGAGTCCGTAGCTTTGACTCTGAGGCTTGTAGGGCTTCTTCTGCTTGCTTGCGATCGTCTTCGATGCGCTTGCGAACGCTGATGTCCCGCTGTACCCCGAATTGTCCGATGATTCTGCCTTGACTGTCATACAGGCAGATATAATTTCCCTCAATCCAGATTGCCGTTCCATCCGATCTGCGTTCATCCGTTTCGATACATAGCTTCCCAGCATCAAGAAATTCCCGCCACACCCGTTTGCCATAGGCTAGATCGTGGGCATACAGGTCGTTGGGAGTAAAACCAATAAACTGCTCCTGGCTAATCCCATACTGAGCGAGTATGGCATCGTTGGCTTTTGTAACCCTCTGGTGGGCAAAGACATAATCCAAAACCTGATCCTTATCAACGCTGCTATCCCACTGCACGGGTTGATCCAGCATCATGATGAAAAATCCGTCAAGGGAATGAGAGAAAGATACATCCAAAAGTTGCTCACTTTCACGCAGTGCCTCTTCTGCTCGTTTGCGATCGCTGATATCCGCAATCACGCCTTCGATGTATCCATCGGTTGCATTCAGATAAGAAGAGAAAAGTACCCAAAACACTGTCCCATCTCGTTTTCGCATCTGTGCTTCATAGCTTCGCACTTCCCTATCACGCTTCAGCAACTCAAGGAATTGTTGGCGATCGCTGGGATTTACATAGTAGTCTGTGGCGTGTTCAAGCCCAATGCTCTCCTCTGGTGAATCAAAGCCAAACAGATTGGCATGGCGTTGATTGGCATCGAGAAGTAATCCATCCGAGAGGCGGGTTCGGAAGATGCCGACCTGCGAGTTTTCAAAGATAGTTCGGAACTTGGCTTCACTGCGTTGTAATGCCTCTTCTGCTTGTTTGCGCTGGGTGGTGTCATTACCAACCGATAAGATTTCAACTACATCTCCCTGTTCATTGAAGATGGCTTGATTAGACCAGGAAACCCAAACTCGCCGACCGTCTCGACACAGGTTTTCACCCTCGCCTTGCGGGTACGATTGAGGATTGCGAAGTAAATCGTGAACAAATGGTTTGACATCGCGTCCAGAGGTTTCGATGTCTGGAATGATTGTTTCAAATAAGGTTCGCCCTAAAATCTGATGTTCTTCATAGCCCAAGAATTTCACCCCATAATCGTTGATGTATCGAATCCGTCCTTGTGGATCATAGCGAATGATGACTGAATTCGCGGTTTGTAGCAAGTTGCGATAATTCGCTTCACTTTGTCTCAATGCGGCTTCGGTTTGTTGACGTTCAGCGATCTCCTGCTGTAAGGCTTGAGTTCGCGCTTCTACTTTCCTTTCCAGTGTTTCGGAATAATCTGCTAACCGTTCATACAACCGAGCATTTTCTAGTGAAATCGCTGCCTGAGCAATCAACAGTTTGAGAACTTGCAAGCGATCGCTGGTAAACACTCCAGTGCTGAGATTGTTCTCTAAATAAAGGATGCCAATCAGTTGACTTTGCTTGAGAATTGGCATACAAAGGAGCGATCGCGTCTGTTGGCGTTGAATATAAGAATTAGTTGAAACAGACGCTTCGCTGACTGCATCATCAAACACTAGAGTTTCTTGAGTGCGTTCTACCGATTGAATGACGGAAACAGGAATTGTTGCACAGCCAGCAACAGTGGTCTTTTCCAGGTTGCACTGTCTACTCCCACTGCACTGAGCCACGACAGTGAGCTGATCGTCTTCCAGGAGAATCAGAGCGCCAGTTTCGGCTCCGGCATTTTCTATCACCACCTGCATCAACGTGGCAATCAATTGATCGAGATGGATGATTTCTGAGAGGGCTTGAGCCGCTTTCATCACCGCAGCCAAATCGATCACCGCAGTCGAATGACTGATTGTTCCCTCGATCAAGATTGAATTCGATTGCCGAATTGGGTTGGAATTGAGTAGTTGCGGATAGCGTTTTTCTAAGTCTTTAACTTTAGCTTTTGCACCCCAGCGATCGTACCAATAGTGCGCCTCTTTCATGTAGGTTTGAGCAATTTTTTCTCGACCTCGCGCTAGATAATGTTTAGCCGCTAATTCATAAGCCAATGCTTCTTCTTGGATAAACTCATTTTCAGCAGCACCTGCGATCGCTCGTTCATAAAACTCTTCAGCCTCAAGAAATTGCCCTAAGACTCGCGCTTTCTCTGCCTCGACTAGATGAAATTTATGTAGATAATTCATTGGGGCGTGTTCTGCCCATTTTTGCATCTTTTCTTGGTTGGTACTAACACAACTCAGCCAAGCTGCTTTTTCAGCGCTCGAAGTATCAAGCGATAGGCTCAAAAGCGCCAGAGAATGGTAGAAACAGAATACAGGTAAAACCGTTATTGCTGTCACCTCTTCAAAATATTGCCTTGCTAAAATGGCAGTCTGTACAGCTTGATGATATTCTTCAAATAGATAACACAGTATAACTTTGTGCAGATACAGCATTTGAATTGCAGTTCCATCTTTAACTGCAATAGCGTGTGGTAACGCCTGCTCTTCATTACATAGCCTACCAACTAAGCGGCTGGGATTAAGAGACCTATCTAGCAAATTAAGAATGGTCTGCCACAATATTGCAAGCCAATTCGAGGGGCTTTCCCGTCTGATTTGGTCGATCGCTTTGCTGTAAGTTGCTGTTTTTTGTTTCAGTTGGGTAAGTTCCTCTCCAGCAAAAAACGAGTTATGGCACACGTAATATGCAGCATAACCAGCTATTTCAAAGTCTCCAGTTTCCACTCCATTCTGATAAGCATCAGCCAGCATGGGTATTGTGTTCTTAAGATGCACCTTCCAGTGCATGATATGGACACTCGAAAACATTAATGTTTTAGCATTTCCTCTGGTATTCAATCGTTCTGCCAAACCCAGAGCCAATTTGCCTAACTCATAACCGAGTTCAATGTCTTGAACAACTCCACATAAAACAAACCCGTAGCAAGCATAATACAGTGATGACCAGATAGCATTCCCGTAGTTGATTGATAAATTTACCGTTTTGAAAGTAATCAGTATCCACAGTGCTGGTAACATTATAAATGCAGCAGACCCCATATTCGCTAGGATTGACATAGCTGCCAGGGGTTCTGGTGCAGTCATCTCTGGTAAATTAATCAAGTCTTCGATTTCTCGTTCAGCGAGTAGTGCAGCCGTTGACTCCAATTCCCTTTGAATATCTGCCTGACTTGGATTTTCTATTAAATCTATTCCCAAGAGCTTTAACGCTTCCAATCCAGTTTTTAGTGCTTCTTTCAGGTTGCCCTGTGACAAATATCCTTGAATTCTGCTATCGTAAGCCTGCACTTTGTCAACCACTGTTTTGGCACGATCGAGTACCACTTCTACCAACTGTTCCATCTCATCAAAGCGACCCTGGAGATACGCCGCTTCTGCTGCTTCTGAGTACAGCGCTAAGGTGAGGTCATACTCACTCTGCCAACTCTGTTTCTTGAGGAGTTGAAGCCCTGTAGTGAAATACTTAAAAGCTGCTTCATAAGCCGTTGCTGCCTTTGCTTTCTGACCTGCCATTAAATTCAATCTAGCAATTTCAGTTCGTTCTGATTGAGCAGTGACTAGCTCAACTCCCTGATCGAGATGATCTACAATTGCAAACAGTCGATCGGATCGTTGCTCTGGTAAAGTTTTTTCGAGTAAATTGCGACCGATTTGGAGATGAACCACTTGTTTGCACGACTCATCAATCAAGGCATAAGCGGCTTGCTGGACGCGATCGTGCGAAAACTTATACTCTTGCACTAATAAGTCTTCGTCTAAGTCAGACAAGGGTTGAATTAATCCAGTTTGTATTGCTGCTAGTAAATCCTGAAAAATTGCTTTCGGTGATTTTTCGCAAACGATCGCCAATGTTTCTAAATCAAACTCAGACCCAACACAAGCGGCGATGGAGAGAACTTGCTGTGTTGCTTCCGGCAATTTCTGCAACTGACGCAACAGCAACTCCACTACATTATCAGTGATATCTTGAACTTCAATCTCAGCCAAGTTCCATTGCCAGCTCAACTGTTGTGCATCAAAGGTCAACAGATTTTCGCCATACAGCATTTTCAAAAATTCACCGACAAAGAACGGGTTGCCCTCGGTTTTACGTGACACAGTTTGGGCTAGGGAATGAACCGTTTCAGGATTGTGATGTAATGTCTCAGCTAACAGTTGACTCAACGATTTTAATGTTAAGGGGGTCAGAATGATTTCCTGAAGAATTGCTCCCTGGTTTCGCAGGTTCTCTAGCGTCAAAACCAATGGATGCGTTGGAGACACTTCATTATCTCGATAAGCTCCGATCAAAAACAGATATTGGGTTTGCTCGTCAAGTAAGATGAGTTCGATTAACTTCAGCGTCGCAGAATCGATCCACTGTAGATCATCTAAGAAGATGACCAGGGGATGCTCTTTTGCACAAAACGCCCGCATAAACCTTTGAAAAGTTAGATTGAAGCGATTCTGTGCTTGGGTTGCTCCAACTTCTGGTACGGGCGGCTGCTTGCCAATGATTAACTCAACTTCTCTTATGACATCAATGATGATTTGTCCATTGCTTCCCAAAGCGGTGAGCAGGCGCTCTTGCCACTGTTGCAACTGCTCGTCAGGTTCACCCAGTAGTTGCTGCACCAATTTTTGCAGGGCATGGGCGATCGCGCTATAAGGAACATTGCGCCCAAATTGGTCAAATTTACCTGATATGAAATAGCCGTGCTTTGCCGTGATGGGTTTGTAGAGTTCCTGCACCAATGCTGTTTTGCCAACGCCAGCGTAACCAGCAACGAGCATGAGTTCGACATTGAGTTGAGCATTTTCTATGCCTGACTCTAGTTGACAAATTTCGCCGAATGTCTCTTTTCCAGCCACTCTGTCAAACGCCGCCAATAATGCTTCAATCTCCGCTTCTCGTCCATACAGTTTTTGAGGAATGCAAAACTGTTCGGAAACATCTTGTAGTCCCAACGACATGGCGTTAATCTGACCCATTTCTGCCAGTTGTTGAGCGCAGCGTTCTAGATCCGTTTTGATGCCCCAGGCACTTTGATAGCGATCCTCCGCATTTTTCGCCATCAGTTTCAAAATCAGGTCTGAAACGGGTTGGGGAATCGTCGCGTTTAATTCGTGCGGGGGAATCGGTGGTCTGGCAATGTGACAGTGGACTAGCTCTAGAAGATCTTTGGTGGGAAACGGCAATTGTCCCGTCAACAGTTCGTAGAAGGTTACGCCCAGCGAGTAGAAATCGGTGCGATAGTCGAGCATCCGGTTCATCCGCCCGGTTTGCTCTGGCGACAAATAGGCGGGGGTTCCTTCCAGAAGATGGAGACTTTTGAACGTGGGATTAGTGCGGCCCAAGCGAGTAGCAATCCCAAAATCAATGATTTTAACAACGCCAGTGTTCAGATTAAAGACAATGTTACCAGGGTTAATATCTTTATGGATGACATGAGCCGCATGGATTCTGCCCAGAGTATGGGTAATGGCGATCGCCACATCCAAAAAAATCGACAAGGGCATGGGACAGAAGTCTGATTGCTGCCGCATCCAGTATTCTAAAGACTCTCCACCAAAGTCCTCCAGGAGAATAACCAGCGTGCGCTGGTAGTCTTGCTGGCTGTATGCCTTAACTACGCCTTCGATGTTGAGGGAACGGGTAATTTCATATTCCTGCCGATAACGAGTTAATTCCCCAGAAGAAGGATAATCCTGCTTCAGAACTTTAGCGATGACTGCACAATTCTCCCGTTCTCTTATGCCCCGATACACTAGAGAAACCGAACTTTCATAGATTTTGCTATGGATGGTAACTCCAGGTAAGGCAATCATTGGATTCTCTTGGGATGAGTGTCGTCAGCCATATCACAAAGTATATCGTTTACCAAACTCCAAAAAATAATCTCTGATCGCAAATTTGCCGAAGAGGAGGTCTGAAGCAGTTGCAGAGTAATAATTTGAGATCTTGTGGTAAAAGAGCTAATATGATGTCCGGCAAATTACCGATAATTAAGCACCCAGTTCAGACCACCAAGAAAAATTGGTTAAACCACGAACAAAATCAGGTTGGTTAATGATTTGGCGACAACGTTTGATTAACGCCTCCTCAACCTGATCAAGATTTTCAAAATCTCGATTGGCGATTGGTTGATTTGTAAGTGTCCATAAACGTTGTGCGGGTTGTAATTCTGGGGAGTGGGAAGGCAAAAATTCTAAATGTATACCTTGTGGTAGTTCTACTTGGTCGCTAGTATGCCACCCAGCTCGATCTACAACCAAGACAACCTGCTTACGAGTCGCAATGTCAAAGTGCTGAGCAAAATCTGCAAGTACTTTGTTAAATAATTGGATGTTGAGATAAGGTAGTATCCACCAATATGTTTGCCCAGATTGTGGGTGAACAAACCCGTAAAGCCACAACCATTTAAAACGCCAATTAATATTTGCGGTTGGTACTGTCCATTCATCAACCCAAATACGTCGAATTACTGGTTTCAAGCCAACTCGTTCGCGAAGCGTTGCCGAAGGCATTTGCTCGTCCATTGCCCATACTTCTACGTCGGAGTGTGGATGTTGTTGGCTGATTTGTTCGACTTTGGTCGCCAAATTTTTTTTTCCACTCCGCCTGTTCCTCTGGGCTTGAGTGTGTATGTTCTGGTCGGGGAACTCGAAGGCGAAAGCCCATTTGCTTGAGATACTCCCACCCCCTTTGACGACTGACGGGGCGACCGATTAACGCAAGCTACCAATCTGCAACTTTTCTACCATTCCACTGTCCTCCCTCAGAGGAGTGGCAATGCAAGTGCGCTCGATTGCAATGCCTGCTGTACATCATCTAAAAGCGGTTCACTGCTTCCTTGATTTGAGCTGCGTTGATCTCCTAAGGTTTCTGGCCCGATCCGGTTATAGCCCCAAACCAACTCGTAAATCCAACTCCGGCTATAGCCTGTGACTGCCACCACTTCTTCAGTCCGTGAACCTTTGGCTAACAACCAAATTATCTGGTAATGTGTCCGCTTTACCGGCTCCTTGGCTTGTCGATAACCTCTTTCCAATTCTTCTAGGCTCAGATGTGCCTCGATTGTTACTCGTCTTGGCATTGCGATCTGCGCTCCGCGCAGCAGCGAAGCTATCGCACTTCATAGCATTCTGATTTATATTATGGGTCATTTGCCGGACATCATATAAGTCAAAAAAATTGGCACTGCCTCACAAATAATATCAAGTTCGGATGAACACTTATAAAAAACGAAGAACCTCACCCCGCATTTGAGTCTCGCAAACGCTCCCCTCTGGTGAACTCGCGGAGAGGGGCTGGGGGTGAGGTCGTTTTATCGTAACTAATTAGGCGAGCTTGATATAAATAGTATTGAAATCAATCACTACTCTCTTAACGCATACCCCACACCACGCAGAGTATGAATCAAGCGTTTTTCATTATTTTCTTCCAGTTTGAGACGCAGATAACGAATGTAAACTTCAATAATATTAGAATCACCCATAAAGTCATAACCCCAAACTTTCTCTAGAATTTGGTCTCTAGTAAACACCTGACGGGGATGGCTAAGAAGATACTCCAATAAATCAAACTCTTTTGCCGTTAGCTCAATCGCTCGTTTGCTGCGAAATACTTCACGAGTACGGCGATTTAAGCTCAAATCTTCAAACTGCAATACATCCTCATCTGTTTCTTGAGTGCGACGCAGATGGGCACGGATTCTTGCCAGCAGCTCCTCAATGCTAAATGGTTTGACGACATAATCATCAGCTCCTGCGTCCAAACCTGCCACGCGATCGCTCACTTCATCTTTTGCTGTCAACAAAATCACTGGCATTTTGTTCCCGGTTGTGCGTAAGCGACGGCAAACTTCTAACCCAGATAACCCAGGTAGCATCCAGTCAAGAATCGCTAAGTCTGGTGATTCCTCTCGCGCCAGAGTTAAACCCGTGATTCCATCATGCGCCACACTGACTTTGTAACCTTCGCTACTCAGTTCCAATTCGACAAATCGCGCCAGTTTGATTTCATCTTCAACCAGGAGGATATGCGCTGTCATATTTTTGCTCCTAATGCAGGTAATCTCAGAATAAAAGTGCTGCCATAACCAGGTTCTGAGCGAATTCCAACCTTGCCTCCCATGCGCTCCACAAGGCGTTTTACTATAGATAAACCCAAGCCTGTTCCTCCAGTCGAACGGGTACGGGATGGATCTACCCGATAAAAGGGTTCAAAAATGCGAGATTGATCTGCTAAAGGAATACCACAGCCGTTGTCACTTACTTCAATCACTGCCCAACCATCAACTTGAATCAGTTGTAAAGTCACTGGCTCACCTACATCCGAGTATTGAAAAGCATTGTCAATCAAATGGTTTAACGCCTGCATTAGCTGGTTGCGTTCCGCTTTGACTTTCATCGGAAACGGAACGACTTCAAGCTGGATTGCTCGATGGTCAAATTTTTCTCTCATCTGTGCTATTTCTGCAATCAAATCATTTAGTATCAATGGTTCAGCTTGCAAGGGCATAGCACTGCTACCTGCGCGTGCCAAATCCACTAAGTCTTGCACGATGCGAGTCATTCGTTCTGCGTCAGAAACAGCCATCTCTAGAGCCTCTTTCTGGGAATCTAATAAGTTTTGACTGCGTTGCAGAGTTCTCTGCAAATATGCATAAACCATACTGAGGGGTGTGCGTAACTCATGAGCCAAGTCGTTGGTAAACTGTTGCTGTTGTTCTCTAACCTCCATTAACCTTGTTAACAACTCATTCCACGTTTGAGCTACTGCTTTCACTTCGCTTGGTGTCTGATTTAACCGTGGGTGATACGAGCTCAGTTCAGCAGCGTGGGCAGCCGCCCACTGATTCATCTGTTGTAACGGCAAGAGCGATCGCCTAATAAACACAATGGTGAAAACTATAGTGGTGGCAAGCAACACAACGCTCATAGTTTCCAGATTTTTAATAATTGCCAACAGCTTGGGGTCATCATAAGACATACCATATTGTTGATAAGTCATAATGATAAACTGTTTTATTTCCCAACTTATCCATCTAGTAAAACTACTGATTCCTACTGTAAAGATAACGATGATTCCAATACTCAGGCGAAATTGTAGCGAAGAGGGGTCAATTCTTGCTCGAAGAACTTTCGCTAATTTTCTCCTAAACTGGTCTAGAAAATTCATTAAAGTGACTCATGCTCCTGCATTTTATTAATTTAGGTAATCACATGTATGGTGATGCGTTCAAACAATAAACAATAAACTCTTTAATATATAATTTAACTGTAAAATAAAAGTTCCTGAGAAAAATGAGTTTTTCCTGAATAGAGTTAAAGCTTTTGGTTAGAAATTGGTCAGAATCTTGATATTTTATCTATAAAGCTCTTATGACCGGGACGATTTTAGATTTTAAATTTTAGATTTTAGATTGGGGGTTGGTCGGTACAAGCCCCGTCCCTGTCTCCTTCACCAGACGCTACGCGTTCGCTCGATTCGTGCGCTTTGCGCATACGGCAAGCTCAGGGCAAGCCTTCTAGGACGGAATGAATTCCTCAATCCGTCAATTTTAGATTTGCGATTTTAGATTGGGTTGGTTCGTTGTCCCACGAGTTAAGTTAATCCAAAATCCAAAATCCAAAATTCGAGTCACCTTTAGCTTGGGCTGAGCGCAGCCGAAGCCGGTGGAGTCAATTCCATTATCCAAAATCCAAAATCCAAAATTGGCTGACTTACTCAGCTAATTCTAATTTTTAGGTTATGCATGTATAACATTTTATGTTTTCATGTAAAATCTGTAATGATTTCTGTAAATAAACAGAAGACATAATTAGTAAAATCTTCGTACCAAAGCATCCCAAACCAAAACTCTGAAAACTTCACATCTTACCAGTTTCTCTCTAAGCTTATTTTGCGCTTATCAATAAACAATGAGTAAAGCCAATGAAGATGAAATCTTGTTGCATAACCAGCCGTGGCAACGGGAGTTACGGGCGATGACGCTTTTGTCCTCATTGAACTATCGAACTGGAGAATTGTGTAGTTATTTACATAACATTGCCTGTGGTGTCAGCGAACTCATTGAGGTAGATTGGTCAGTAGTAACGCTATGTCAGGAAGGGTTTGAAACAGTGCTGGCAAGTAGTATTGACATGGGCGAGGGCGAACACATTTATTCACTACATGGTTCACTCACTGGCACTGTTATAGAAATCGGTCACTCGTTAGCAGTGGAAAATGCTGAAAAACATCCTGAGTATGGAGAGGCTCCAGAAGGTTATTGCTCATATTTAGGAATACCATTACGGACTGCCCAAGGTGAAGTGATTGGTACTGTGTGTTCTTTTCATCAGCAGCCAAGGGAGTTTACAAAAGAAGAAATCCAAATAGTGGAACTGTTTGCAGAACGTGCGGCTACAGCAATCGACCATTACCATCTCTACCAGCAACAGTGCCAATTTAATCAAGTTCTGGAAGCTGAGGTCGAAAAACGCACTCAAGAACTGCGGGCGGCGCAAACCAAGCTTGTAGAACAGAAACGGTTGGCAGCCATTGGTGAATTTGCTGCTATGATTGTGCATGAAATTCGCAATCCCCTGACCACAATGATCATGGGTTTAAAGTTTTTTAAGAAAACTACTCTGGCTGAACCAGCTCAAGAGCGATTATCGTTAGCACTTGACGAGGGTAGTCGTCTGGAACGTCTGCTGACTGAAATTTTGCTCTACGCCAAACCTCAGGTTTTGCAGTTGTGTGAATTGGATGTGAATCAATTTATTCGTGAGTTGCTAGTGCCAATCTGCGAAATGCCAGAAGCACTCTCACGGCAAATCGAATTTATTCCGGCGTCATCAACAATCAAAATTCTGGGTGACAAGGATAAGTTAAAACAAGTGTTTATTAATATTGTCCGCAATGCCTGCGAAGCAATCTCAGATGGAGATGTCGTCACATGGAAAGTAGACACTTCGTGTGAAGATAAAGTCTGCATTAACGTCTGCAATGGCGGCGAGCCAATTCCTCCAGAAGTCCTCTCAAAGTTAACGCAGCCATTCTTTTCCACAAAACCTGGTGGTACTGGGCTGGGGCTTGCCATTACCAAACGTATTGTTAATGCTCATGGTGGGGAATTACTGATTCAGTCTGATGCAGTGACAGGTACTATAATGAGTGTTCAATTAAGTAAGTGGGTGTGAAAATTTCTAAGTATGTAACTATAGCACTTCTCGTTTGCATGAAGTAGATTTTTCAACCTCACCATGAGGAAGTGCCGAAATAGTTTCCTTACACCCCTAATTGATGAGAGAACAATTGCATAACTTAACTATCTCAACTCTACCAAAAATATAAAGGCACTCTGTTAAATCAACTTTTATCGGTAGTTTGAGTTCTAATACTATGATAACAATAGCTGAAACCAAAAACAGTACGTACTCTGTGAACTCCACAAAATGGATGCTAACAATCACTCTCATTTTGAGCAGCATCACCTACTATCCAGCAAAGGTAATAGCCCAAACTCAACAACCAGCAACGACTAAGCAGGCTGTACAACTTAACAGAAGTGGGACTTCATCTCAACAACGTACCTCTCGACCTGTTTTTGTTTTGCCAAAAACACCCGCACGGTTAAGTCCTGTCTCTGGGCGTAGAGCAGGAATGGGTAGCCGGGATAATTGTCCTGCGGTTCCAACTGCACTCACTGCTTTAGTACCGTTACAAAGGGAACAAAAGGCTAGCAAACAAACAGACAAATCAATTTTGGGGATTGTCGAGGGAGTAACCACCTCTGAACGACCAACGTTTTGGTTTTACGTTCCTTACACTCAGGATTTAACAGTTGGTGCTGAATTTATCTTACAAGATAATGCGGGAAACGAGATTTATAAAAATGCGATCGCACTCCCTCCAAAGCCCAGTGTCATACCTGTTTCTCTTCCATCCAATGCATCCTTGCAAGTAGGGAAAATATATCGCTGGTATTTAAAAGTCCGTTGCAATCAGCAACAAACAGCGAGCGTTCCTATTTATGTAGAAGGAGACATTCA
Source organism: Brasilonema sennae CENA114 (assembly GCF_006968745.1). Classification (NCBI taxonomy): domain Bacteria; kingdom Bacillati; phylum Cyanobacteriota; class Cyanophyceae; order Nostocales; family Scytonemataceae; genus Brasilonema; species Brasilonema sennae. The sequence continues at coordinate 1,335,122 of NZ_CP030118.1, read as the reverse complement.
AAGAGTGAATTTGGATTCTCGTGTTGTCCAGCAGTTGGAAGCAGCCACGGATCCAGGGCAAAAGGCTACAATCTATGCGGCTAATGGTATTTGGTTTGATTCTCTGACAATACTGGCACAAGAACGCCAGAAGAATCCTAATGATGCATCTGTTGCTGAAGATTGGCAAAGTTTATTGCGATCGGTCAATTTGGATAATGTTGCTACGGCTCCTCTGGTTAAATAACAGTTATCAGTTATCAGTTAAAATTTGGTTCAAATGATAACTATTTCTCTACAACCAATTACCAACTAACACATAAGGTGCCCAGTAGAGAGGACGATTGTATTCAGTATTAGACAGCAGCCTTAATTGAGCCTCGCGTAGAGCTTCTGCTGTAGTTTTACCAGTTGTTAACTGACGGTAGAATTCATCAATAAACACAACCGTAGAGTTATCACCAATCTGCCATAAAGACGCTAAAGTACTCCGCGCCCCAGCCCGGATAGCAACTCCTGCTAATCCTAATGCAGCACGGTTATCTCCTGCTGCTGTTTGGCAAGCACTCAGAACAAGTAATTCCACTGGCTCTGTCCGTGTTTGCTCTCTACTTTTGAGCAAGTTATCTAAGTCTCTCACATTAATACGTCCATCGGCTGCTAGGATGAAAGTGTCTTTTGCTCTAGAGCTAAATTGTCCATGAGTTGCCAGGTGAACGACTCTAAATGGTTGGGCGTTGATGGTTTTTCTTAATGTCGTACTTTTGAAATTTTCATCTAATAATGTCATTGTCGATACGCCCGATTGCTGAATCAATTTTAGTTCAACCTTAACGTTGGGAAGCGGTGCAAACTTTTCATTTTTGGGTGGTTGCGAAAGTCCTCCAGCAAGAGCGTTTAATCTTTCCTGTGCTAGAGGTTTGGGGGTAAACAGTTGCAATCCTGGACTAATGGCGATCGCGTACTTCTGAACTAAATATTCTTTGCCATCATACAATGCACACACTGGAATATTTCGCAGTGACCCATCTGGGATAAAAACTAAAGTCTTGACTCCACTATTTTTGAGTTCACTTTCAACTGGTTTTATTAACCAATCATAAATTTTTTGGGAAACTTCCTGAAAATTCTTACTAGCATCGGGTTCGACTATCGTCTCTCGCATGTTTGTAATGGCTTTCTCTACCTTTTGTCTGTTCACCACAGAAGTTTTATGTATCAAAGGTTGGTTGGGAAGTTTGAGGATAACTTCTAACCGGTTATCTAGGATAATGGGATAAAAAATGGCAGTATTAAGATTATCACGATCTACCACTTTGTCTAACACCACAAATTGGTTACTCAAGCAAGCTTCTCGGAAAAAATTGTCTAGTTCTGCTAGTTGTAAGGCTTCGATTCGCTTGCGGACTTTATCTAAATCAGGCTTTTCTTGTCCTTTTTGTTGTAAAAGCAGCTCTACTGACTCGCGATAAATAGGTTCTACGCTATCACGAAAATTAAACTGAACCTCTTGGTTTACTGCTACTAAGTCACTGCGGAGAGACTGAAGAGATGCGACTGCGCTATCATAAGCAGCGATCGCTCTCTCAATATTTCCCTGTGCTTTGAGCAAACGTCCTAATTGCCACTCCCAACGATAAGCTATATCTGAAGCCAAGATTTTTTGAGCGATAAACAACGCTTGCTCCGTCAAATTCTGTGCTTCTTGCCATTGATTGTTTTGCTCATAGACTTCTGCTAAACTGCCAAGTGCATAGGATTGGGCGCGCTCCGAGCCTATCATTTTGGCTTGTTGAACGCTGCTTGCTAAAATTTTGGCGATATCTTTTTTATTACCAATTTTGCTTATGGTGCGAGCAAAGTTGATACGTGTGTAGATACCAGCTTGATTTATAGGCAGAGTTGCGAGTTGAGATTGGATTGTGGAGATTAGTAGAGACGTTGCATCTGATGGTTTTACATCTGCTTTATTCTTATCCTTGACAAGCAAGCTGAGTTGATTGATTTGAGCTTGAACTTTGGTGAGTGGGTTTGGTGCAATTAAAGCTGCATTTTTATAATGAGCGATCGCATTTTCTCTTTGATCTAAAGCTCTAGCAGTATTACCAAGAGAAAGCTGTGTCAGACTCATTTCTTGGGGTAGTTGCAGACGTTGAGCAATTTCTAAGCTTTGTTGTAAGTTTTTCTGAGATTCTTCTAACTTACCTGATTGTTGCTCGACATTACCCAGAGAGCGTAAAGCAGTTACTTTTTCAAGTGAGTCAGGTTGGGTTTGTAATTGTTGGGAAATTTCCTCTAATATGTCTAAGCTACGACGGTAAAAACCAGAAACTCGTAGAGCTTGTGCTTGGTTGATACGGCTGCGCGTCACTCCAGTATTGTATTGTTTACCTAATCGCTTCCAGATTTGCTCTGCTTGCTGTGATGTTTTTAGAGATACATCTGCCTGTCCCTGTGACAGTTGCAGTCCGCCTTGAATCTCTAGAGTTTGTGCTAGAATCTCCAAAAATTCTGACTTTGGACTGTTGACATTTAACTTTTGATTGTCTCCATTCCAGCCTAGTAGATTTAAGCTGGTGTTGATAGCTTTTGACGCTTCTTTCCATGAGCCAAGTTGCTGAAACGTTAAAGAAAGGTTTGTTAGTGCTGCAGCTTGTGCGAGGTTGTCGCCTTCTCGTTGAGAGATGCGGACAGCTTGTTGTAAAACAGTTATAGCTTCAGCAAATCGTCCAGATTGATAAAGTGCTTCTCCTTGTTCAAGAAGTTGCTGTGGTGTCGTGGCTGGGAATTTGGTGGTTTGGGTGTGGAATTTGTCTGATGAATTTGTATGGGGTTGTTTAGCGAATGTGCTGGGGATAAGAGTTAGGAAAAAAGCAAGGGTAAATAGGACTACATGAGTTAGCGAAAATCTAACGAGTCGTTTCGTCAACTGAAATGGATGCATATTTCACACCTTAGCGAGATGGACAAGAAGCAGGTGTTTGCCAAGGGCTGTGAGGCGTGACTTGGGCAGATTGCGCCACGAGTTCTATATTCCCATTGCGATCAACCACCCAACCAGTAGCTTCCACAATTTGAGTCGTCGCCGCTGCAACTTTAGTACTGTTTGAGACTGCAGTTGGTTGTGGCGAAGGTGTTGTTCTAGCTGAGTTTGCTGGTTTTGGTTTTAATCTCACCCACGCAGACAGAGTACTTGAATCTTGTAATGGTTCAGTCAGACTTATGGGTAACCCGCCGCGCCCTGTTGATACAAAAGAACTTTGGCTTTGCCGACTTCCGGGAGTGCAGGCGGTGGAAATTTGTTGGGAGACATCAACTAGATTACTAGGGAGTTCGATTAAGCCGCTAGTGGGGTCGATATTAGGTCTGTTAATTTGCACATTGCCGCTTAAATCTGGCGTTGCTCCTTTTGCAGTAATATCACTTTGTGGAGAAGGTTCTTTCCTGGACTGGATACCAAATATACCAGCAGTATTCTTTATGGTGACATTTCCGCCACGGAAGTTAGCGGAATCTGCTCTGATGTCGCTATTTTCATTGGGAACAGCAACGATAAAGCCATTTTTAGCATCGATAGTTATGTTCCCCCCAGAGATATTGTCTCCACTAGCGTTGGTTGTGATACTGCTACCTCGACGTAATAATAATAAAGGTGAGTTGAGAGAGATATCTCCCCCACCGCCTGTGGTGTTAGCGCTAAAAGTTGCCTTGTTATCTAAAAGGATAGAATTAGATGTAGCTTTTATGGCGCCTGCATTACCTGATCCTTGACTGTTCCCAGTTACTTCAGCATTATCCCGGATAGTCAATGACCCACTAGTGATGTTAATGTCTCCTCCCTTACCTGTGGAGCCTTTGAAGGAGTTAGTAAATAGACCACTGGCAGCTCCTGTTTCTGTAAAATTGTTGGCGATCAATGATAATCGGAAGGAAGCACCCTCTGGATCCGTGCGGATACGTTCTTCATTTGCCTGAACTTGGGCAACGCGAGTGTTGTATTTCTGGTCAATACCAGATATAGTTATCCGGTCTTTTGCACTAATCAAAATATTACCTGCTTGTCCGTTACCAGTTGTTGTAGTAACTAATTGTCCACCGCTCATTGCCTCAAAATATTTGGCATTCACTGTAATATCGCCACCCCGCCCATTCCCACGGGTGCGAGCGCTCAAACCGGCTGAGTCTGCAATTCGGAATGTCTCAGTGTTAATAATGATGTTGCCAGCATTGGAAGAATTATCGGTGTTGGTAAATAATCCGCTAGATAAACCACTAATGGGACTACTGCCTGAAATATCAACAACATTAGTATTGATATTAATATTTCCTGCAGCACCTTCTCCTTGAGTACTGGCTTTAATTAAGGCACCGTCTTTTAGCACTAGAGAATTAGCTTTAATTGCAAGGTTTCCACCAGGACCTTTCCCCCCTGGCAACACTCCTAATGTAATTCTGGTCGATTCTCCAGTCGGAGCAATCTCAGTTTTGCCTCCAATCAGTAAGATAGTACCATCGACTATTAAATCAATGTTTCCTCCCTCTCGTGATACTCCGCCTATGTCTAAATCCGCTCTCAAAGCAGCATTACTCGTCATCGAGAACTCTCCTGCTTGAATTTTGATGTTGCCCGAATTACCCGTAGCTCTACTGTTTACTGCTATTTGACTAGTTGTTGCCGCAGAAAACGACCCAGTTTTAATTGTGATGTTGCCTGCGTTGCCTACCGCATTAAATTCAGCTTGGGCATATATGGCGCCCTGATTATCAAGAGAGACTGAGTTGGTTGTGATATTAATATTACCCCCAACCCCTTTGTCCGTTGCTAGTGGTTGCAAGCTGGCAGACAGTTCAGCGTTATCAGTTAAAGACAACGAGCCTGCGGAGATATTAATGTTTCCCCTATTACCAGTCGCCCCCGCACCCACACTGCTGGAAATTGCACTGGGATATTTTCCATCCCTAATACCTTCAATCTTCACCGCGCCTGTGACATCAACGTTGACATTTCCTGCATTTCCTCTTCCTGCTGGTTTATCATTAAATGCTTCACGCACTAAGGTTAAGATTTGGGCGCCATCTTTTAGGGATAATGAAGCTGCGTTGATTTCGACTTTGCCTCCATTACCAACTGCTCCTGATTCCACGGTGCTTAAGATCAATGCGTTGACAAGAGACACAGAGTCGGTTGCTTTTACAAACACACTGCCTGCATTTCCTTGTCCGAATGTTCTAGCACTTAGTATGGCGCGATCAGTTAAGGAGAGTGAGCCAGTGGTGATATTAATGTCCCCTCCTTTACTTGAACCATAAGTATTGGTACTAATTTCGCCGTCAACTCGGACTTCTCCATTTTTACTAATCAGGGTAATATCTCCACCACGAGCTAGTTTGTCAGAGGATCTAATAGTTGAGATAATATTACCTGTCCTAATGTTGTTCGAGGCTTGAAGCTGAATATTAGCCGTATTCCCACTTCGAGAATCAGTGTATAAAGTTCCTTTTGTTGTATCAATTTCTCCATTAGTGCTGGTGAGTTGAATCCTGCTACTATCTCCTTTTTCGGCACTAGTATCTAATTCAGCGGTTCTAATATCACCTTTGGCTGTGAAAACAATCGCTCCTCCATTGCCAGTTCCACCTGAGTTATTACGAATTTGGGATGTGATAGTTCCTTTGGTTGTATCAATAGCTCCGGCGTTACTGGTGAGGGTGATGTTCCCACCGTTGCCAGTATCTTCTGTTTCTGAGATGATCCAACCCGTTGTAATATTGTTAAAGGCAGAGAGGAAAATCGCGCCAGCATCCCCACTTCGAGAATCAGTAGCTAAATCTCCTGCGGTAGTATTAATTGTCCCATTGTTACTAATGAGTTGGATACTTCCACCATTTCCTTTTTCGGCACTAGCATTAACTGTAGCGGTTTGAATATCTCCAGTGGCTCTGAATGCGATCGCACCTCCACGCCCTGTTCCATTTGAATAATCGCGAATTTGGGATGTGATACTTCCTTTGGTTGTATCAATAGCTCCGGCGTTACTGGTGAGGGTGATGTTCCCGCCATTGCCAGTACCCCCTGCTTCTGAGATGATGCCACCCGTTGTAATATTGTTGGCAGAGAGGAAAACCGTACCAGCATTTCCACTTCGAGAATCAGTAGCCAAATCTCCTTTTGTCGTGTTAATCGCTCCATTGTTACTCGTGAGTTGAATGTTGCCACCATCTCCTGTTTCAGAACTAGCATTAACTGTAGCGGTTTGAATATCTCCTTGGGCTGTAAATGCGATCGCACCTCCACGCCCTGTTCCATTTGAATAATCGCGAATTTGGGATGTGATACTTCCTTTGGTTGTATCAATAGCTCCGGCGTTACTGGTGAGGGTGATGTTCCCGCCATTGCCAGTACCCCCTGCTTCTGAGATGATGCCACCCGTTGTAATATTGTTGGCAGAGAGGAAAACCGTACCAGCATTTCCACTTCGAGAATCAGTAGCCAAATCTCCTTTTGTCGTGTTAATCGCTCCATTGTTACTCGTGAGTTGAATGTTGCCACCATCTCCTGTTTCAGAACTAGCATTAACTGTAGCGGTTTGAATATCTCCTTGGGCTGTAAATGCGATCGCACCTCCACGCCCTGTTCCATTTGAATAATCGCGAATTTGGGATGTGATACTTCCTTTGGTTGTATCAATAGCTCCGGCGTTACTAGTCAGGGTGATGTTTCCACCGTTGCCAGTACCCCCTGCTTCTGAGATGATGCCACCCGTGGTAATGTTGCCATTGGCAGTTAAGGCGATCGCGCCACCATTTCCCACACTGTCCACAGAAGAGTATGAAGAAGAGTTTAAAATACCTGTGGTAGTAATTGCTCTAGCACTGTTAATATCAATCGCCCCACCATTAGTGATAATCCCTTTAGTACTAACATCTCCAGATGCTGTCGTTAAGCTAACTAACCCCCCAGCCCCATTAGACTGCTGTAAAGAAACATCTCCACCTAAAGTAATTCCCTCTGGCACAGTTCCACTCGAAAACCCAGGTACTGAACCAGAATTGATACCCCCATAAGCTAGAGTATTCTGCCCAGAACGCATAATTAACGCCGTACTGTTGCTTAAAGTTGCAGTATCTTGTCCTGTAGGTAAAACACTCGTATCCGGTCCAGTAATATTTATATCACCTGCAAAGCGAATATTACCCTTGCTTTCGACTAACAACGATGCGCCTGTATAGTTAGCTGCAACATCCACATTGCCATTGCTACTGATTATGGGGTCATATTTGCTAACAAAGTTAGCCAGTCCCCCCGATACACTCTTGAGCGAAAAACTCCCACCACTACTAAAATGAGCATCAAGAGAAATAATTCCATCACTGATTAAGCTTAAATTGCCCCCACTCACAAATGGTGTTTGTGTTGGGTGATTCAGTGCTAAAATATCAATTCCTTGATTTCCCCCAATTGTGAGATTACCGCCCGCAGTAGCTAAAAACGGAGTCGTCACACTGTCCCGTACTTTTACAGTATCCTGTGCTTGCAGTGTTAAATCTCTTCCTGCTTTTAGCTGTCCCTGCAAATCAAGTTTGTCAGCTACTAGTGTCAAGTCTTGCTGGGGTGCTAAATTTCCGGTATTGGTAATAGTCGCCCCTGGCTGACTTGCTCCATACTGCAACCCTGGTGTAATATTTACCGTTAGTAATGGCGGTGCTTGGGGATTAGTGGCACTGAAAGTACTGCCATCAGGAAACTTAAAACTGCTTGCTGTAGTTGCAGAAAACGAGCCACCAATATCTAACCGGGCATTTGGTCCAAAAATAATACCATTGGGATTAAGCAGGAATAAGTTTGCAGTGCCTAAGCTGCGAATTAAGCCATCAATATTAGAAATTGACTTACCTGTTACTCGTGTCAGGATATTCTGAATATTGAGTGCATTATTGAACAAAGCCTCTGAGCCAGTGGGAACAGAAAACTCCCGAAAACTGTGGAACAGATTAGCACCTCTTGCGGTTCCACCTTCAATAATTCTAGTGTTGCCCTCTAATCTCACGTTGGAATTATTTGGCAGAGTCCCATCTGGCGTAATTTGAGCGCGAGCGCTATTTGTATATAAGGCTATTATGCTCCCAATCAAAATTCCTAGACTTTGCCACCAGTACAAACGTATAGATACCACAGACATTGCACTCTCCTATAAAAAGGAAATTTAGCGAGTGAATCCTCAATTAGGTATAGATGTCAGGGCGATCAACTTATGCACAAGCGAGGAAGCAAAGTGGCGTTACTGAATCAAGTGCATAAACCAGGGCAAACGCATCTAAAGTATAAGAATCCTTTAATAGCAAGGGTTTGAACGTTTGATAATTGAGGCGATTTTTTGATCAATATCCTTATGCAGCAAGGGTTTCACAAATTACGTGCGTTTGCCCTGTTGAATAAACGAAACTACTGCTACCAATTAAGAATCAGAAGGAAAAGCTAAAAAACTTCTGATTCCCAGCCGTGAATAAACGAAACTACCAATTAAGAATTAGAAGGCAAGGCTAAAAAACTTCTGATTCTCAGGCGTGAATAAACTTATTTCACTCCTACCAATTCTGAATTAGAGGAGAGGGTACTTGTATTAGGTGGGGACTATACTCTATTTTTTATACCTGGTATGTAAGCCCATGTTTTTAGTACGTCTGAACTGTTTAGGTAGTGATACGCTTTGCGTCAAACCTCCGGCTTATCGCGTACAACTGGCACACAAAATGTTTTTTATCTTATTGATTCACTCCAGTAAATTGCAATGCAATTTTTCAACTCCTTAGCCCAATAGATATATAGTAAGCACACCATTTACTCAATCTTAAGGGGTATGGAGGAATGAAAACATTCTTGTCTGTATATTTAGAGAATTTGGAATGAAAACATGACTCAGATCGCTCCATTGTATAGATTCTATACATTTCCTCAACTAGAACTGAAAGAACCTCGCTGGAATATTAAGTGGATACCAGATTCTAAGTTGCGCCAGAATATTAACAACATCAAACGGTCAAATCTTCAATTGACTGAAGAAGAAGATTTTGCATGGTATTTTTTATATTCGTACTTATACGAGTCAGAAAATGCAGAATCTGAAAATCATATAAAGGCTTTTTTAGCAAGCTTTAGTGTTGAGATTGTTAGATATTTTGAGAAAATACTGAAACGTGATAACCGAAATAATTCTGATATTTTAAGTATTCTTCAAGATATTTTGCAAACCGCTTGTAAATACGCCTTAAATCCAAAGATTTTCTTTCGAGGTTTTCAAAGGAGGGAGAGAAACGAGTATTCTTATTACGCACTCAAGAAATACATTAAAGAAAGAATGTATGGCTTAGTTAGAGATGAGTTAATCAAAGAAAGACAAGTGAGGCAAACAACCAATCGTACAGATTTGGGCTTAGCTAGTAAATCATCTCAAAAACGAGTTAAAGATGCTTTAGAAGCTCAAGGTATAACAAAAGAGCAAGTCGTAAAATATATTGGAATATGGAACACATTTCAGGAAGTAAGAAAAACAAATAAAAAGAAAAATAAAAGTGATATAAGTTCACTGACAGAGGAACAATTTGAGGAAATTGCAAGGCGCTACAGTCAGTTAAACTCTGTACAACTTGATGGAGAAGCAATTAGAAGAGATTTAGAACGTATTGGTAGAGCAGTTCGCGATTATCAAAATTTTAAAACTCATTCTTTTGATGTTCCCTCCAATCCAGAAGATAGTACGAGTCTACCTCTTGTTGAATACATTCCAGATACATCTTTGGGTGAAATTTGGGACAGATTCCCAAGGGAAGAAGATAAAGAAAAGCTGAGAACATTTCTAGAGAACCAAATACAAGAACTAGATATAAAGAGTCAGAGTCTTTTGTTACTTAGACATGGCTTCCAACTAGTACAAAAAGAAATTGCTGGAGAAATTAACAAGAATACAGCCACTGTTAACCGTCGCTATAACAATCTCCTGACTTTATTCATACAAAAAATAAGGGAGTGGAGAAATCAACATTGGAATATGAATGGAGAAGAGTCTGAGCAAGACTTGACTTCAGAGGAGTTGAAAGAAATTAAATCCAATCTAGTCACTTTTCTTGATGGCTACTATTATCATATAAGTTTTAATTTTTTTCAGCAATCTTTCAACAATCTGTCAGTAGAGAGCAAACGTATTTTGGACTCCTATTACCGCAGCTTTTTTAATAAAAGTTACAGTGAATACAATAAAACTAATTGTAATTCTAATGGAGTTCATTTAAATAATGTTCTTCTCTCTGAAGCTAGGAAATTATTACAAGCAGGAATAGCACAACAAATCCATCACCACTATTTATTGAATTTGAAATCAGATGGAGCGGCTTGGTTACAGCTTGAAAACATGGAGTTCATTAACCAATTTATGGCACACATAGAGAGAATAAACAGTAATTTGATAATACTTGAATAAATGGAGAACAATCATGAAACTGAATTTGCAAGAGCTAAGAAGACTTTATCCTGAACAAATTTGGCAGGAGTTTTCAGAAAAAGAGTTGAAACAGAGAGAATCAACTATCCGGCGTTATTCCAATCAAACTGCTCAAAATAATGCAGATTTAAACTTTTGGTGTCTCAATGCTTTTAGAACTTGGCTGAAGGAAAACCTTGGCGATTCGATAACAGTGTTACCCAGCGAAGCTGATTTACCAACTATTTGGGATGTTGTCAATGGTACAGCCATTACTATTGGTAAAACCCGACTTGTTCTAATTCCTGATGAAGCAACAGATACAGAGACATTGACAGTATCGCAAGAATGGGTTGATATTCCTGACTGGGTGGCAGACTATTACTTAGCGATACAAGTTAACATTGATGCAGGCTGGATGTGTGTTTGGGGATTTACTAGCCACCGTACTCTGAAGGATAAAGGCAACTACGATCCAATTTACCGCACATATTCTCTGGAACGAGATTATGTGATTACAGATTTAGATGTGCTATGGCTAGCACAAGAAATGGGTTTGGAGGAAAAAGCAAATGTAGAGCAATTGAAATTTTTATCTCATTCTACTGCAAAAGATTTGTTAGTGAGATTGAGTAAACCATCTCCTTATTCTCCTCGTCTTGATGTGAGTTTTCAAGAATGGGGTGCGCTGTTGGCTAGCAATAACTGGCGGAATCGTTTATATGAGATGCGACAAGAAAAAGCATCTGGTAAATTGAAGCAATTTATAGCAGAAAATTATGCATTAGTAAGTAACGGATGGCAAGATATTCAAGCTTTTTTCAGTCCAGAAAAAGTGCAAGTGCAATTAGATTACAGCTTAAGAAATACTACTGAAGTCAGTAATAGTAGTCTTCATTGGCAAGGTAAACTTATTTACCTAAAGAAAGAGATAACGGTATTACTGAAAGTTGCTTTTATAAAAGAAGCAGATGGCAGGGTTGGAGTATGTGTTCAAGTATATCCAGGGTCAGAAGAAACATACTTACCTGCAAATCTTAAGCTGGCTTTGCTGTCTAACTCAGAAGTACTAGAAAGTGTAACTTCTGGAAAATCTTCTCTTTATATTGAACTCCCCTACTTTAAATGTCAGTTGGGGACTCAGTTCTGTATTGAAATTGCGCTGCAAGACTCAAATCACGTAGAAAATTTTTATATTTATTAGGAGATAGATAATGGTTAAAATCTTAAAAATTAAATTGGGTAAAGGAGATTTAGAGAATGGATTTAATCATGTAATAATTGAGCTAGAAAGTAAATATGGAACGTTATCGCTAGTTTCCAGTTTAGCATCTGCTACAGATACAAAAGTAATAGAGTGTTATCAAGAATGGAAATCTTCACATCAAGAATTCTACAAATCATTAAGCCACCGCGCTGCAAATCAACAAATTGAATTTGAGCAACCAAACTCCAACGTGCAGCCGTCTAAGATAACCTTTCAATATCAAAAATTAAAAGATGCCATAAATGATTGGCTACATACTAGAGATTTTTGTGCAAAAGAAAAGCAGATCCGCACTGCATTAGGTCAAGAAGACAAAATTATGGTGATAATTTCAACAGAAGATGCCTTCGCATGGCGGTTACCGTGGCATTTATGGAGTTTTTTTGATGACTACAGAAATGCAGGTGTAGTATTAAGCACTTCTGAATTTAAAAAAGTTAATTCAAACAATAACGATTTTTCTCGTCCAAAAGTTCTGGCAATTGTTGATAATAGACAAAATAAGAATGATTTGGAATCTTGGACAAAAACAAAGAACATTAATTTGAATGTTTTATCAGGAGACGAACTTTCAAATCAGAATCTACTACAAAAGATTTCAGATGAATTGTACGAGCAATCGTATAATATTCTTTTCTTTGCTGGCCATAGTTCTAGTGATATAAACAATGGTAGTCCAAGCTTTTTCATAAAACCTAACGAACCCCTGAGCATTAAGCAGCTAGAAAATGCCTTGAGCGAAGCTATTAAGAAGGGGTTGCAATTAGCGATTTTTAACTCTTGCGATGGGTTAGGAATAGCACGAGATTTACTTACTTTCAATCTGCCAAAAGTAGTTGTTATGCGCGAGGATGTGCCTAATAAAGTTGCAGAGGAATTTCTCAAATATTTTTTGGAAGAGTTTATAAAGAAGAAAGGTACACCCGCCTTTTTAGCAGTACGAAGAGCAAGGGAAAGGCTGCAAGGATTGGAAGATCAATTTCCTAGTGCAAGTTTGTTACCAGTTATGTGTTCTAATCCAGCTACAAAGCCATTAGTTATTTATCGCAAATCAAAGTGGCTCTTCAGGTATGCAAAAAATTGGTTTGCTAAGCTTAAAACCTATTTTTTACAAGGTTTTCAGACTTTTCGCCATCCAAGTAACAGATAAAATCGCTTATAAAGCTTACCAATAGACAGTTCTAGGCAATCTGAGTGTAAATCAGCATAGTATGTACTGAATAACCATCAAAGTTACAATCCCAGTCAAGGCAACATTGCCCTCTCTGTCTGCTTCTCAAGTTGATCGTCCCTGTCTTGATATCAGATTAGAACCAGTATTAATCTTTGCAAATTTCTTAGCAACCACCCCAATTAATAATTAGAGATGTGGAGAAACCACTTATGAATAAAGAACACAACACATTTGAGAACAAAGACAAAGACTCGTCAGAAAAGTTGCCAAAGCAACCGTCAAAAGTGCCAGAAGTGGCGCAGCATATTCAGTCTCCAAAGAAACCACTTATAAATGAAGAACATGACACATTTGAGAACAAAGACAAAGACTTATCAGAAAAGTTGCCAAAGCAACCGTCAAAAGTGCCAGAAGTGCTGCAGCATATTCAGTCTCATCTATCTCAGGTGCCAGAATTAGTCAAAAACGTGACAAATACTATCTGGGAAGGACTAACATCTACAGAAAAGGTTGACCTTCAACAAAAACAGCAGGTTTATGACAATATTGCTCAGTTTTTGCAAGAAAGGCTTCAAGTAGACTTTCAAAAAGTAGAGTTTAAAACCTACTTGCAAACAACTTACATATTATGTAACGAATCCGATCCACAAGTGGTAGGGGAACAGCCACTAAGCGAGCTAGCTCAAAAACTGGCAACTAAAGTAAAAGATCTCATCCTCACTATCAAAGTGAATTACTTGAAACACCAAGAAGTTCCAACTTCTGACACAGCCGCAAACAGTGAGCACTTGCGTCAAACCGAAATTTTTTACATAGATCGCAATAACTCAAAACCCAACGTTTTTCGAGTTGATGAACAAGTGGAATGGGACAATTTGCCGGGTGATGTGCGAGAAAGCTTCATCAAGGAAGATTTACCTCGGATCAGCTTTAAACTTTATCCCCAAGAAGGAAGCTAACATTATGCCTATACCCATCTTTGCACAAGTTCTACTGGCAGTCCTGTTTGTAGGAACTGTAGCAACCGCACTCATCTTCTGGAACCAAATCCTTGACTGGGCAAATAAAACTTTGTTTCCCTGGATTAAGAAAAACTTACCTTGGTTAGCAAACGATGTCATAAATGCTTTCGTGGCGCTTGACAAAGTTCTCACACCAATGCGCATCAGAATCAAAGAAGCTTGGAAAAAGCTCCGCGAATATTTGCTGAAAATATTAGTTCAGTTTGAGCAGAACACACGAAATGATTGGGTAAAACGGATTACTTACTGGGCAATTCGTAATCTTGAGTCTAACGAACCAGAAGTAGCGCGGGTGGTTGAAGAACAGATAGTTGACTTTGATTCATTGCCACCTGATGTGCGCGAAGAATTTCTGAGACGGAGTAATATCAGTCAGGATGTAAATGTGACTCAGCTGCGCGATCGCGAACTCGAACTCGCTCCTATGACCAATTAACGTCACAACACACTCGTAATGTATTGGACACTCATCACAAAACTCGCAATTGTAGTAACAGTTGGATATTTAGCTTGGAATCATCAAGATCAAATTCGGGAAAGCGTTGCTGCATGGTTGCGTAAGCAAGGCTTACAGGATAGTGCTTTGATGAAAGCCTGGATTGTTTTTGACCGGTTGATTTCTAGAGTTCGCCGTTCCCTAATGGTGGAAACCAGACAAACTGGTACTCAAAAGATATCTGAGACAAGCCATTCTCTAGAATAAATTCGCAAAACTCACCCTGATGTTTATGACCAACTACAAAGGTTGGGCTATGTCAAAAAAGACATTATGCCTTTATTGCAATAGCAGGAAATAAATATGCCAGCAAATTGGAAAAGAATCGATAAACCTAACCAATCTCATCAATCTCAAGCTAATGTAACCGTTTCGTCGGATACTAGCTCTGAAACTTCTGAAATCCAGCGGATGGAAATATTTGTCCCAGAAACACCCAACCGCAGCCTAAATAACTTGATTGTATCAGCTAAGGTTAAAACCCAAATTGAAACAGCCTTAAACAGCATTCGTTTTCATGATGTGCTGTACCACGAGTGGAACTTAAAAAAGATTGACCCTCATGGACATCGAGTAGCAATTAATCTGTTTGGTCCACCGGGAACGGGAAAGACGTTTTGCGCTGAGGCGATCGCTCACCACTTAGGTAAACCAATCATCCGTGTAAACTATGCAGAGATTGAATCTAAGTACGTAGGAGAAACTCCAAAAAATATTAAAGCAGCTTTCAACAAAGCCCGTGAAACCGGAGCAATATTATTCTTTGACGAAGCTGATTCAATTCTTGGCAAGCGACTCACCAATGTTACCCAAAGTGCCGATCACGGAGTCAATGTTAGCCGTTCCGTTATGTTGTTGGAGTTAGATAACTTCAATGGAATCGTGATTTTTGCTACTAATTTACCAGGAAACTACGATGGGGCTTTTGTAAGACGAATTCAAGCACATATTGAGTTTGAACTTCCAAACGAAGATTGCCTTGTGCAATTGTGGAATTTACTACTACCTACAGAAGTTCCCCGTGCAGAATATATTACCATTCAATGGTTAGCGCAAGAATCTATAGGTTTAGCTGGTGGAGATATTCTCAATGTAGTCAAGTTAGCTGCAAGCCAAGCTGTTGTCCGGACTGGAGAAGAGCGAAGGATTTTACAATCAGATATTCAAAACGCCGTCACCCAAGTCAAGCTTGGCAAAGAAAAAGTTGGTACTGGATTCTCTTATCACAACCAATCTACTGCAACAGTAGTTAAAGAAGAGATAGTTTCACCTGAAGAATTACCTTCTGACGTTCGTGATAAATACGAGCAAGTCTTGGAACAGGATAATGTTTCCGATGCTATTGCTGTTGGAACTTAATCAGGAATGACTCTTATGTTGGGGTGGTGTTACAGATGTGTTGAAGATGATGTTTATATCTATCTTACAGCAAGTAATTAAACAACTGAATCGACACTTTAGAGACACCACTAACCCAACCTTTAAGTACTTTTTTTGTTAATTTGTCACTGGAAATAATTGCATGAGCTTGACACAAGACCACATGATCAAGGACTTTCAGTTACTCGCTGGTACGCTAAGTCCAGCAGAAGCGCTTGTAGAATTAGTAACTGAATATGGTGTCGTTTTGGATGAGCATTCAAAACCAGTAGCACTAGTTACAGCTGATGATTTAGAACAAGCAGCTAACCAAGGTATTAGCTCTCTACTCGATACTAAGATAGGGTTCCCTGCTACTATCATTGTCGGTTGTCAAGTTATGCAAGACCTCGTGAAGTGGGAAGGTTTTATTGACCGATATGAGAGAATTAGAGGAGTAATAATCATTGATGATAATGGAGTTTTTGGGATATTAGCTATTACAACTGTTCGCAACTATTTAAACACTTTAAAAAATCGTGATTATGAGTTGCGCGGTGACCGGTCAGGCGCTGCTGGTGACAGTGGATTACCAGGAAGACATCAGTCATCAAAGATGGTGCTTAAGTGTGGTGAGTGCGGTTTTGTTAATGAGTTGTCTTATATCGACTACAAAAAGCTGCCCAACTGTAAAAATCCTAATAAGCTCCACGAATTAAAACTAACTTAAGTTGGAGACAGCTATGTTAAATGATGTTCTTAAGGAAGTTCCCGGACTTCTTGGTCGCCGTTTCCTAATGAATGCCTTTTTTCCCAGTTTTCTTTTTTGGGGATTGATTATTGTAGTCGCGAGCGCGGGACAGGCAGATTTTGTTAACGTGTTGAAAGAATGGAATCAACTGGATATTACATTAAAAGCTTTGCAAATCGTTGGCTTTTTTAGTTGTGTTACAGTCTTCTCTATTATCTTATCTAACAATTTCAATACAATCCTGCGGTTTTATGAAGGCTACTGGAATTTTCCGCTTGGTCGTTTATTAGAAAATAACCGGAGAAGGTGGTATCAATCTCATTTGAGAAAACTAGATTTTGATAACCATAAGAAGGAGTTAGACGAAGAAATAGATAAAATTAAACAAGAGCTTAAAAAAAATACATCTCAACAACAAAAAAAACTCAGACTAGAGGAACAACTAAAAAAACTAGAGGAACAACTAAAAAAATTACAGCATCAGGATAATAGTGGAAAACTTTATGAAACTATTTACCTGTATTATCCCCTGCCAACACAACCAGAACAGGTCATGCCAACTCGCTTAGGCAATATTCTCAGAAACGCTGAACTATACTCTCGTGACCGCTATGATATAGATGCTGTTCTTATCTGGCCACGTTTATATAATTTGTTTCCAGGGCATTTTATTGAGACTATTGCTGAAGCAAAAAGCTCTTTAGATTTCATGCTCGTGGTTTCTGCCTTAAGCAGTATTTTTGCCTTATTCAGTGGTATTTATTTAGTAATTGTTAAGGCATCTGGATTGCTTTTTCTGACGTGTTTTTGGGGAGGATTATTCTTAGCGTGGTTAACTTATCAAAGCGCCTTAGGAAGTGCTTTACTTTATGCCCAACAGATTAAAGCAGGTTTTGACCTTTATCGTCATGAATTATTAAAACAAATGCGCTTAGAACTGCCTAATACACCATTAGAAGAGCCTGAACTATGGGAGAAAATTGGTCAGCTTCTTTATCACAATATAAGAGTAGAATTGCAATACAAAGATACTGATGCAGCTAAGACTCAAAACTCGCCATAATATCTATCGTTTCCTCATGCAGTTGCTGTTCAAACCATCCCTCAGCCAATGGATAACTATGCTGGCTTTGTTTGTTGGAATTCTTGGGGCTACCTACCTCGAAACTCAAACTAAAATTGAAATTCAAGTTCCCAACCGAGATTTACCCGCCTATTATCAGATAAAACCAGGCGATCTCAGCTCAAAAACTTACGCTCAAAAAGACATTCCTTCACAGATTTTAAAAAACTCCCAAGAACTTGTAAATCGTTATACCTTGACCAAAATTCCTAAGCAAAAGCCTTTAACTGAAAAGCTTGTTAGCTCTAAAATCGACCCAAATCGCCTTGTTGATACTGTTGTCGTTGGTATTCCTGCAACACCTGCCATGATATTAGGTGGTAACTTACAAGCAGGCGATACTGTAGAAATGACACTTGTACCCACTACAACTAAAGCAAAATCTTTACCATCTCCTGTGGTATTTCCTAACATCTTAGTGTTGGATGTAAACTCAGTGTCTCAAGCCAGTGCTTCATCGACATCTGTGGTCGTAGTTGCCTTGCCCTTAAAGCGTCAGCAAGAATTTGCTAGCAAAAGTCTTGGTGCAACCTTCTTGCTTACCCGCAAGCTTTAAAGATTTTAGTTAGTCGAATTCAAGTCAGTTTACCAATCACCCATCATCAAAGAATGATGCCGGACAACTTGCTGGCACAACAAAATGGGAGAGAAGGACACGTCGCACACGGAGTGTTTCCACAAAGATATTTTTATTCACGTAAAGAGTGGGTACTGGAAAATTCCCGACGACGTTGAACAAACAACACAACAACACCACTTGCAACCACAGCAAAAGCTGAGGGAATAAATGGTAACCATACCCCTTGTTTTAAAAGAGCCATCGCCCCTAAAGGCACTGCCCAAACCGCGATGGGTAAAGCCCCGCTAAGAGCGATCGCACAAACTCCACATAAAACAACAACTATCGCAAACATGCCCCATCCCTTATTTGACAGCGAACGAAAGCGCCAAACAATCAAACCAGACACACTCGACCATCCCCATATCCACAGAATATCACCCCAGAAAGGCAAAACCCCAAGAATTGGACGTTCGTCTAAAACGGCACTCAGAATTTGGCTGACCATTTGCGCTTGTATAAATACGCCTGGTATTTGCTCGTAAGGTTGCTGTGCAGCAGAGTAGGGAGTTGACCAAGTATCACTGATAGTGTTAGCTGTCACTCCAATGAGAACTAGCTTATCTTTGAGCAACTCAGGGTTAACTTTATCACTCAATACATCTTCCAAAGAAATTCTTTGATAATCTACATCACGGTAATTAACAAGTATTTGAATTCCGCCTAAACCAACTTTTTGTTGATAGCCACCACTGCGACCAGACTTTAAGCGTTTAAATACTTTAGAACCAAACTGTACATAATCTTCATTGAAATCAGGTTTAATATTTTCGTAAGATAAGTAACCAGCAGCCAATTGCAACGAGAGTGAGTGAGGCGTTGCACAGGAAGACGAAGGTTCTTGTCGCATCATCAAAATTTGGCGACGGACGATACCATCTGGATCTTGGATTGCATCAGTAAAACCCTGACGTTCTTCAGGTACTTCTCTTGGAGGTTTAACACCTTGGGGGTCATATTTGCTATCTCGACCTTTGCAGACAACAACAACATTTTCTTTGCTTAGTTCAGTAGCTAGTTGTATCGGCTTTAACTTATTTGGGGCTTGCCCTGAGAGTAGCCGAAGGGGGTCAGCAAAATCTCTATAAATATCTAGTCCAATGACTCGCGGTTGATACTTTTGTAATTTGTTGAGTAATTGAGCTAACGTACTATCAGAAATAGATTTCGGTCCTTGAATCGTTTCTGGTCGGGATTGAATATCTTTTTCAGTGATTTCAACAACGAGCAATCTTGGATCTAACTCTTCCTTTGGTCGCAGGAGTAGCATTTGGTCAAAGATTTGCAGTTCGAGTTTTTCAAAAAGCCCCAAGTATCTCAGACCTATTGTTGAAAGAGTCACAATAACAGTACTCAGCAGTACTATCCATAATTTGGTCTTTGGAGTCGAAATTCTGCTTTTGGTCTTTGGGGTCGAAATTCTGCTCTTTGTCGAAACTTCGCCGCGAGTCTCAATGTCACCCCAACCACCGCGCAGTTCTTGCCAAGTTATCGGAACAGTTGTAGGATTTTGGCAGATGACTGGTAACCAACTAGCACAAGGGAAGTCATTCTCCAATCCCTGAAGTCTCTCCCGCGCTTCTCGTACAGCTGGATAAAATGGCTTGCCACCTGCAAAGGCGACAATAAAGTTTTTCAAGAACTCCTGTGCGACTAAATCTGGCACCCCTTCTCGCATCACAATTATTTGGGGAATGTTCAAATCAGCTAAATCTCGCGCTAAACCAATTCCATCACAAGAGTTGAAAATTGCCAGTTTTAAACCGCGTGTAATTGCTGTTTTCAGTGCATTTTTTAACTGAGAAATTGTTAAACTCTCGCTTTGATTAATGTAAATTTCCCCTCTCTCCCCATCTGCAATACTAGCGCTATGTCCTGCAAAAAACAGAATATCCCAATTCTGATTCCACAGTTTTTCGTTAAGTTCTCTGCGTGTTGGTTCGACAAGAAACCTAGTTTGAGTATCTGTTAAACCTTGCAACAAATAGGAGTCTTGATCAATATCAATACCAAAACTGTTACCTAGAATTGCTAAAATCTTCACTTGACCTGTGGAAGATTTTCGTACTACCTGAGGAGAGGCATACTCATGATTGCTCAAAGCTAATTCAGCTTTAGGGTAATCCTCAAAAAAATTCCACAGATGCCAAGGTAACCGATGCACTAAAGCTATATTTGTTTCAATAATAACTCTAATTTCATCATCTCGACTGAGTAGAGTCCGTAACTGTCGCTCAATATTTTGGAAGGATTCAGATTTCAACCAAGCATTGATATGTGCTTGTAGCTGTTGACACACTTCATCGAAGTCATTCATAGAGATATTAGTAATATCTTGTGAATGCACTTTTATACGTTGATTGCTGCCCAAACGTTGATGGACAGCTTCATAGAGTAATTTCCATCTTCTGTAGACTTCGGAAAGTTCTGGTACTGCTGGCAGACTCCCTGTTATTTTAAACAATTGGTCATTATGCCAAAGTTGAGCCGTGACAACAGGAAATCCTTGATTTAAATTTCCTCCCAACAAGCTAAATACGACTAGCTTACTCATTTGTTGTTTGGTCGTTGTGAGTTGTTAGTTGTCATTTGTCTAGTAACCATTAGTCATTAACGTTTTGACTAATGACTAATACCAAGTTCGTTTGATTACTTACAATAAAAAGACCTCACTCGCTGAGCGCCAGAGGCGCACGCCAAGGGCGAACGCTCAAATTCAAAATTCAAAATTCAAAATTCAAAATTAAGAATTCTTTTTTTTGATAGCGCAGCGTGCCGCAGGCATACTTTGAATTTCCCGGAGGGGATCGGGGTGAGGTTCTTCGTTTTTTATAAGTGTTCATCCGAACATAATATAATGACTAAATAACGAAATTTTCTGTTATCTGGCAACTATCAAGAGCAACTTGGATGCTAAAACATTCTCCTACTTCTCCATCAAAGCGTTTCAATTGTATGTAATTATCTTGAACTCTTGCTTGCACTTCCTGAATGATTTCCCCTGACTCTAAAAGCAAAGCTAGCTTCATATTAACAGGTAAATAAGATTCTCCATTGGCAGGATGTAATTGCACGCGAATACTAACTTGTTGGCTAGACTCTGGTATCAAAGCAACTAAGAGCACCACTTTTTGAGACTCTATTTCGATTCCCAAGTCAATCAGCTTGGCTCGTTTGATACTACTAAGATCTAACCCAGTACTACTCCTAAAATTAAAAGCTAGACTACTGGAATTTGATGCGAAAAATGTCTCTATTGATTCCCAAGCATTATCATATATACCTTCCAGCCAACGACTGAGATTCACTTGCACTTGCGAAGATTGTGACTGCTGCCCTATCTCCTGCGGAGACGCTACGCGTTCGCCTTGGCGTGCGCTTGCGCTTACGACTGCGCTCAGGGTGAACCGTTGTTGGTACAAGCGCTGCCGCCAGTGTTCATCCTCTAGTAGCGAACCCCAGGTTGTAAATGGTACTCCTAGTCTAGAAAAAGTCACAGAGGAATTGCCTAAGCGTTGCACAAGATTTTCTGCTTGCTGGGTGGATAATTGTGGTAGAGAAGCTACAGCCGCTTTCATCTGTTCTTCTCTACAAAATTGATAGCTCAAAGAAAAAGCATTGAGGTCTTTTGTCAAATGCCTTGCATCTATACAATAAGTTCTATCGACTGAGTCATAGTGAGCCAGAGATTTCAGTTCTGTATGGGTTGTATAACCCCAAATTCGTACCCACTCGCCATCTGGTTTGACTTGTACTGCTAAATAGTAGTCTGCTGCCCAACTGGGAATGTCCACCCATTCCTGAGGAACTTCTAACTCGCTATCATCAATTGCCTCACTGGGAATCAACACGACTCGCCTCCGGTCTAACAAAATAGCTGTGCCATTGACAAATTCCCAAAAAGCTGGCGTACCAGGGAAACTGTGCCAAACACTCGCGCTGGGAAAATCTTCAGTTGAGATCCAATCCAAGAAGGCATGGAGACAAATTTGATTTATGTAAGCGCACCAGCGACTGCTAGACGTGGCATAAACCTGGCTTTGTTGCCAGGATTGTACTTGAATTGTTGGTGATATTTCTAACCACCATTCTCTCGGATCAGCAAATGCACAAGTCATTTTTACTACCTAATGAAAACTATGGGTTCATATTATACTCGCCATACTGATTTCTCAGCCATTCTTCCAAAGCAAGACTCATATCTTTTATTTGGTTAGAATCAACACAAATATTCAAAGCTTGGCTCCACTTAATAAGTCCTGCAAGCATTGATTCTCTACCTTTAACCAGTCTGCGAGACACCGTAGGCTGACTCATCTGCAACTGTTGCATAATCTGCTGCTGAGTGAGTCCCTGTTGATAGTAAAGCTTAAGTACTTCTTGGGATTGCCCATCCAGGCTCTGTAAAGCTTTTAACAATACAGCAAACATCTGAGATATTTGGTTTTGTCGATTTTGGACATCCTCTTGGGCTATCATATCAGCCATTGGTGAGTCAAAAGATGGATCTGGCAAATCAAACGTTACTGTCGTGTCATCATCTTGCTTAAAAGCATTTAGAGATTTCACTGCTGGAAACAGATAAGCACGCACGTAGAGAACTGTTTGGTTTAACCACTGTTCAATTGTCTGTGCATTACGTTGCTCAGTGAGTTGAGTAAGTTGGCTTTGGCGTTGCTGGTTGTAGAGGTTGGCAATCGCTTCCCAAAGCTGACGATTCGGTTCTGGTAACTTACTGGTACCTCCTGGTTGGTTTTGGACGTACAGTTGGTTGAAACAAGTCCAAGCTAGACGATATTGAGCAATTGCGCTTTGTGAGAATCCAGCTTCACTAAGAGCTTCACTAAGCAGCTTTTTGCTCACTTTGCGTAACAATGCCCAATTCGTGCAAAGATTAGCTTCTTTGCGTTGGCGCAAAACATCTTTCAGCCGACTGGGAATTGCCATAATGGCGTAGGTTTTTAAACTAGAGCATTTTTCTGAGTTGAAGTCTTTAAGAATTATTTCGACTTCTGCGATCGCCATTTGGAAGTAATCAGCTAGAGTGTATTGGCTAAGAGTAAATTTAGCAACTGCTTTTGAAGCCGTCCAATAACATGCTTCTTGTAAATAAGCCGACAAATGCATTCTGGCAAAATTGTTGGATTTAGAACGCCAGTGCTTATGCCAGTAAAGCGCCCAAAAGTTTTCTGATTTAAGTGCTTCTGAGGAAAGCTCCAAGTGATTTTGAATATTTTTATATAGTTTCTTATCAATGGACCATTTGCTGAATTTGTCTCCTTCCAACTGCGCGAATGTCGAGAACATATCCGTAATTTCTTGGCGAGTACGCATAAGTAATTAAACCAGTGAAGAGTGAACAGTGAGTCCAGTGCTTGATGAGGGTTTCCCGACAGAGGCATCTGGCGTAAGCGCAAAGCGCACGCTGCGCGTTCGCTCTTAGCGTGCGCTTGCGCTTACGCCCTCAGGCGTGCGCTTTGCGCATACCCGATAGCCGTAAGGCGTGGCGTTAGCCATAGGGTGAACAGTGAACAGTGAACAGGTACTGCGGGTACTTGATAACTGATAACTGTTAAAAATATAAATTGAGCAGGACTACAAATACCATGCTTTCTTGCTCTTGTTAGTATGCGAAGACTTCACACGCACTTGCGTTCGTTAAAATGAACTATGCTATCTGCAAGAAGAGAATTTACTGCAATGGTCACTCAGATATCATCTTACAACCAAAAGGATGTTATTTACCCGGAAAGCGACGGACAGCCAATGGCTGATAACACAAAGCAATTTGAGTTGATTGTACTCATTAAAAAAAACTTGGATTTGCTGTTTGACAATCACCGGAATGTGTTCGTTGCTGGGGACTTACTGTGGTATCCTATTGAGGGCAATAACCTCACTCGTAGAGCGCCTGATGTTATGGTTGTCTTTGGCAGACCAAAAGGAGATCGAGGTTCTTATTTACAGTGGCGAGAAGACAATATTCCCCCACAAGTCGTCTTTGAAATTCTTTCCCCCAGGAATAGCGCCAAAGAGATGATCACTAAATACAAGTTTTATGAGCGCTATGGTGTGGAAGAATACTACTTGTATAACCCAGACACAGGTGAGTTGACTGGTTGGCTACGCTCTGGTGATGAATTAGCAGAAATTGAGCAAATGATAGGTTGGGTGAGTCCTCGTCTAAGCATACGCTTTGAAATGTTAGAGGGCGAACTTCAGATTTATCGTCCTGATGAACAGCAGTTTCTAAGCTATGTGGAACTAGCGCATAAACAAAAACAAGCTGAAGCTAGAGCCGAAAAAGCTGAAGCAGAATTACAAGCACTCCGTGCTTTACTTCAAGAACGAGGAATTAATCCAAATTAAGTGTGAACGAATTTTATCTAGAAGTCAAACAAGATAGTGATAGCGTTCGCCTAGATCGCTACCTCTCCCAAGAATTACCAAACTTATCGCGATCGCGCATTCAGCAGCTCATAGAACAAAGTCACGTCCAACTAAATGATAATATTTGCACATCAAAGAAAATCGCTGTCAAAGTAGGCGATCGCATTTCCATTAAAATACCAGACGCCCAACCCTTAGAACTCCAACCAGAAGATATTCCTCTGGACATTCTTTACGAAGACGACTCTCTACTTATCATCAACAAAAGCGCTGGGTTAGTCGTCCATCCCGCACCAGGTCATCAAGACGGTACTTTAGTCAACGCGATCTTAGCTCACTGCCCTAATTTACCAGGAATTGGGGGAGTCCAACGTCCGGGAATTGTCCATCGATTGGATAAGGATACAACGGGGGCGATCGCAATAGCCAAAACAGAACACGCTCATCAACACCTACAAGCTCAACTCAAAGCAAAAACTGCACGGCGAGAATACCTCGGCATTATCTACGGCGTACCCAAAACAGAAAGCGGTACGATAAATTTGCCCATCGGTCGTCATCCAGTTGACCGCAAAAAAATGTCGGTTGTTCCAGTAGAACAAGGTGGAAGAACTGCAGTTACTCACTGGAAAGTGAAAGAGCGTTTTGGTAACTATACATTGATGCACTTTCAACTGGAAACCGGACGCACCCATCAAATTCGTGTCCACAGCACCCACATCGGTCATCCTATTGTTGGCGATCCTATTTATAGTTCCGGTCGTTCCGTTGGTGTGAATTTACCAGGTCAAGCACTTCACGCTTGGCGACTCACGTTAGAACATCCTGTCTCTGGAGAATGGATTGAAGTCACTGCATCTGTTCCAGAGGAGTTTACAACTCTGTTGGAAGTTCTCAGGCGACGAGTCTCTCATCCTTAAGACTAAGCATTCGCCCTCGCAATCGCGGCTGCAACCTCACGAAACTTGCGCGGATCGCCTTCTGGCAAGGGTTGTTCCTGACGCTTACGCGCATAAAGTTTTTCGAGAGTTGCTTGCCAGTCGATGTCCAAGGTGCTGACAGTTGCAGCAGTTTGCTTATCCAGTACCTCAACGGCATACTCCTGAATTTCTCTCTGCGCCAGCCAAATCCGAGCAATCACTGTCAGATTGTCTTCAGATTCCACCTGGCGGTCAAAATGTGTTATAATCTGCATCGCCCAGTCGGTATGAGAAATGGCAACGGCGATCGCCAATTTCTGCAACGCAGTCACCGCTGCATAACGCACCACCCATTGGTGGTCTTGGGACACTTGTAGTAGAGTCTCTAGCACCTGAGTTTGTGCGCTTTGAAGTTGCTCTGGTGGTAAATCTTCCCAGGCGATCGTACCTAGTCCCCTAGCAGCGCCCCGCCGGACACTGAAAGAAAAGTCATTTTTTGCCGCATCAAGCAACATCTCCAATCCTCGTGGATCGCCAATTCCGGCAAGGGCACGAATTGCCCAAGCCCTAGCACCATAGTTGTAGCCATCCAGCAGTTCTATTAGGGGCGTTACTGCTGGCTTGCCGATCTCAATCAGTCCCTCAACTGCTGCAACCGCCGCCCCTGGGTTGTTGTAGCCTAGCGCTGCAATCAGGGTTGGAATCGCCGCTTCCAGACGGGCGGCTGACAATTGCTCGACAGCTTCCAGTAGACGGGCAGAGGAGTCTGCTTCTTCAACGGCGCGGATTAGGGTTTGGGCAAGATTAGCAGTCATAAACTTAATTTTTAATATAGGGATGGCTAGACGTTGAATTTTTTATATAGTCTGAGTTGTTTGTATTGTTTCAATTTTAGACTAGTAGCTCGTCAATAATGAATGAACTAATAAATGAGGCTTGTGCTACTGTCAAGTGTGTCCGAGCAAAAGAATTATGACTCCTGTAGTAAAAGAATTCCTAAGTAGCTTTGATCGTTTGCCGGACTCAGAAGAGCTAGAGATTGCATTGGAAATTTTGAAGCGGGTCATTCATGTAGATTTTCCGCCTTTATCGGATGAAGATTTAGTCTTAAATGCTGAAGCAATTTTTCTAGAGTTAGATAAGCAAGAAGCTGCCCATAAAGATTCCTGATCGTGGAGAGGTCTGGCTCGTCGATCTAGGCTATGCAGCAAAAGTTATATCATGTCCGGTGAAAGACTTATCATTAAGACGGCTCTTAGCAGGGGGCTCTTAGCAGGGAGAAAGAGGATTTCCCGGTTTTTGCACAGATTTTGTAATCACAACTAATTAGCCGGACATGATATTAGACCATGTTTGGTCATTAGTATTCCAGCTTTGGAACAAGATCGTGCCTTGGTAACCTTAGTTCCTCACACAACTAGCCCACGTGGTTCGAGATTTGAAGTAGAGGTCAAAGTCAACTTCCTTCGAGCAGGAGTGTTTGATGTGCAGAACATTATTACAATTCCTCATGCAAAGCTACTGCGAAAGTTAGGAAGCTTGACGCCAAAGCAAACTGAGGACGAGGATTAATCTGTGTGTCGGTTGCTGCGGCATTATACTACAGTAACCCATCCATTAACGTCATCACCCGAACAGCACCCTCAGATAATTCATTGGAAGGTGACATATAAATCTGGTGTTCCAGTAGTCCTTTGAGTGCAATCAGTTTTATACTATTTTCAGCCAAAGTTTGAGCGATCGCCTCTGCTGCTGGCAAGTAGCCAATGGCACCCAAGTCTGCAAGTGCAGAGCGACGCAGTTGCAAATCCTTACCTGCCAAGGCTTGCACCAGGCGTTCTCCATAGATCACATCTTGAGTTAACTGGTACATGGCTCGTGCTGCAGCATACTGAATCCGCTCGATTGGATGATCCAAGAACAGCGAAATCAGCGGAACAGCGACGGTTGCTCCTAGGGTTCCTAAGGCTTCTAAAATGGCATCATAAGGTTGAGAGAAGTCTGGCTGGTTTGGAACGAGGTGATTTCCTTGCAAGCCTGCTTTGAGTAGGGAAATCAAATTGGGGATACAAACTGGATCGCCTAGCATCTCTAGGGATTGAGCTGCAGCTTCCCGGACGTAAAAATCAGAGCAGTCCAAAGACTGAATCAGGGGTAGTACTGCTTGGCGATCGCCCAACTTTCCCAATGCCCTAGCAGCGTTCCGCCGTAACGGGTATCCACCTTCTTCTGTGCGATCAGCTTCGTCTTCTAATGCTTGGATGAGGAGTGAAACTGCTACAGGTTCCCGTACCCGAAATCTGCCCAGCCACCAAGCCGCATACATGCGCAACCCCAAGTCTTCTCCTTGGAGGTTGGCGATCGCCTGCCCGATTGTTAAAGATTCACTGCTACTCGATTCATCCGGTGCAAACACGTCTAAACTCATAATATGACCATTCGCCACATTCTATAATACAAATCTTGTAAATCTGTAAAAATACTCAAAATACTATTAAATAATAATGCATATGGCGAGAAAGTGGGAGGAGGCGAGCGTCGCTCGTCAGGATAATGCCTTTTGCTTTAGCTTGCGCTATCAACCGTAGTAAATTAGGAGTGAGTTTATCTCTCACTATTGAATCAGTTAAATAGAACCTTTACCCAATAATTGGGCAGATATTCAGCCTGATGCTGTATATCATACAACTAATGATTTACTAGTTTCTTTTAGTCAAGAACAAATTAAACTGGGAATAAAATCTGACCAAAAAAGTAAACAGCTAAAAGCTATTGAAAAAGGGCAAGTGCCCCACGCGGTAGTATTGGTCTTGTTCCCTCTCAAGAAGAAGGTTACGATTTGAAATCAAAAGTATTGGGAAAAGTGGCGACCGTCGGTTTTATGCCAAATTTAGAGATGGAGTCTTGCACTTTCCTGGTTTAGCAACAGAACATTAATCCAAAATCAGATATGAGTAACCTTGAATTAAAAAATCACCAAGTTTGGCATGATTTTACTGAAATCCTACAAAACATAGATGCCAATACACTTGTTAAAGAACATCTCTGTTTATGTGATTATAAAGTATCCGGTTATTGGGATGAACAAGATAAATATTATGAATAAATTCCCCTACCACGCACCCTCGAAGCTGAATTAACTCGTAGTTCCATTGGCGTAACACAGAAGAAACGCTTTCTCCAATTGAAGTTTATCCTCACAGATTATAGAAATGATGTTGAAGGTAATTTAAGTCATCATAACAGACTGCGTATTGGCGAGTTGGAACTTGTTTATGATGAAAATCTAGAATTTATAGATGAAAATTGGCAATTAGATATTGATTCTCCTTTTCTGGACATTCAACACGCTTTATAAGAATAGTAGTCCACTACTTTATAGGTACTTCTTTGCTGGAAAGAAATAAATTATGAAAGTTTGCAAAATTTAAGTTTCAATCCCTAATAGGGAGAAAGATAAATTTCGACGGTTTACACTCCAGCGGGAAGCATCGATTTGCTGTTTCAATCCCTAATAGGGAGAAAGATAAATTTCGACCAGGCGATTCCCCCTCCGGCTGAAAACAACTCGTTTCAATCCCTAATAGGGAGAAAGATAAATTTCGACATATAGCTCAAGAAATTGTAAGTTTTTATCTTGAGTTTCAATCCCTAATAGGGAGAAAGATAAATTTCGACGGTATCATCTTCTGTTGCAGTGCAAGCAATAGCAACGTTTCAATCCCTAATAGGGAGAAAGATAAATTTCGACACCCATTACTCAATCACCACCCAACAACCCACAAACAAAGTTTCAATCCCTAATAGGGAGAAAGATAAATTTCGACCTTACATTGCTCATAATATATAAGCTGCCAAAAGTACTGTTTCAATCCCTAATAGGGAGAAAGATAAATTTCGACAGCAGAGCGAGGCACCTGGATAAAAGGCGCTACGCCAGTTTCAATCCCTAATAGGGAGAAAGATAAATTTCGACCGGGCAACACTGCCGGGTAACTCGCCCTCCAGATCATATGTTTCAATCCCTAATAGGGAGAAAGATAAATTTCGACGACTGATGACCGCAGCAGCTAAAGCTACAGCTGCTAAGTTTCAATCCCTAATAGGGAGAAAGATAAATTTCGACTTAGCTGGCTTCAATGAGTTCATCTAGCTGTGTTTCAATCCCTAATAGGGAGAAAGATAAATTTCGACCGTGTTAGGTATACCTAGCCACTTCGATGATGCCCAAGGTTTCAATCCCTAATAGGGAGAAAGATAAATTTCGACAAACATTAGAAGGTGTTACTCCTTGCAGAAATATTGTTTCAATCCCTAATAGGGAGAAAGATAAATTTCGACTGCGGCAGTTAGAAAACTGCACCATATAAAGTTTTCAAGGTTCTAAACCGCCGATGATCTAATGATAGCATCATAAAAAGTAAATTGGTTGACAGGTAAATAGCTGAAATCCAGTCTGGGCAAGGAGCGCGGATGGTTGATTACAAATTTTCTCCAAAATCCTTATCCTGTAAGCAATCCAGGCATTTTTTTTCTAACCCTTTTTCCAACACCTACCCATCCGCGCATTGGGCAAAGAAAATCCTGTTATTACAGAAAATCGGCAATCAGCAGTTGGAAGGTTCCATAACTGATTACCGGTTGTAGTTTTTCCACTAAAGGACGACTCATCAAAGGGGACTACAAAGGTGTGATGCTGGCAATCTTGCCTCCTTCGCGTTGCACCCGTTGCATGTAATCTGATAGCTGTTCATAAGGAATGACAACAGCTTTGTTGCTACGGCGTACACGGGGATACTGGGGAGTTAAAAGAGCAGACACTTCCACACGGTACAAGCGACGATCTCCATAAATGGTTGAGCCACCGAAAGCAGTATTGGGAGTCACTCCCTTGGCTGAGGGACGATAGCCATAGCCAGGGCTACCTGGTGCGACAACTGCCGAGGCGGTATTGCGTCCCAACTCTGTGACCAGGTGTGGAGAATTGCCACCAAACTGAGCGCGATCGCTGTTGGCATAGCCGCGATATAGTTGGAACATCCGGCTAAACCCAACAGTTTTCTGTCCGGTTTGAGTCGCGAAGCCGCGATAGTAGGGTACTATGTATTCGCCAAAGTTTGCTTGATACTCGGGTGAATCAATGTAAGCATCTATGTCGGCGTCGTAGCCTTTGTTTTGATACAAATCCAAGTGATGGATGATTTCAGCTTCGTCATAAGGTGCCCGACCCAACAAGTGCTTATAATTCAGTTCAATGGTACGGGTTTGAAAACTGTTGTAGAAAAACTTGGATTTATATAGTTCTGATTTTGCCACCTGCCGGACAAATTCTTGCACTGTAATCCTGCCATTTGCCAGGAGTGATTCAATACTAGTCAGGCGTTGCGAAGCCATTAAATAATCGTTGCCCAATAGCTGACGATAGACAGCGCCAATAACATTTGGCACATCTGTTGGACTACGTAGTTCTACAGGGGAAAAATTATTAAAAGCAGAGGTTCCAAGGCGGGATGCTTCTGTTGTAATAGCCATTTAAAAAATCTCCTTATTAACCAAGTTCATCATTTGTCATTTGTCTAATACCAATGACCTATGACCTATGACTAATTAAGAAAGCGTGATGCTCATGACTTTGAAGCCCTTGCTGTTCAGTTGTTGCAACTTGCTGGAAAGCTGCTCAAAAGGCACAACAACTTCACTCGTAGCACGCCGTAGCACAGGCGATTTGGAAGAGGGCGGTTGCATAATCCGCAGTCGGTAGGTACTTCCGCCACGGCTACCTGTAGAGACACCTGTCAACGAGCCACTGGAGGCTGCGTAGATGGGTGAAGCTGTATTCTGGGCTACTTCCCGAGTTAGCCGTCCTTGATTTTGTTTTTGGGCGCGATCGCTACTGGAATAGCCCCTAAATAGTTGGAACATCCGGCTGAAGCCGACATTTTTCTGACCAACTTGAGTCGTAAAGCCGCGAAGGTAGGGGACTATATTTTCGCCAAAATTTTCTTGATATTCGTCGCTGTCAATGTAATAATCAATATCTGCTTCAAAGCCCCGCTCATCTAATATCTGACTGTGAGCAACCATTTCACTGTAGTCATTTGGAGCACGACCAAGTAAATGCTTGAAGTTCAACTCAGTTGTGCGGTAACGGTAGCAATTCTCAAAGAACCGCGAGCGGTACAAATCCGACTTAGCAATCTGCCGTACAAACTCGCGAACCGATATCTCACCCCGCTTGAGTTGAGATTCAGGGACAACGAGTCGCTCACTTTCCATGACATAGCAATTGCCCAATACCTGTCGATAGACAGCGCGGATTACCACTTCGATCTGTTCTGCACTGTCATCTGGGCACAGTTCTATCCATGCTGAAGCTTCGCTCGGTGTAATCCCTAGTCGTTCCGAACCAGCGAAAACTGCCATATTTGCCTCCCTATTTCAACCAGTTATCAGTTATCAGTTATCAGTTATCAGGTAGGAAACGGATTCGTCCACCCCTTGTTCACTGTTTACTGTTCACTGTTCACTGTTTTAATATGCCTCATAGCAAAAAAGCAGCCCGGTAAAGTGAACAACTCAATCATCAATCATCATGATTGCTAACAAAACTGTTTACCCTACCGGGCCTATGTGTTTACTAGCTTAGACAGTTAATAGCGTAGTCGAGGTAAGAGTTAGCTTCTACTGCTGGATCTCCGCTCAGACCGTGGTTAGCTTTAATGTGCTTGAGTGCTTCAACGTACCAGCTAGGAGACAGGTCGAAGGTCTTGTTAATTTCAGCTATTCCAGCGATCAAGTAATCATCCAATGGACCAGTACCACCAACAACTAAGCAGTAGGTGACCATCCGCAGGTAGTAACCGATGTCACGGACGCACTTTGCCTTGCCACGAGAATCTGCAGCATACTGAGGTCCCTGCATTTGGGTGGTGTAAGGGAACTTCTGGTATACCGCGTTTGCAGCACCATCAGCCAAACTTTGAGCCTTAGAGGTCAAAGCTTTAGCTGCTTCCAAGCTAGCGCTAGCTTGACGGAAGCGACCAAACGCAACCTGGACTTCTGTGCTGCTCAGGAAACGTCCTTGGGAATCAGCAGCGCTAACAGCTTCAGTGAGTGGAGTTTTCATTGCTTTTTCGATCTGTTGTATTGTTTTACAAAGTTTTGCTTGAAAGCGAGTTTGTCTTAAGTCATTTGTCCACTAGTCATTTGTCTAAAGTTAATGACCATTTATCAAATGACTGGTCACTAAAGATTTAAGCAACAGCAGAAGCTGCACGATCAAAGTAGCCAGAGACTTCGGACATCAACGCGCTGCAATCTCCTTTGGTGATACCGTTGGTATCATTCGCAATTTTTAAGGCTGCGTCTTTCATTTTTTGAACGCCCACTGCTACTGAAGCACCAGGGGTTCCTAATGCCAAGTAGGTTTCCTTCAGACCGTTCAGACAGCGATCATCAAGTACGCTACCATCTCCAGAAAAAATAGCGTAGGTGATGTAGCGCAAGATAATTTCCATATCGCGCAAGCAAGCTGCCATCCGACGGCTGGTATAAGCATTGCCACCAGGAGCGATTAGCTGGGGTTGTTCTGCAAACAGACTACGAGCGGCATCAGCAACGATCGCGGAGGCATTGCTGGTAATCCGGTTAACGGTATCCATCCGCTTGTTGCCATCTGCAACCATTGCTGCCAGAGCATCCAATTGACTAGTGCTCAGGTATTCACCTCGTGCATCGGCTTGAGAAACAACTTTTGCAAATGCGTCTTGCATAAATTTCGTCTCCTAAATTCCTTCGTTTGAGTTACGATGTCGTTTCACAACTGAATGATTCAGCAATCGTGAATTTTGCCTGTGTGGGCAGCTGAGAAAGGCTATACAGTGATATTGGGCATCAGAGTTCTCAGGAATTCTCAGATTTTACTGTTTCAGTATATTGAGAACAGTGTTAACTTATTTAACGAATCTGAGACAAACTCCTCTTTTTATGATTTTAGAGGTAACTGAGCCATAAGATGCTTCTCATTTTTGCCTTCCTAAATCTTTATACAATGGAAAGGGGATCCTTGTGTGTGAAAAGTTGTTAGAACTTAGTTTTTTTTTACAATCGGTAACAATATAGATACAGTCTAGCTTTTAACCTTGACAATACGTACCATAGTTACACCACTTTTGCGCCGTGGCTACCAAGAAAAGTAGATTAAACGTTACATTAAACGACATTGAACGGGAGAAGTTGGAAAAGCTCGCCGAAGAGTCTGGACTCTCCCTGTCTCGTACGATCGCCCAATTAATCCGCAAAGCAAAGCTTAAGCCAAATGATAAGGAAAGTTAACGCTTAACACTGAACAGAGGAAGCGATTTCTTGACCCCCCTGATAACTGATAACTGCTTACTGTTAACTGACAACTGATTCGGTCAGCTTTCTCTCTAGGTCAAAAAGGAAGCCATGAATGTATTCCTCTGTCCACTCTTGGCCGTAGAAACGCTTGAACATTCCTCGTGCTGGGTCTTTCTCGGCGCGATACCGCAAATAGCGCAATTGTGCCTGCTTGATGGTAGCTAGGGCTTGAGTATCCATCACAGGTTCTGCCTGTTCTACAAAATCCAAGTATGCCTTGAGGTAGTCTTTAAACGCGGCGAACACATGGGTTTCAACATCAGTAGTCTCTTTGGGGCGAGTCCAAAGGAATGCGGGCGAAAAGAAAGGGCGGGCTTCTTCGGGAAAGTCTCCACCCCACGGTAGATGTTGCCGATAGCTCTCAAAGATGGGCAGAATCGGTGCGCTATACTTTGCCTGATAGTCCGGATCATCCCGAAACAAGGGTTGCATATCCAGGGCAATCAGGTGTCCTCCTGGCAAGGTTACCAAATCCGCTCCAAAAAATGGCAGATCGTAGTTCAGATCAGGAAAAATAACGAAATTGAGAACTTGGAGTGATTTGCCACCCTGTACGTGCGCTGCCCGAATCTGTCGAAGTTTTGGTGCACAAAAGCCATAACTGGTCGTCACAACTTCCTCTTGATTTTTGCCCTTGCCTGTGATAGCACTTTTGTATTCAAACCCTGAAGGAATGGGATAGGGCATCAGTTCTAATCGCGATTGCAAATAGGCGATCGCATCATCGAGAAACGGTTGATAAAGAGTCATTGGTTATTAGTCATTAGTCATTAGTCATTAGTCATCAGTCATCAGTAATTTTTTTTAACAGATGACTAATGACAGAACACAAGGAGCAAAAAACTACTTTTTAGCGGTAGCGGCTAATGGTACTGCATCTTCAAACAAAAACCCGTAGAGGAAGCGTTCTGCCCACTCATGACCAAAGTAACTGCTGAATAGACCTGACGCCGGATCGCGTTCAGCACTGTATTGGTCGTAATCTTTTTGCGCCTTGACGATTCGCGCAATGTCTTCTGGATCTTGTAGAGGTTCCGCCTCATCTAGCATTTGCCAGTACAAATTCAAGTAGTCGTTGAACGCTGCAAGTAAGCGTGTCGCGACGGTTTCGGCATCTGTTTTGGCAAACAGTAGGTATTTAGAGAAATATTGATTGGCGTCATAAAACTTCATCTCCAAGTTTTGTGCCAAATCTGGATATTTAGCGTGTAGGAATTTCAATGGCTCAATGTACTTGCGCTGATACGCATCATCTTGGAACAGAGGCTGAAAATCAAGCACAACCAAGTTTTTTATTTTGCCGAACGACAGAAAATCTACTCCCAACAAGGGTAAGTCGTAATGATGGTTAGGATAAATAACGCTATTGAAAATTTGAGCACTTTCGCCCGCATCAATGTAGGTATAGCGAATTTTTCGCAATTGTCGGCATTGATAGCACCAGCTTTGAATGGTTGCTGGGTTTCTGCCGCGATCGCTGACCTTCAACTCTAACCCTGCTGGAATTGCCCGATTTTGTAAATTGAATCTGTTAAACAGTTCATTTTCTAAATGTTTTACAAAGGGCTTGTACATTGATATTAATCCGTATTTATAAGACTTTCTCGACAACAATAAAGGATTGTGAGAACCTCTGTCCCATTTCTTTACAAGGATGCAATAATTTGTGACATACTCCAGTTGCCAAACTTAACTTGCTGATGCTCTTGCCAAATTCTGTTCAATCAATTGATTTAAGGTTGCCTCTGATACGCAACGGCGTTCTGAACAATATGTCATCATATATACACCATTTATAGCACGCACAGTACTAACACGCACACGAAAGTCATCAGTAATAAACCAGCACCGTTCTTGTCCCTGGTTGATATCATATTCCGTGTCCATTGTCAAAATGCCATCTTTACCAAACCAGTAGCGACTAGTAACTGGCATTTTTTCCACGTAGCCGCGATCGCGGATCAGTTTTCCAGACAACAAACTTTCATCATCTGGCACATCAACGAGCACCGCCGCTTGATCTGGATTGGGTTCGCGATTGTCCTGGTTTTCCTGCCACATAAAACTGCCTCCTCCCATTGCCCTGGCAGGATCAATTCCTTGATTTTCACAAATCGTTTTCACTCTTGGATCTTCTGGTTCAACGACTTGAATAATCAAATTTGACTCCCCAGACTGATCCGCCGCCAGGTCAAAATGGTGGACAGTGCGTTGGGTAAACCACGTGCCTTGACTCTTACGAAAAAAGTCCATCATAGTCATGGGTGGAATCAGCCGCATTTCTAACCTCAACAGCAGGAAAAGTATAAAGGAATGTAACAAGAATTAATCTTATGTTCCACATTGTACACTTTTATCAGTTATCAGTTATCAAGTACCCGCAGTACCAGTGATCAATTGTTCCCCGTTCACTGTTCACTGTTCACTGTTCCCTGTTCACTGTTCACTGTTCTCAGCGCTCCTTAAAGAAAATGACTGCAAAAAACTCCAATATTTCCTTATCTAGTAACATAGCAGCCCTCAAAGCAGGAGAGGCTGTCAATCATGAAGATTTGTATCAGTCCGACCTCAGGGGACTCGATTTGCAACGAGCAAACCTGCGCCAGACAAATCTGGTTGGAGCCAATCTGAGTGGAGCCAATCTGAGTGGGGCAGATCTGAGTGGTGCTGATCTGCGTAAGGCTGACTTGCAGGGCGCTGATTTGAGCAATGCTAATTTGCAAGGAGCATTTTTGCACCGCACATCTGTTCAGAAAGCAAATTTTAGCGGTGCGAATTTGGAAGGAGCTAAACTACAAGCAGCTCGATATGACCAAGACACAATTTGGCCGGAAGGATTTGCTTACAAAAGCTGTGGAGCAATTGGTCCAGGTGCCAATCTCAGCGGTGCTCACCTCAACACTGCCAATTTGAGAGATGCTGATTTGAGGAATGCAAATCTGTTGGGAGCATACCTATGTGGTGCAGATCTCACTGGAGCAAATTTACAGAATGCACGCCTGAGTGGTGCGGATTTACGGTTAGCCTATTTGACAGGAGCTGACTTACGGAATGCGCGACTGAATAATGTAGATTTACAAGGGGCAGATTTGCGAGCTACCAACTTCAGTGGTGTTGAAATCGAGTACCTTCAGAGTATTGCTGGGGCAGATTTTACTCTTGTTCAGGGATTGAGTGAGGCGATAAGAGCTCTTTTACTCAGCCGTCCTGCTTTAGAATTGGATGCTTGGAATTCCTTTACTCGCAAAACAACGCGTCAAAGTTTAGAAGTTGGTGATAGCGCCAACAAATAAGCCAGGACTTACCCAAAAATAACGTACTTGCACCCGTTGCGACGTCTGGTAGCCAATCTCACAGTCTTCTTCTTTCATAACTCGTGTGTGAGTCCTATAAGCGTTACATTTTTGCGGGATAACTTTATTTTGTTTGCTTACAATAAACTATTTCTCTCGTTCCTTCTCTCTGCCAAGGAACGCATAACTGTGGGTTGCTACCTCTATATAATTGTTGGAAGGTGAGGAGAGCGCGAATGACATGGAACAAGCAAACTTAGTCTTGCAAACAATGAATTTGTATTTCTGTAATAACAGAGGAAAGCAATGGCAACTTTTGAGGTGATAACAAAAGAAGGATTGCGCTTAGTCAAGGTTATTTTACAACACGAAACCGTGAAAACGGAGTCTGGTGCTTTGTACTATATGCGTGGCAATATTAATATGGAATCTAAAGCACCTTCAGCAGGTAGCTTTTTTAAATCTCTAGCAACAGGTGAGAATATTTTTCGACCCACTTATACAGGAACGGGTGAATTATATTTGGAGCCTTCTTTATCTGGATTTCACATCATAGAGTTAAATGGTATTGAATGGATTTTAGACAAAGGAGCATACTGGGCAAGTGATGGATCTGTAGAAGTCAGTGTTGAGAGAAATAAATTATTTTCTGGTTTAATCGGTGGCGAAGGTTTGTTTCAAACTAAAGTCAAAGGTAGAGGAAAAGTGGTCATGGTAGCCCAAGGACCTGTTGAAGAGATACATTTGCAAAATGACCGCTTGGTTGTCGATGGTAATTTTGCAATCGCTCGCACGAACACCCTAAAATATCGAGTTGAAAAAGCCACTAAGTCTATTTTGGGTTCGATGACTTCGGGTGAGTTTTTAGTCAATACTTTTGAGGGAACTGGTACTGTGCTTCTTGCTCCTGTTCCTTATTGGGGAGAGATGTTGCTGCGTCAAATTATCTCAGCACGTCCGACAAATACTTCTAGTTCAGAATAATTATGAAAGCGTAGAAAAGAAAGGAATTATAAATTGAGTTATTCCCTCTATGCAATTTATAATTTAGAATATTTTTCTCGTTCCTTGCCAGAGACAAGGAACGAGAGAAAAACACAAAAATAACAAAATATCATAATAAACAATGCCTCACCACATTCTCAAAGCCACCAGGGAAACTGTGCATCTGGGTGGGTTCTCTCATCTTCTAGAACCAGCACTCACTGTTGACTCTGGCGACACAGTTGACGTAGAAACATACACTGGTTACTACGTTTACGACAAAGCACCACCAGAGTTTGTGACACCTGCATTTTTGGATATTTGCCAAAATCTTCCTCCAGAACGCAAAGTTGCAGCCGGACCACATTTGTTGACAGGACCAATATATGTGCAGGGTGCCGAACCTGGAGATGTTTTGGAAGTCAAACTAGAAGCAATCACACCCAGTTTACCTGTTGGCTTTAATGCGATTCGTACAGGTTGGGGAGCATTACCACATCAGTTTCATCAACCAGCTTTAAGATTTGTTCCTCTCGATTTAGAAAATCAGATTACAGAATTTCCAATTGATAGTGGTATCAAAATTCCTCTCAAACCCTTTTTTGGTATCCTGGGTGTCGCAACTACAGAAGCATCCCGAAACTCAATTCCTCCTGGTGATTATGGTGGTAATATTGATAATCAGGAACTCCAAGCTGGGACTAAGATTTTTCTACCAATTTTTGTTCCTGGTGCTTTATTTTCTATCGGTGATGGACACTCAGTTCAAGGAGATGGGGAAGTTAATGTCACCGCAATTGAGACTTCAATGAACGGCACAATTCAGTTAAAAGTTCGTAAAGATTTGCAGTTGACAACGCCGATTGCCGAAACACCTACAGATATCATAACTATGGGATTTGGTCAAACATTAGATGAAGCTTTGGAACTGGCTTTAAAAAACATGATTGACTTTTTAAAACGCTTCATCAATTTGTCACCGGAAGATGCTTATGTTTTGTGTAGTTTAGCCGTGAATTTTCGCATTACTCAAGTTGTCAACAGTCCGCAAAAAGGTGTTCATGGAATTTTATCAAAGTCCATTTTGCCTAAAGCAATTGAATTATAGAAATCTTATTTTTTTTCAAAAATATTAATTTTTTATGCTTACAGTTAAGAGGGCGTATCACTGCTTTGCTTTAACTTGAGTAGAGGAATGAGAAACCAACAAAGCATTGTAAATACTGCACTGACAATGACAAGGATGGAAACTGGAATTCCCCGATTATATAAGTAACCACCCAAGATAGGACCCGGCTGTTTAGCCAGGTTATACACGGACATTAGCAGTGCGTAGGTTGTTGCTTCCACACCAACAGGACAAGCTCTTGCTGCTAGTTCTAATACACCCAGCATGGATATCATGTAAAAAAATCCAAAAAATATACTCGCCAGGATAGCACTTTGCTCATTCTGTATAAACAACAAACCGAGGGTAGAGACAGCAGTTAACCCAATTGCAAGATTAAGCAGCAACTTTCGTGACATTCTGGCGGCAAAAATCCCAAAAACGATTGCACCTAAACCATTGGCAATAGCTTCAAATGTACCTAAAAGACCTATAAAT
Organism: Brasilonema sennae CENA114; assembly: GCF_006968745.1. Classification (NCBI taxonomy): domain Bacteria; kingdom Bacillati; phylum Cyanobacteriota; class Cyanophyceae; order Nostocales; family Scytonemataceae; genus Brasilonema; species Brasilonema sennae. The sequence goes on along the minus strand of NZ_CP030118.1, from coordinate 1,295,264 downwards.
TGAGCGTCAAATTTCAAAGTATCTTTATAGTAATATACCACGTAATCTACCAGAGGCGGAATAAGAGTGAATTCAAGACAAGCAATAAAGCCAAGAATAGCTAGAAACCGTTGCGATTTTAGTGTTAACAAAAGGGATTTCAAACTACTTTTCATTGAAACAGTTGTGTGCTGCTTTTTTTCATCTCCAAGTAATATGAAGGTTCCAATTAAACCAATCAACGGCACAATTGCAGTTGCTCCAAAAGCGATGGATAGATTAGAATTTGTAGCGAGCCAGCCGCTGATATAATACAGAAGCGCCACACCAAAACTCAGAGAAGTCCATTGAACTGCTTGTAAGAGAGCTGTTTTGCCTAACATCGTGCCTTGAACGACCATGATTTTGTCTGTCAGCACATCGCTAAAAGCTATGCATATATTGACTAAAATAAGACCGCCTGCCAGCATGTTAATCGTATTAACTTGAAAACCGCATAATCCTAATAAAAGAATCAGCGCTAGCCCATAGCAGATAAAAAAATAGCTTTTGAACTGATAGCCAAAGAGCGGAATTGCATCCTGAATGATTCCGAAAAATGGTCTTACTAACCAGGGAAGAAAAATAAAACTGGTGAAGCTTGCCAACTGTGCTGGTGAAAGTCCAAGGTTATCTTTTAGATAGATCCTCAGTGGAAGATTGAAAAGTCCTGGATAACATCCATAAGATTGAATTAAATAATACAGAACCATCATGCAAATAAGTCGGCGCATTGCTGTCTAATCTTCCTTTGTTCTAATCTTCCTAGTATTGTTGCACACTAATTACATGTATTCTGTGCGTTAGATTTAGACGCAAAACTAAACTCAATTGCCGAAAGGTTGGTTTGGATGTCAACCACTTTTTCTAACTTAAAGCCAGACTTGTCAAACAATTTCTGAAAATGTCGTCTTGTGCGCCATCCACCCCCAATATTTTTCTAGTTCCCCATGTGGGTTTTCTCCAGCAACTTAACACTGGCATAGATAGCATCAATATGGGGAGTGGGAGTTCGCGTCAGTCTTCCCAGTTCTGCGACAGCACCAACGATCGCATCCACTTCTGTTGGACGAAACGCTTCAACATCCTGCAGCATCGAAGTTTTGTGAGCACCAACTTTTTGGGCACCGTCAATTCGCTGATCCAAGGTGATGCCAAAATCAATCCCCAGCTTTTGGGCGATCGCCTGTGCTTCGCTCATCATCTGTTTTGCTAGTTCGCGAGTCAAAGGGTATTGGCAAATATGATCGAGTGTTGCACCAGTCAAGGCGCTAATGGGATTAAACGCTACGTTCCCCCACAACTTCACCCACAGATCAGTGCGGATTTGAGTGCGTATGGGTGCTTTCAAACCTGCTGACTTCAAAGCTTGCGCTAACAACTGAATCCGTTCGGTTTTAGAAGCATCGATTTCACCCAGACTGAAGCGATCGCCCTCAATATGTTTAATCACACCCGGTTCAACTATCTCAGTCGCTGGGTAAACAACACAACCAATCACGCGCTCAACATTAATATGAGCTTCAATGGTACCATCTGGATCTACAGATTGAATCGCAGTTCCTTCATACTCGCCGCCGTGCTTGCGAAAGTACCACCAGGGAATGCCATTCTGAGCTGTCACTACCATTGTTTCAGGTTTATAGAGAGAGGGGAGATTGGGGGCGATCGCCGCCACACTCGTAGTTTTAACAGCCAAAATCACCACATCCTGAGGTTCGGCTTGACTCATATCACTAGTTGCCAAACTTGGTGTAGCTACGTGAGTTGAGCCATCTGGCATCATCAGTTTCAGCCCATTTTTTTGAATTGCTTCTAAATGAGCACCACGAACAATCAGCGTCACCTCATTGCCAGAAAGCGCCAACTTTGCTCCCAAATAACCACCAATAGCACCCGCGCCAACAATACAGATTTTCATTTTTTTATCACTCCCCTATAGCAATCCTAAATGAGTTGTAAAAATTATTTTTTGAACGAACCGCCCTTCGGGTTCGCCAGTCCCCCAAACTCCTGCGGAGACGCTACGCGAACGTGACGGAAGCCGCCAAGACGGGGGCTGGACTCACCAAGTCGCCTTAGCGTAGCGTGCGCCTTAGCGCATAGGACGCCAAGAAAAGAGAAAAGAGAGAATTTCACGTAAGCGCAAGCGCACGCTAAGAGCGAACGCGCAGCGGGCAAGGCAGGGCTTATGATGCGCGGATTGCTATAGCTTGAGCAACTTCGCCATATTCAGCCGTTGCAACTTCCCTGTCGCTCCACGGGGTAGTTCATCTAAAATGTGAATTTGGTTAGGGACTTTGAAGTCTGCCAATAGGCTTGCACAGTAAGCCAAAAGTTCCTTTTCGCTGGTTTCACCCTTAAGGACGACAGCCGCGTGAATATCTTCTCCCAAGGATTTATGAGGTACGGCAAAAGCAAGGGCTTCAGCAACTGCAGGATGACGCAGCAGTATATCATCTACTTCTAGTGGAGAAATTTTTTCACCGCCTCGGTTAATTAATTCCTTAATCCGTCCAGTCAGGCGCAGATACCCCTCAGCATCCAGTGTCCCCTGATCGCCAGTACGGAACCAACCATTCACAAAAGCAGTGGCATTAGCTTGTGGGTTATTCTCGTAGCCATCAATTACATTTGGTCCTTTTACCACAACTTCGCCCAAGCTTCCTTGAGGCACTAAATTGCCATCTTCGTCCATAATACCGACTTCCACACCAAAGCCATAGCCAACCGTGCCCGGTTTACGTACTTTAGGCGGTAACGGATTAGTCGCCATCAAGTGAGCAGCTTCGGTCATGCTGTAAGATTCTAAGACAGGAGCATTGAGCGTTGCTTCCATTTGTTCGATAATGACAGGGGCAAGGGGAGCGCTGCTAGAGCGAATGAAGCGGAAGCGGTTCGCTTTGATAATGGCTTCGTTACGGCTAGCTCGCGCTAGAATTGTTTGGTGCATGGTGGGTGCAGCCGAGTACCAAGTGGGTTTATAAGTTTCCACCAGTTTCCAGAAACTTAGAGCATTGAAACCATCGGGTATGACGAGCGTTCCGCCAGATGCCAGAGTTGCCAGCATACACCCCACCAGCCCGTGAATGTGGAACAAAGGCATAAAACAGAGTGTCGTGTCAGCTGGCGAAAGTGAGTATGCACCGATAATATTATTAGCAGAAGCAATCAAGTTACGATGCCGAATCGGGACTCGCTTGGGACGACTCGTGGTACCGCTGGTGTGCAGAATCATCGCCACATCGTCGGAGTCGGGAAACTCTTGATTGCCCAAGGATTTCCCTTCCCCGCAAGCTGTTTTCACTAATTCAAAGCTTAATGTGCCGTTCTCGCTAACCTGAGCATGAATGTGTATCATGTCGGGCGTAGCAGCGGCGATACTCCCAGAAGGAGTCGCCCCTTGGGCGATCGCAGCTTCTGGCACGTCAGGCAGCGTAATCAAGGCTTTTGCCTGAGTATCTTCGTAGTAAAAGCCAAATTCTTCTTGCTTGTATTTTGGATTGAGTGGTGCTGCAGTACCACATAAAGCCGCCGCAATAAAGCTGAGTACCATAGGTACCCCGTTTGACATGGCAATGGCGATGCGTTCGCCCCGTTGCAAACCAAAACTGTTGAGTTGGGATACCAGTTCGACCACGTTCTCACGCAGTTGCTTATAGGTGAGTGTTGATCCCTCTGGTGCAACCAAGGCTGGATGATCGTCTTCCCCTGCTAAAAGCTCAAATATATTCATAGACAACACCTGGAGTAGCCAGGGGAATCACGGTTGATTGTCAATCTAACTAATCACATATTTGTGTTGATTGAGCAATACGTGATTCATATACAGTGAATATGTAAATTTTGCTACTGAGTAAACCAATGAAATTAGCAATTCACACGAGTTCACGCGTGATTGTAATTACGGCAATTTCTGCTACTATAGGACACGCTAGGAGCGGCAATATCTTAACATTTTATTTATGGAGCGTCGTAAGTTTATAAAGTATGCCACTTTAGCAGGAACTAGCTTTACATTTGCTGGTTGTAACCAAGGCGGTAAATCTCAACCACAGGGTGAAGTACCTGTCTGGGCTTCACCTATGGCGGCGAACGAAGTTCTTAAGGTAGGATTTATCTACGTTGAACCTATAGGTGAAGCTGGGTGGACTTATGCCCACGATTTAGGTCGCAGAGAAATGGAGGCAAATCTTCAGCAAAGGGTGAAAACCACTTTTGTGGAAAATGTGAGTGAAGATGCCAACGCCCAAAGGGTTCTTCGTCAATTGGCGTTAGAAGGTAATAAGTTAATTTTCGCGACTTCTTTTGGCTACATGAACCCAACTTTTGAAGTAGCAAAAGATTTTCCCAATGTTCGTTTTGAGCAATGTAGTGGACCTAAACGCGTTACAAATGTCGGTACTTATCTGGGACGCTTTGAAGAACCGCGATACTTAACTGGCATGATTGCTGGTAAAATGACAAAATCGAATGTGATTGGTTTTGTTGGTTCATACCCAATTCCTGAAGTGATTCGAGGAATAGGCGCGTTTACGCAAGGACTGCGCAAGACGAATCCGAAAGCAAAAGTAAGAGTAGTCTGGGTTGAGAATTGGTATGATCCAGCCAAAGAAAGAGAAGCAGCGCAAGCTTTGGTTAACTTAGGTGCAGACGTCCTAACACAAGATACTAACTCTGCTGCCCCGATTCAACTAGCAGAGGAAAAGGGTATTTATGCTTTTGGCTACAACACTGATATGAGTAGGTTTGGTGCAAAAGCTTGTTTAACATCAGATCTGAATCAATGGGGTAAATTTTATACAGAGCAAGCCTTGGCTGTGATCAATGGTACTTGGAAGTCTGAAGAAGTTTGGTATGGAATTGCCCAAGAAATGGTGGATATTTCGCCCTTGAATCCTGTAATTCCTCAAGATGTTCAACAATTGGTGATGGCGAAGCGTGATGAGTTTATTAAAGGTACAGCACATCCTTTTGATGGCCCAGTCAAAGACCAAAACGGTGTGCTGCGAGTCCCGAACGGTCAGGTGTTGAGTGATAGGGAACAACTAGCAATGGATTGGTATGTAGAAGGAATTGAAGGATTGATTCCAAAGGTACAATCGTGAAGGCTTAACCGTGATTGCAAAGAATTGGTTTTGATAGCTTTATTCGCGAAATTCTACAACATCGCGTTTGATAATGACTTCGTGGTTTCCAAAAAAGCTTTGTCCCAGCAGAGGAACATTGCCAATTGCAACCAGTACATTCTCAACCTTCGCTCCACCAACTTCTATCGATTCTACTTCAGCGAGAGGCATTTTTACTTGTTTATTATCAGCGAGTGTGAAAACGGCTTCACCTACTGGTTTTACTTTCAACGTTTTTGCCATATTCTGGGTGATGGTGGTGACAGAAGCACCTGTATCCAAAATCATCTCTTCTTTGTGATCGTCATTGAAAGTAACTTCAATTCTTGGCGTGAGACTATTTCCCCGTTGAACTCGGGCTGGTCCAGACTTACGTGGGAAATGAATAACCAGAGCCATCAATAAAACCAACAAGGCTAGTTCCATATTAAACACTCCGCAGAAATATTAAGTCAATCAACAAACCATATTTTCTATTACAAAGAAACGGGATATAGGAATCCTGTTTGGTTTATGAACTGAACTAGTACAGCACGGCGTAAGTTAACCAGGTATTACTGTGGGAGAATGAGTAATTAGATTAAAAGTAGTTTTTGCTGAGAAGCGGAGAATTAGGATGTGGCAGGATTAGCTCCAAAACAATTAAACTTAAGCGATGGCGATCGCTCAGAACTGCAAGAGTTGGTAAACCGACACAATACAGGGCAACAAATAGTACTACGTGCAAAAATAATTCTTCTAGCGTCAGAGGGGAAAAATAATGGCGAAATTGCTCGAACATTAAATATAAGTCTGGATATGGCTCGTTTATGGCGAAACCGATGGTTTAAAACTAGCGATAAAAAGTTGCCTACTTTTGAGAGACTACGAGATTCGGAGCGTATTGGGGCACCAGTAAAATTTAGTATGGAGCAAGTAATCAAACTGTTTGCCCTTGCATGTTCAAAACCCGAAGACTACGGACGACCAATAAGTCATTGGACACCAAGAGAACTAGCAGACGAAATTATAAAGCAAGGGATTATTGAAAGCATATCTGTCCGCCATGTTGGAAGATTACTAGAAGAGGCAGAACTTAAACCCCACCAGAGTAGTTACTGGTTAACCCCCCCCTAAGGACGAAGAATTTGACGTAAAAGTTGAAGATATTACTGGTTTATACATAAGTGCGATTGAACGTTATCAAAACGCAGAGCGTACAATATCAATTGATGAAATGACGGGTATTCAAGCTACAGAGCGTCTAGAAAAAGATTTACCGATGCGACCTGGTAAAGTTGAAAGAAGGGAGTTTGAGTATATTCGTCACGGTACACAGAGTTTAATTGCTAATTTTGATGTCGCTACTGGTAAGATTATCGAGCCTACTTGTGGAGATTCTCGAACAGAAGTTGATTTTGTTCTCAATATTCGTCGAATCATTGAAAGTGAACCCAATGCTAAAAAATGGCATCTAATCATGGATTGTCTGAATACGCATCAGTCTGAATCGCTGGTTCGTTTGGTTGCAGAAAAAGAAGGTTTGAATATCGATCTGGGTATTAAAGGAAAAAGGGGAATACTCAAATCCATGAAATCCCGTGCTGCTTTTTTAAGTGACAAAACACATCGAATTGTTTTCCATTACACCCCTAAACACTCTTCTTGGCTCAACCAGATTGAAATTTGGTTCAGTATTTTGGTTCGTAAGTTACTTCAGCGTGCTAGCTTCAAGAGTCAGGATGACCTAAAAACCCGAATTCTTGAATTTATCGACTACTTTAATAAAACAATGGCTAAACCTTTTCAGTGGACATATAAGGGTAAAGTGTTAGCTGTCTAATACTTGGTTTATTTACGCCGTGCTGTACTAGTTGAGCTAGGGAACTCTTAATAGGGGGCGCTTAGCATAAACTGTACCTAGCTGATAAAAATCAAATAGGAATTCTGTAGAACCTTTCAGATTCCTTTGCCAAATACATTGGTCTTGAAAGATTGCTTATATCGTTTTACAATGAGGCTGCATACAATAGGAAATTACTTCCACAGTGATTTCCCTATAATTCCTAGGCATCTTAAAGCTTTAAGATTCTGTGCAAGCTCAATGTAATTTGATATTAAACAATTTGTCGTTGTATAGCAATCCGGTTTTATTTGGTGAAAGTACTTGCGTAGGAAGGCAATAGGGAACTCTTAACGCTTAACAGGAAATAAGGCTCTTTGAGGTGTACGAAGCTTCGCAAAAATCAAATAGGAGTCCTATATATTTCTTCAATAAGAGAAAATAGCCTTTCTTTAGATAAAGGTGTGCATAAACTTTACTACAGTGCAAGGAAGAATGAAAACTGTTTGAAAAAAAAGTTTACTTATCGAACAACCAGAGTGATCAAATTAGGTACTGAGTAACTGAAACTACAAAAGTAAAAACCTAGCAGGAGCCAAGGAAAAGGATTAATTCCAAACGTACAATCGTGAAGGCTTAACCGTGATTGCAAAGAATTGGTTTTGATTGCTTTATTCGCGAAATTCTACAACATTGCGTTTGATAATGACTTCATGGTTACCAAAAAAGCTCTGTAGTAACCGTTCAGGGGGCAAGAAAGTGACGCAACTCAGGAAGCAGCGCCCTTATTTGGCGGTAGCGAGAACTGGCTCAAAGACCCCTAACTGGCAGTTGGCGGTTATAGCATCAAATCCTGTGAACGGTTACTCACAACTTGAAGCTTTTGAAAGTGAATAAAAAAAGCAAACACTACCGACAGTCAATCTTTAGTGTTTGCTGATTTTGAAACAGGTGCATTTACCGCAAAACGATAAACACTCACTAACAATTTTAAATCATGTCGAAACCATTAGGACGTGAATCTGTCTGTAATTCGCTTCATCGCCTCCTCCACATTCTCCCGACTATTGAAAGCGGAAATGCGGAAGTAACCTTCCCCGGCTGCACCAAACCCAGAACCAGGTGTACCTACAACATTGCAAGTGTGCAGCAACTTATCGAAGAAATCCCAACTGGACAAACTATTTGGAGTTTGTACCCAAACGTAGGGTGCATTCACTCCACCGTAAACTGCTAATCCTGCGGCTGTGAGTTTCTCGCGAATAATTTTGGCATTCTCCAAATAGAAGCTAATCAGTTCCTTTATTTGCGCTTGTCCTTCCTGGGAGTAAACTGCCTCAGCTCCACGTTGCACAATGTAAGATACGCCATTAAACTTGGTAGACTGGCGACGGTTCCATAGCTTCCACAGTTCCACATCGGAACCATCGGCTGCTTTTGCTGTCAGGTTTTTCGGGACAACGGTGAACGCACAGCGGGTACCAGTAAAGCCTGCATTTTTGGAGAAAGAACGAAATTCAATCGCACATTCCCTCGCTCCTTCAATTTCGTAGATGGAGTGAGGTAGTTCCGCATCGGTGATATAAGCTTCGTAAGCTGCGTCGAAGAAAATGATGGAACCATTTGCTCTAGCATAGTCCACCCATGCTTTTAAGTGTTCTTTCGTAGCAACGGCTCCTGTGGGGTTATTTGGGAAACACAGGTAAATTAAATCCACTTTTTGAGAAGGAATCTCAGCAGTGAAGTTGTTTTGGGCGGTAATGGGCAGATAAACTAAGCCCTCGAATTCGCCTTTATCGTTTGCTGATCCGGTATTTCCTGCCATCACGTTTGTGTCTACATATACAGGATAAACAGGATCTGTGACGGCGATAATGTTGTTGTTACCAAAGATGTCGAGAATGTTGCCTGTGTCGCATTTAGAACCATCGGAAGTGAAGATTTCCGATGCATCAACTTCGCATCCTCGCGCTTGAAAATCTTGGGCAGCTATTTTTTCTAGCAACCAAGTATAGCCTTGTTCTGGACCATAACCTTTGAATGAAGCGCGATCGCCCATTTCTTCAACCGCTTTAATCATTGCTGTTCGGCAAGCTTCCGGCAGTGGTTCTGTAACATCACCAATCCCGAGTTTGATTATTTTAGCATCTGGATTGGCTTGAGCGAAGGCATTCACCCGTCGCCCTATTTCCGGGAACAGGTAACCTGCTTTGAGCTTGAGGTAGTTGTCGTTAATTGTTGCCATAGTAGTTTGATACAAATGTCATAAATAAACAGCTTACAGTATCGCAGCAGAAAGCCCACTTCACGCGCGGAGTGGGACGGACAGATACCTAGGCTGGGAGAACGCCAGATGCTTTACTAAGAACCTCAGCACTTTGGCAAATTTGATATTTCAGTAGTATCATCATGATACCACTCTAGCTGATAAAAACTATGGAACAAAAAATCAAAGAATTTCCAGCGTTCAAGGTCAACGGCTTCGTCATCTTGGCTGTGGTAGTCGCGCTCACGCTCCTAGGAGGGTGGTATCTTTGGTCTAGCGTGCAGGGGTTAGAAGCTTTACTGGCAAGAGGTTTGAAAGTGACTGATTTTATCGGTAGTGACGATACTGTTGCAGAGTTTATTGCTTGGTTGGCTGCTACACTCCTGGTTGTTATCATCCCATCGCTATCAGGATTCTTTAGCGTTGAGCCTAATCAAGCGGTGGTGTTGGTACTGTTTGGGAAATACATGGGAACTGTGCGCGAATCGGGCTTTTGGTGGACAAATCCCTTTGCTAGCAAGCAAAAAATTTCGCTGCGGGTTCGTAACTTCAACAGCAAAATCATCAAAGTCAATGATGCTGAAGGAAGTCCGATTGAAATTGCGGCGGTTGTCGTCTGGCAGGTTTTCGATTCAGCGAAGTCAAAGTTTGCAGTCGATGATTATGAAGAATTTGTTGCCATTCAAAGTGAAACCGCCATTAGATCTTTAGCCATTCGATATCCCTACGACAGTCCAGATGAAACACAAACTCCTTCGCTGCGGGGAATTCCCGATGAAATCGCTCACGCCCTGCAAAAAGAACTCCAAGCCCGTTTGGAAGTAACGGGTGTAGAAGTGATTGAAGCACGACTTTCGCATCTTGCCTATGCACCAGAAATCGCTCCAATGATGCTGCGACGACAGCAAGCAAAAGCGTTAATTGATGCGCGACGGCAGATTGTCGAGGGTGCAGTGGGGATGGTGAATGAAGCGTTGAATCGTCTCAGTCAAGAACAAATGGTGAATTTGGATGATGAGCGCAAAGCTTCTATGATTAATAACCTGTTGGTTGTCCTCACCTCTGAGCAAACCGCCCAACCCGTTATCAATGCTGGAACACTTTATAATTAAGAAATGGGACAAAAAAAACGATTTTTGTTACGTCTGGATGAGAGACTTTACGAGATTGTGGAGAAATGGTCTGCAGATGAACTAAGAAGCGTGAATGCACAGATCGAGTATCTGTTAACTGACGCTGTGAAGAAAGCAGGACGCTGGAAGGAAGACAAGGGTAAATCAGAGCAAGAGTGAGAGCGAAATATATTTTATACACGTACTGTAAAAGGCATCAAACGTTATCAAAATTGTGAATCGCTGCAAACCCTTCCGAATCCGACGAATGATTCCCCAGTCGTATGGAAAACAGCGTTTGCATTCCAGCAACTTGAGCTGCTTTCAGTTCAGCAGTGACGTCTGAGATAAAGAGAATCTTTTCTGGTGCGATTCCGATAGCATCAGCTATTTTGCGATAACTCTCGGCTTCTTTTTTGGAACCAGTTTGGGTGTCAAAGTAACCGCTGATAAAAACAGTCAAGTCTCCCACCTCACTGTGGCGAAACAGGAGTTGTTGCGCTTGCACACTGCCAGATGAGAAAATAAACAGCCGTTTGCCAGCAGTTGTCCAGCGTTCAAATGCGGGTTTTACGTCTGCAAACATTTGCGATCGCAATGTACCATCCCGATACCCCTGATCCCAAATCTTACCCTGCAACGATTTTAACCCTGTCGATTTGCGGTCAATAGCAATCAAATGGTGGATATAACGAACAGCCCCCGTCACCTCCGTTTCTTGCCAATCAGGTACTGACAACCCCTGTGCCAAATCAGTTTCGTACTCTTGCCTTAACCATTGCAAATCAGTTTGCACCTGTGCATCCTGCTGATGAGTTGTCAGAAAATCAGCTACATAGTCGCGGGCAAATGGAAATAACACCCCGAAGACGTAGTCAACCGGGGTTGTTGTGCCTTCAATATCCAAGAGGATAACGTCTGCGGTATTAGAGTAGCCTGTGCTCATAATCAGTGAACAGTGAACAGTAAACAGTTAACAAAAGAAACAGATCCGTATTTTCTGTTGTAACTGATAACTGGTAACTGATAACTGATTATTCAGCTACATCCCAAGCTGTCACGGGTTGACACACCTGTCACAGGATTAACTCCATCAGCACGTTTGCACATCAACTTCACTTCGTAAGCATCAACAATTGAATTAGAAAAATCTGCTCCTGTAATCACCGCATCAAAAAAGTGACTGCTGGTGAAAATGGCATCAGTCAAAATGGCGTTGGTTAAATTCGCTTCACTAAAGATCACGCGATCAGCAAATGTTTCTGCAAGATTCGCTCCGCTTAAATCTGCTTTCAGGAACGATCCCTTAGTGAGAATAGTTCCACTTAGATTTGCCCCTTGGAAGTTTGCCGCCTGCATAATTCCACCTGCAAAGGACGTTCCATGTAAATCTTTATTGGAAAAATCTTGATGTTCTAAGTTGGCGAGCGTGTAATTAACCTTATTCTCCTGAGCTAAAACAGCGGCGGGATTCAACAGTAATCCGCAAAGAGTTAACACAAACAGGAGCAGGACACTGAAAATAGACTGTAACCGAGTTTTATCTTTTCGCTTCATTATATAAATACCTTACTTCAGATATTAACTTTGATAGAGCTTGATTGAATTTGGTGCTGATCATCTCAATGTCACATTTTAATTTGATCTGGTGATTGGAGATAGTATTCTTAAATTGGAATCAGAGTATTAAAATTCCATCTTCCCTTGTCTAGTAGGGAAATGCTTTGTAACTGCTTGTCAATTTTATAACTTACAAGCAAGTACAAAGGTTGTCATCCTTGTGAAGTTAACAGTCTAATTTTTACCACGCAAAAGCAACACTCATAAGACTTTTGCATGATCAATTCTTAAAGGAGATACACCAATGTCAGAACTCCAAAGAGTGACAATTCGCCCTGTAGATGAGTATAACCAGACATTAGTTTCTTACGTACATCCACTGGATTGGGTCAATCCTCAACCTGCTGATTGTTATGATTTAGTGGTTATTGGTGCAGGTACAGCCGGATTAGTAGCGGCTGGAGGTGCGGCGCTTGTGGCTGGGGGTTTAAAAGTAGCTTTGATTGAAAAGCACCTTATGGGTGGGGATTGTTTGAATTTTGGTTGCGTACCATCCAAGTGCTTGATCCGGTCTTCTCGTGTGGTTGGTGAAATCTGGAATGCCAAAGCATATGGAATTCGTACGTCGAAATATGTTGATGTTGATTTTTCTGAAGTTATGGAACGGATGCGACGAGTTAGAGCCGGAATCAGCCATAATGACTCAGCAAAACGTTTCCAAAACATGGGAGTGGATGTTTTCTTAGGGAACGCTCAGTTTTCTAGCAGTGATACTATAAAAGTTGATCACCAGACTCTCCGCTTTAAAAAAGCGGTTATTGCTACAGGAACCAGACCCATACAACCTTCCATCCCAGGAATTGAAGAGGCGGGTTATCTGACTAATGAAACAGTTTTTTCTTTGATTCAAAAACCACTCAGTTTAGTTGTGATTGGTGGTGGTCCAATTGGCTGCGAGTTAGCACAGGCTTTTCGACGCCTAGGTTGTGAGGTGATACTTTTTCACAAAGGTTCTCATATTCTGAATAAAGAAGATGCTGACGCCGCTGAGATTGTGCAAAAAGTCTTTGTCCAAGAAGGCATTCGCTTAGTGCTAAACTGCCAGATACAAAAGGTGGAAAAAACCGAGGACGGTAAAACAATTTATTTTACCTGCAATGGTAAGCAAGATGTGGTCACAGTAGATGAAATTTTAGTGGGTACAGGACGCGCCCCAAATGTGGAAGGTCTGAATTTAGATGTAGTCGGGGTAGAGTACGACGAACGCCAGGGTGTGAAGGTGAATGATTACCTTCAAACCACAAATCCAAAAATTTATGCGGCGGGTGATATTTGCATGAGTTGGAAGTTCACCCATGCGGCTGATGCTGCAGCCCGAATAGTCATTAGAAATGCACTGTTTTCTCCGTTTGGTTTGGGACGCCAGAAACTCAGCAGTTTAATCATGCCTTGGGTAACTTATACTGATCCAGAAATTGCCCATGTGGGAATGTATGAACATGAGGCGCAACAGAAGGGTATTGATGTAGCGACGATTAAAATTCCTTTTACTGATGTAGATCGCGCAGTTGCTGATGGAGAAGAGGAAGGATTTGTCAAAATCCACCATCAAAAGGGGTCTGATAAAATTTTGGGTGCTACTATTGTTGCCCGCCATGCAGGTGAGATGATTTCACAGATCACAACGGCAATTGTCGGTAATATTGGCTTGACTAAACTGAGTCAAGTGATTCATCCTTATCCAACTCAGGCTGAAGCCATTAGGAAGGCAGCAGATGCTTATTATCTCTCGACTGCCTTCACACCAAACACCAAAAGATTATTAGCCTGGGTGAGAAAGTTTTCCTGACTTTATTCACCTTCACTTTTAAAGTATATACAGCACATTGCAACTAAATGAAGTACAGTACTGAGGTCTAAAAGGCAAACTTATCAGCCCTTTTTACTTCTGAACGCCAGAACCCTAGATCGGGAGATCCTCCTACAGTGCTAGCTTTTGCTGACTCCTCAGTGCTGAATTCTGCTGTATCTTTCAAAATAATGTGGTGTTTGGAATCCAAACCAATCTTGCCTTGTTGTTGTAACTTACCCATAAGTCGTGTAATCGTTACCCTAGTTGTGCAGCAGGCGCTGGCAAGTTCTTCATGAGTCAGGCGAATATTCAAGCGAGTTCCTTCTAGCACCCTTTGACCAATTTCGTGTTTTAAAAGCAGTAACAATTGCTCAAACCTATCTTGTACCCGTCGTCTACCAGCAATCAGCAAAAAAGATTCTGTTTGCCATAACCGTTGATTGATTTTTGGTAACAGTATGTGACTCAACGTTGGTGAAGCTGCAATTTCTGCAAGGTGAATTGACACTAGTTTCACATCGGATAGAGCAGTTGCTTGGTAAGCTTGTAGCGAGGTCAGATTTGAACCAAAAACCATTCCAGATCCTGCTAACCCAATGATTACTTCCTCTCCGCTTTCATACAGTGTATTTAGCTTAACATAACCTTCACATATATACCAAATCATGCCTGGTTTGAGAGGGAGAAAGTCTCCTTTACTACATTTGTGCCAAAGCTTGTTTTGAGTTACGTCGGAGTCATGATCCAACAGTGCTAATTCTACTTGGTTGCGATCGCTTATGTTACGCACTAGCCACCTGAGTCCTATTGGCTGACGTAGCTCATTACGGATAACTCCCACTGTTATGGCGGCGTCAAATAACTCGTCATTGCGTTTGTGAAGATGTAGGACTAACTCTTTTGGTTTTTTGGATTCCGCTAATTGGCTCAGGTAGCCGCGAAAGTTTTGGCGATCTTCAAGCGCTACGAAGTTAATTATTGGTTTGCTCAGCATAGACTGCTGTGAGACGTTCAGTAGTGTCCCCGCAGTATGGTTAGCCTCTTTAATTATGCCTAACATATCTGTCACTAAATAGGCATCTGGTGCAAACTCAAATAAATCCTGGTAGCGTTGGCGTTCTATTTCTAACAAGTTTCGTGTTAGCAACAGTTCTTCATTTTGCTGATAAAGTTCCTGTACAGCCACATTGACAATTTCTGAGGTGCTACCAAGTTCGATAAGAGTTTGCGGTAGTACATCTGGTATAACAGGATTTGTACTTAGATTTTGGTATAAATCTGTTAAACGCCTGTGCATTCCTGACACGCGTTTGGTAAATTGGTCTATTTCTAATTTGTCTATATTCACTGTTGATTTCCTCTACACAGCTTTCAAGCTTAAACAAAAAATCTAAGGTAAAAATGAAGTTTAGAACAGACACACTGTAAGTCAAAAAATATATAGAGCAATTGCTTCTAAAAATTGCTCTTTTGCGCTAAGCCACTCAATGATAAAATTCTATTTTCATGAGTGGTAATTTTGACTAAAATTTATTTCCTCCACTCAAAATGAAGAATTTTCGGCAAATCCTAAGCTTTTACAAGATTTTTCAAAAACAGTATTGGTGTGTAGTACTTCCTAAAACCCCTTTTTCAAATATCTGTCAGAAATTGTTGAAAATTTCTTAAAAAAAACAGTAGTACACCTAAGCCCAACACTGCCTTTGTATTGGAGTGAAAACGCCAAAAATTCCACTCTATTAAAAAAATAACAGATTTTACGGTTAATTTGTCCACTTAATCCTAAGATTTATGACAAAACCTTTAAATTAAATTCCCAATTCTAAACCTCTCTGATCGCAGATTAATACAAGACCAGTTGTCATCTATAAAATTAGGTAAAGTAGACTATTTCGCATTATTACCCTAGTTGTATCTTATGCAAACTCCAAACGGTGTGACATCTACCCTGCAAGACGTATCGCGCAGAGAATTGCCAGAGATAGTCACAGTTCAATTGCAAATCCTGTTGGAAGCGGGGGACTTGCAGGAAGCAAAAGCGATTTTGGTACCTGTACAGGCTCCAGATATCGCTCAGGCAATTGAAGGTTTACCAAAAGCAATGCATGCTTTGGCATTTCGCTTGCTTTCTAAACAAGAAGCGATCATTGTTTATGAATATCTTGACTATAGCGTCCAAGAACGGCTGATCGAGGAATTGAAAAGTCAGGAAGTTCTTGATATTGTTGAAAAAATGTCGCCAGATGACCGAGCGAGGTTATTTGACGAATTACCAGCAACAATCGTTAATCGATTGCTAGAACAACTCAGCCCCAACGAACGCCAAGCAACATCTTTACTGTTGGGTTATGAAGCAGGAACTGCTGGACGGATTATGACGCCAGAGTTAATCTTGCTCCAAGAAGATTTTACAGTGGCTCAAACTTTGGAGCGGATTCGCAGCGTCAATAATGCGAGCGAGATGATTTATTATCTCTATATTACTAATGCAGCAAAGCGGTTGACTGGAATTTTGTCTCTACGGGATTTGGTGACTTCTCAAGCAGAGGAAAAGATTGGCAATGTTATGACTCAAGAAGCGGTGTTTGTCTACACCGATACAGACCAAGAAGAAGTCGCTAGGATGATACAACGATATGACTTTCTTGCTGTACCTGTGGTGGATCGAGAACAGCGTCTTGTTGGTATTATTACCGTTGATGATGTCATAGATATCCTACAAGAGGAAACAACTGAAGATATCTACACATTGGGTGGTGGAGTACAATCACGAGGTGACGGCTATTTTCAGTCAAATTTAATTTCAGTGGCTCGCAAGCGAGTTGTCTGGTTGTTAGTCTTACTTGTGACCAACACTGTTACAGGAAGTATTATTAAATCTCAAGAAGATATCTTGTCGAAAGTGGTAACGTTGGCGGCGTTTATCCCCTTGCTCACTGGTACTGGTGGGAATGTTGGGGCGCAGTCCTCCACAGTGGTGATTCGTGGAATGAACACTGATGAAATGGGTGCTTTGAAACCATTGCAAGTTGTTGGACGTGAAGCACTCGCAGGTGCATTGCTGGGAACAATATTGGGAACGATCGCCACAGTATGGGCTTTCTTTTTGCAAAATAATTTAGAGGTGGCGATCGCAGTTGGAACTAGTCTTGTAGCTATTTCTATTTTAGCCTCCGTCTCTGGTTCCGCACTCCCGTTTTTGTTCCGCCTACTGCGTTTAGATCCAGCATTGATGTCAGCACCCTTTATCACGACAGCTGTGGATGTCTTAGGTGTGTTGATTTACTTTAACTTGGCACGGGTTATTTTAAAAATGTGAGAAACACTCACAAAGCAGTTACCAGTTACCAGTTACCAGTTACCAGTTACCAGTTACCAGCGATCACTTATCAGTCATCAATTGCTTGTTCCCTGTTCCCTGCTATAAGTGCCTACACACCGGATTCCTATAGATATGCGCGTTATTATCCAGCGAGTCAAATCATCTCAAGTGACAGTTAACGGTGAGTCCAGTGCTTGATGAGGGTTTCCCGACCTAGGCATCTGGTGAGTCCAGCGCTCTTGGTAGGGTTTCTCTCATGTGCCACTTCTGTGCCCAGAGCAGCGCCTTGCGGTGAATCCAGCGCTGCCAAGAGTTGTGCCTTGCGGAGCCAGTACTTGATGAGGGTTTCCCTCACTTGGTATCTGGCGTCGGGTTAAGCGCGTTGTGGAGCCAGCCCCGTGCGGAGAGCAGCGCCTTGCGGGGGTTCCCCCCGTTGTGGCGACTGGCTGTCGGGTTCCCCCCGAGCCAGGGGACTGGCGTGCAACTAGCCCCGATAGGCGTAGCCGTGCCGCAGGCATAGGGGGCGCTACGCAAACCCAGAGGGTTTCCCGCCGTAGGCGACGGGCGTTCCCGGAGGGAGCCAGTCCTTGATGAGGGTTTCCCGACAGAGGGACCTGGTGAGACCAGCGCTGCAGGAGGGTCTACCTCCGTAGGCGACTGGCGAACCTGAAGGGCGTTGGGGTTCCCCCAAAGTTTGTCGGGGGAAGCAACCCAAGCGACGAGCTTTGACCGTTGTGGCGACTGGCTGTCGGGTTCCCAAGGCACGTTTTCGGGGGAAGCTTCCCCCGAAAAGCTGCCGCCCCGTTGTAGGTGGGTAACGCCTTCGGGCAGGGTAGAATGTGGCGTCAGGCGACGGGCGTTCCCGATAGCCATAAGGCGTGGCCGTTCCCACTAGGGCGAACCCGAAGGGTGACATTATTGGTAAAATTGGTCGAGGGTTAAACTTGCTTGTGGGCATTGCCGCCACAGACACTGATGCCGAACTTGATTGGATGGTGCGTAAATGTTTGGAACTGCGACTATTTGGTGATCAACAAGACGGATCGCGCTGGAAAAAATCTGTACAAGAAATAGGCGGCGAGTTACTAGTCATCAGTCAGTTTACGCTTTATGCTGATTGTCGCAAAGGTCGCCGTCCCTCCTTTGATCGTTCAGCAGATCCCAAAGTCGCTCAACAATTGTATAATCGTTTTGTTGAAAAGTTACGCGAAAGGGGTTTGCGAGTCGAAACAGGTCAATTTGGGGCAATGATGCAAGTCTCAATAGAAAATGACGGATCTGTTACTTTGTTACTAGAGCGAGAAATAGCATAACAGTTTATACGGAAAAGTAAAATCTCAGCAGCCGCTAGACTCCTATGTACAAAAAGATGAGACAATATTAAACAAACAATAACAAAAGTTTAAATTCACTCATCATGGCTCAAATTCAGTTCTCCAGAGGTAAAAACGAAGAAGGCATTCCACAGGTGCGCCTGACGCGATCAAAGAGTGGTGACAGTTCAACAGCAACGTTTCTGTTCCAAAATCCCAAAGCTTTGGATAGTAACAGCGAAGAAATCACTGGGATGTACATGATTGACGAAGAAGGAGAAATTGTTACCCGCGAAGTCAAGGGTAAATTTGTCAACGGTAAGCCAGAAGCAATAGAAGCTATTTATCTGATGAGATCCAAAGATGAGTGGGAGCGCTTTATGCGGTTTATGGAGAGATATGCTGAAGAAAATGGTCTGGAATTCAGCGGAAAATCTTAAACAGTCATGATTCAAACACAAACTCAGATTGTATAAAGTCACAAAAAAATACCGTAACTCCACAGAGGTTTTCAGGCACTTTTCATTTTTTGAAAGTTTTAAAGTCCCATTCATAGTCTGTTGGATATCTGTGTACTATTGGAATCAGTTGTGGGCTACTTGAGTTGTTTGTTCAGGCTCGATACTGCCCAGTTTGGTATCACCCATACCTATTCTGGGCTTGTTCTAAACTCTACAACTCCATTAATTACTCTTTTTCGGTTATCTCCTAACCATAGTTGAATTTTCTTTTTAAAGTTTTTGTAAGTCAACGCAGACAGTGTTGCATTCTTTTTTTAATGGTATGACTGATTCGATATTGCCTGAAAAAAAAAATTTTCTTAATAATTTAATTTATTGCAATGGAGAAAGATGAAGTTATTCAACCATTAGATAGAGTAAGTGTAACCAACTATTTTCATAAACTATAGAGGTTATCATAAGTCGTCTTTACTTTAACGTGGATGTTAATGTTGTCCTGTGAGCCTTCTACATTGCGTGTTCTAGTGGTTGACGATCACGAACTCACTCGTCTAACCCTAAAATTAGCCTTTTCTGCTCAGGAAAATCTTCAAGTTGTTGGTTTAGCCAGCAATGGTCAAGAAGCTGTAGAAATGGTTAAACGCTATAAGCCTGATGTGATAGTACTAGATTTACATATGCCAGTTATGGATGGTTGGCGTGCTTCGGGTTATATTAAAGCGATCGCTCCAAATACCCAAATCATTGCTTACTCCTCAGTCGAAGACAACAAATCTCAGGAAACGAGGGAATTGGCTAGCTTGGATGCTTTTTGTAAGAAAGAGACACCAACAGGCGAACTTATTGCCCTTGTTAGAAAATTGGGACAAAGTCCATCTAATGATTGGTAACTAGATCAATTATACAACAGATCAACTTGGAAAATGTAAAGCTGCGTATATGGGAACTCAAGAAAATGGAGGTTTTGAAGAGCGTCACACTAAGCTGTAAGTTAGTGTTTGATGACGCTATTTTTAGTAATTTGTATCCCTTGTTAGAACTAACTAAATTTCTGTTTGTGAAAAGGTTCGTCTATACTCATCAATAAGATCATCCATTTCTTCGAGAGCCTGATTCACGTCAACTCTTAAAATTCCTAAGTTTGGTTGTTCCAAGAGACTGAGTAAATACTCTCGTTGACTTTGAACCTTAAGCACTCGTTCTTTGATAATTTGTGCATCCATTGCTATCCTCCTGTCTTCAACTGATAGATTTACATAATATAATTGCGCACAACGACCGAAAAGGTGCAAATAGCGCTATCACTGTTTCAGGTGACACAAGAGGTACCTGCTGTTAAACCCTTGAAGCCAAAACTTTCCACTCTTGAAGCTATAAACACAGATCCATCTTTAAGTTCGCTACAACCCAAGCTGTCGTTGCCGTGTAATTCGAGCTGGGCTTTGAAAACCGCGCTTTATATTAACAAGCTAGACAGGCATGATAGCTGCAAATTGTAACTATCATACCATTTCTTTCCACTTTTTGCTAGCTTTGAGCGATCAAATCTCACCTGTGTTCTACTTCAATTTACGATAATTGACTCCTGCTCTTCCCTAAGTTGTTCCTGATCACCGATGATAGAAAAATAATGGTACTAGGAAGACATAACGAATTAAAATCATGTTAGGTCAAATTTCATTAGGAACGCTAGGTATAACCATCGGCGGTGTTTTGACTATCATTGGTTTTGCTGCCTACGCTGCAGACAATGCCACACTTAATCTTATCGGTTTTTTTTATGGAATTCCTCTTTTACTAGGAGGATTAGCACTCAAAGCTAACGAGCTTAAGCCTGTACCCTTGAGTCAACCTACGACGCCACAAATGTTGACACTTAGAGAAAAGCAAGGAACTCCTACTCAAAATAAAATTCGCCAAGACATTACTCGATTTCGCTACGGTCAAGACGTGCATTTATACGAAGCGCTCTCATTTCTGAAGCTTGGTTCTACAGATGATGATATACCAGTTGTCACACAATTACAAGAAACAGAAATTAATGGAGCTTATGCTTTGATTTTGAAATTTGATTCCCCAGCGGTACCAATCGAAGTTTGGCAAAAAAAGCAGGAAAAAATGACCAGTTTTTTTGGCCCAGGGGTAGAGGTAAAAGTGACACAGCCAGAATCTGAGAAAATTGATTTGACGCTAATTGCTACTGAAAAGTAGTTATTATTCACTAGTTCTGAGTTATTTGATCAAAAGGAGTCAGAAGTCAGCGAAGAGGCATGGGAGCACCCGAGCACTCCTTGCAGGGGAAAAGACTTCATACGGAGTCTTACACGAAGTGCGATTCGTTGGCTGTCGAATCTCGGTAACCAGTCCGGCGCGACCTGAAATGGTCGTTTAGTAAGTGGAGGCTTCTCCGCCAAGGGATTCACACCCCTTGCCCTCACGTAAAAGACTCATTCGAGTCCGGTCACGACCTAGTAGGTAACGAAAAAGTCGGAATGCAGACCACGAAAGTATCTTCGACTACCAGCCTAAAGGTGGTCAAGAGCAAGAGGAAGTTTTTCAATGGTGAACAAACGTAAACTGTTTATAAAACTGCGTGATGTACCAAAGAGCCAAATAAGGCTGATAGGCTTTACCCAAAAGGGACGTGGATGGATTAGTGACTCGGACTTTCACTAACCGTGTGAACAAATTTCCACCGCAGAAAAGACAGCACCTAAAGAAAAACAAGAAAACTAAACGACACAACAGGGTAAACCCCACAAAGTCTAGGAAAGGTCGAATATTCCTAGTAAGTCTGAGGCAACGAAGACCGAAATCTCTGGAGGGTAGAGGATGGAAGAAAAAGCGAATGCTGGTTTGTAACGAACCAGATAGGGGTTGAAACATCACCCTTGACCGAAAGGAAAGCAGACTTCTTCTGGGTCTTATACGAAGGAAACCGAACAAAGGAATCTAATCTAAGGACAAGTTAGATGATGTCAGATTTGACTTCAAACGGACTAAAGAAACAGCTAGCGAACTGGAACCATATTAATTGGAGAAAAATCAATAAAGCTGTTAGAAACCTACGTCAAAGAATCTTTCGTGCGAGAAAGCTTGGTAACTTTGGCAAGTTAAGAAACCTGCAAAAGTTGATGCAAAGAAGTCACTCCTGTTTACTATTGTCAATTCGACGCATCACCCAGACCAATCAAGGAAAAGAAACGGCAGGCATTGACAAGGAAATTGTCAACACCCCGGAGCAAAGGGTGATTCTGGTAAACAATTGGAAAGGTGGAAACCTTAAACCAACACGCAGGGTAGAAATACCCAAGTCTAACGGCAAGAAACGACCGCTCGGAATCCCGACCGTGCGCGACAGAATCGAACAAGCAATAGTAAAGAACGTACTAGAACCTGAATGGGAAGCTGTGTTTGAGCCTAATTCCTATGGGTTTAGACCGGGAAGAAGCTGTCAGGATGCAATAGGGCAATGCTTTAACAAAGTAGGGTTCAATAAAGCAGGTGGACACGCTTGGGTTCTAGAAGCTGATATCAAAGGCTTCTTTGACAACATAGCTCATGAATCCATTCTGACGATGATTGGTAATTTTCCTAACCGAAGACTAATCAAAGAATGGTTAAAAGCGGGTTTTGTGTTCCAAGGGAAACTCAACCCAACGGAACAAGGTACGCCACAAGGGGGGGTAATTTCACCTCTTCTAGCCAACATTGGCTTGCATGGCTTAGAAAGCTACATTAAAGCCACCAATCCAAAACTTGGTGTGGTACGTTATGCCGATGACTTCATTGTCACGGCTAGAGATAAGGAAAGTCTCGAAATCGCCCAAAACTTGATTCAAGCATGGATGTCAAAACGGGGTCTTGAACTCAGTCCTGAGAAGACGTTAATTACGTCAATGGAAGATGGCTTTGACTTCTTGGGGTTCAATGCTAAACACTACAACGGAAAACTTCTAATAAAACCATCCAAGAAGAAGGTTTTAGCCTTCTGTACACGGATTGGCAAAGAAATTAAAAACCTCGGTAGTGCAGAACAGGAAGTTTTAATTAACAAGCTCAATCCAATTCTCAGAGGTTTTGCTAACTACTACAAAGGTGTAGTAAGCAAAGAAACCTTTAACTACATCTCACATCGAGTGTGGCGATACCTTTGGCGTTGGGCTAAGCGTAGACATCCCAGCCCTTTCAACGCGAACAAATGAACTAGTGAGTCATTCCAATGACACAAGTTGCAGATGAGTAGGAAAATAGATATTTTCGACCAATTTTAGCGTGTGTTAACTCTGAGAGTTATGAGTGGAGTTGAGACTAAAAATCGGCGATCGCCATCGACAGTAGAAACTTCGCTTAGGCGTGAGCAAAAGGTGTGATGAGCGAACAAGCGGAAATGCTCGAGTTGTCTCCAGGAGGCACGAGGGGGGCTGCGCCCTCCCTCAGGACTCCCCCCGTTGCCTGTCGCTGAGCGACCGCCGCTATCAAAATAGCGAGTGAAGCGGCATCGCCTGTCGTGGCGGTCACTCACCCTTCGGGTTCGCAGTCGCTACAACGGGGGGAACCCCCGCAACGCGCTGCGAACCGCTTCGCTGCGACAGGCTCAAAAAAAGATTACTTATCTCAATAGATATCTAAAAGGCGTGCAGTCGAAACATGACGATGTCTATGATCAACAATTAAAGGTTGGCGTTTTTTCTTCGGACTTCTTATGGCTTTGAGAAAACGTTTGAGATTCACGCCAGTCGCCAGCTGTTGTAAAAGTTGTCCCATTTGGTCTAAAGAATATGTCCTGAATATTTCCCACTGCTGGGATGGAATAGCAATCATCATCCCGCGATATGTGCCTTGAATTTCATCTACTAAGTAGAAATCAGACAAACCTGCATCAATTTTGGCGATGCCATGTACGCTTCCTAAGGCGGCTTTTAGAGTGGCGAGAATGTTGTATGTTACTAACGCCATCGAAAACGAGAACAGGGCAGCTTTAGGATAGGCTAACGTTTGAATTTCGGCGTTAAAATTTTCAGTTACGGTTTGAAAAAGGGTTTCTAGACTCCAACGATTACGATATAACTCGGCTATTTTTGCCGCATCAGCGTGGCTTAAGGGTAAGTTTGTCAAAATCGCTATTTCCCATTCTTTGTCTCGTGTTGGCACAAACAACTTCAGCACAACTCGTCGGCATTTTAAACGATTTCCCTCGTAACAAATTTCGATGCACTGCTCAAAAAGATTTCCTGTATCGGTTTGACCCAAAGCTCTTAAGGTGCTCAGTTCTGTCCAACCTAAAGACCCATGTTGCCGAATCACAAAGAAAGCTTTTTGCTGTGCAATCGTCCACAGAAACTTGGCTGTGCAAAAATTCCGGTCTCCAGTCCAAACATCGTTTGGTTGTACACCAGACAGCACATTATCAAATAAACTCCGCTCATTTGCATGACCATCTTGACAAAGAATAATATCTATTACCAGTTTTGATAGTGGATCTAATACAACTATTGCTTTACCTGGCAAAGCTTTAGCTGCAAATAAACGAATTGCATCTAATCGATGGTCTGTAGCAGCCAAACAAGTCCCATCTACAATTTTATGCCGATATCCTGGTAGTGGATTTGGCTGTTCTCCACCCATGATTTCAATTAGCACTCGCAAATCGCTCGCTGTTTCTCTTACCAATGCTTGACTCACACTCAGTTCTACACCGCAGAGCTTTTTATATAGTGCTGTGGTGCTCACAATCAGGTTTGTTGCTCTGGCTTTATAGGCGGCATGAACCGATTTTTGAATTCCACACACCACCAAACTCATCAAATCTACTTGGCTGGAAAATAGTAATTCTTGCTGGTGCTGTACTTTCGCGTGAGTTTCAAATAATTTATCCATCCGTTCCGGGGCAAATACACGCTCCATTAATCCTCGTGCCATTACACTTACTGGACTTTCTTGGACAAATTGTTCAAAAATGGAGCGTAGCATCTTGACACCCAAACTCGCCCTTATATCTTGAGGATACATCGAAGTTGTACCTCAGATTCCTGACTGGCACAGGGTTTTAGATTTCAAAATCCTAGTTCATTTGTTCGCGTTGAAAGGGCTGGCATGATTAGGCACAGTGACATCACTAGTGAATCTTGGAAAGACTTACCCTGGAAGAAATTCCGCCAGAGTCTATTCCGCCTACAAAGAAGGTTGTATAAAGCAGTTCAAGTTGACGACATGCGGAAAGCGCGGTCACTCCAGAAACTGATACTGAAATCCAAAGCTGCAAGAATGCTGGCGATACGTCAAGTAACTCTGCGATTACGCTGGTAAAAGGACGGCAGGTGTTGATGGCAAAGCGTCCCTCACCCATGAAGAACGCTTTTCGCTTGAGAAACTTTTCAAGTCCCAAAAAAGTGCCAATATGGTGACTCGCTGGCTGCCTACCCTACGGTACGCTCGGATCTAACACACAGGTGCGGGACATAAGCGCGACTTGAAAGGTCGTTTAGAACGGAGAGCCGACTCTCCTAGAGAATTCACACTCTCTACCCTAATGTAAAAGACTTTCCGGAGTCCGGTCACGCCCAAGTAGGTAACGAAACAGGCGGAATGCAGACCACAAACGTAACCTTAACTACTAGCCCAAAGTGGTAAGGAGCAAGAGGGAGTTCTCCCAAGATGAACAAAAGTAAATTGATGTTTAAACTGCGTCATCGCACAGGGAGCCAAATCAGGCTGACAGGTTCCAACCAAAAGGTAAGTGGGTAGATTTATGGTTTTATGCTCTATAAATCGTGTGAATATAACTCCCACCGCAGGAAAGTCAACATCTAAAGGAGAATATACACTAAGCGAAACAACAAGGTAAACCCCATAGAGTCTATAGGATGTCGATACCAATAGTAAGCTAACCGCAAGGAAAGCAGAATCCTCTGGAGGGTAAAGGATGGAGTAAAAAGCAAAAGCCCGTTTGTAATGAACGAGATAGGGGTTCAAACTTTGCCCCTGACCGAAAGGAATAGCAGACTTACTCTGGGTCTTATGAGAAAGAGAAACTCACAAAGAAACTTAATTCAAGGACAAGTTAGATGTCGTACCTCGGTACAACAAACGGACTAAGAAAACCACTAGAAGATTGGAGCCAAATCAACTGGCGAAAAATCAACAAAGCGGTTAGGAATCTGCGTCAAAGAATCTTTCTCGCGAGAAAACTTGGTAACTGGCGGAAGTTGAGAAACCTCCAAAAGTTAATGCAAAGAAGCTACGCCAACCTATTACTCTCTGTTCGGAAAATCACTCAGACCAATAAGGGTAAAGCAACGGCAGGAATTGACAAAGAAATAATCAATACCCCAAAGCAGCGAGTGAAGCTGGTAAACAACTGGAGTGGAGGAAATCAAGATCCTACAAAACGGGTAATGATCCCCAAAGCCAACGGTAAGAAACGACCGCTCGGAATCCCAACCGTGCGCGACAGAATCGAACAGGCAATAATAGTCAATTCACTAGAACCCGAATGGGAAGCCGTATTTGAACCAAACTCCTATGGATTCAGGTGCGGTAGAAGCTGTCATGATGCCATAGCACAAAATTGGATAAGATTAAATGCAAGTCCAAATGCTAGAAATAACTGGGTTTTAGAAGCTGATATTCAAGGATTCTTCGACAATATTGCCCATGAATCTATCCTTAGACAACTAGGTAATTTCCCAAACAAAAACCTAATCAAAGGATGGTTAAAAGCTGGATTTATCTTTGAAGGGATATACAGCCCGACAGAAACGGGTACACCACAAGGAGGGGTTTGCTCCCCGCTCCTAGCCAATATCGGATTGCATGGATTAGAAACCTTTATAAAATCCACCAATCCAAAACTTGGAGTGGTTAGGTACGCTGATGATTTTATAGTCACAGCTAGAGACAAAGGAAGCCTCGAAAATGCCCAAATCCAGATTCAGCAATGGCTGTCAGAAAGAGGTTTGAATCTCAGTACGGAGAAAACGTTCATAACGTCAATGGCAGATGGTTTTGACTTCCTCGGCTTCAATCACCGCCATTATAATGGCAAACTGCTTATCAAACCCTCGAAAAAGAAAGTCTTAGACTTTTGTAAACGAATCGGTCAAGAAATAAAAGCAATGAACGGATGTGAACAAGAGGTAGTCATCAAAAGACTGAACCCAATTCTCCGAGGTTTTGCTAATTATTACAGAGGTGTGGTTAGTAAAGAAACCTTTGAATATGTCAAAAGTAGAATATGGCAATACCTCTGGCGTTGGGCTAAACGTCGCCATCCCAACAAGAACACAAAATGGGTACGGAAACGTTACTTTCAGACCAGAAATCGCAAGAAATGGACGTTCGCTACATCTACTAGCGACCGCCGAGGCAAACAAAAGGATTTAATCCTATACCCGATAGCGTACACGCCCATCGAACGCCATGTAAAGGTCAAGGGGGAAGCATCACCGGATGACCCCTCACTCAAAGAATATTGGGAAAAACGCCACCAAAAATATGGTAAGAGCTACTGGGAGAAAAACTCTCGGAATTATAAAATCGCTCAAAACCAAGACTGGAAATGTACCTGTGGTGAACCATTATTCAATGGAGAGGAAATAGAAACCCATCACATCGTACCTGTTGCTCAAGGTGGACTTGATGACGTAAAAAACCTTCAGCATCTACACAAAGCGTGTCATAAGCAGGTACACACAAAATCCAAGTCAACTCGCTTGAAGTAAGGCTTGAGCGCAGTGAGTGCGAAAGTCTCATGCTGCGTTCTTAGGGGAGGGGAGAGCGGTGACGCTCGAACCTTACCCGACTACCTGACATCGACTCTACCAAAATTTGGGAATTTTTAGGGAACAACGCGATCGACAGATCAACAAAATACAGGGCTGACCATTTTTTCAGGGTCAGGCTCCGGTAAAGGGGACAACTAATTTTTCTTAATCATTTTTTTCCCTGCTCACGGGCTTGTGCTACAAGTCGGCTCTGCCGACGGCACATGCTAACTCCTGCCCTTCGGGCAACAGACACAAAGTAGTGTGCAAGGGAGGGCATAGGAGATACCCGAAGGGGTTTCCCGACAGAGGCATGTGGCGTACGCGCTGCCTCACCCCGGCGCTACCTCCTCCTGGCAACTGACGTCTCTATTCTTCTGAGCTAATGACTAAGAGCTAATGAATAATGTTTATTTTTCTAAACGAACAGCATACCACTGTAAATATCGACCAGAACCAACATCTAACTCGCAACTCGTATCGATTAAATATTTTGCTCGTGCCTCTACTGAATCAAGAGATTGTAAATCGGGTGGCAAGTCCTCAAATTTAAATGTGTGTAAAATTTCTTTGAGCTTCTCTAATAACTCTAAAGCAGAAAGAAATTGTTCGGGTTGGTTTGTTTCTAAAACGACAAAATAGTCTTGTTGATACATTAATGAATCTGGCATAAGTAGGTGAGTTAAATCAAGGATAGGATAAAGGATAGGTATAGATTAGTGAAATCAGTGTTCTATATAACAATTCTAAATAATCAGCCCTATGGCTAATGTCATGGCTGCACCGTATGCGCTTTGCCCATACGTGAAATATTTGCTCTCGGCTATGCTTTGTCCAAAGTTGTAACAAATGACTCCGGCTTCGCTCTTTTTTAGGGAATTAGAACAATTGGAAAAATCTAGATGTAAAAAAAGTTTGAGGTCTACAAAGGATATGATCACTTAAACAATATCTCATTTTAAACAACAAGTGCTCGTGCGATATGGGCTCGTCGCCTCCCTCCTTGTTTACTAGAACACCGATTCACTAATCCCAAAAACCCGGTTTCTGTTACTGGGAAGACCGAAGTTTCGTTAACTCAACAAGAAAAAACCGGGTTTTTTAGTCACAATTATGAATACTGAATCGGTGTTCTAGGTTAACTTATGGGAAAACCCTCTTCAAAATCCAACTAGGGCGATAAGCCGGAGAACTTCGGCGTGAGCGCGAAGCAACAGAGGTCTTCAATGCATCGCCATCTTTGCTAACGCACCAAATCCAGATTTTTTATTGCATTTTTGTCAAATCTAAACAAGCGTGGGAAATGATTCATCACACCTTTGGGCATGTTTATAGTACGTCTTCAACGTTCATGTGTAGCCTATCCTTTTGGGACTGGTGTAATCGCAAAGACTGTATTTTATGTTTTTCAATGTTGACTTACTTGTATAAGTCACGGTGTTGGATAATTGCTTAATGATTTCACACGGTGATCTATATGTTGTTTAGTATTTTTGGCTCCTATGGAATGCAACTCATGTCAGGCATAAGCCCATTGTTCATCACCAAAGAAACTCCTGTGATTCTCGTGGCTGATGATGACAAGTCAACGCGAATGCTGTTGCGTGATGCTATGGAAAAGGAAGGCTATCGAGTAGTCGAGGTTAGTGATGGTAAACAGTGTCTAGATGTATACGCATCTGTCAAACCTGATTTAGTTTTACTAGATGCTGTTATGCCTATTATGGACGGCTTTACATGCTGTAAGCAACTGAGCAAAATATCCAGCAATTTTGGTAACTCAACACTTGCTAATCCAGTGATAGAATCTTCATTGAACACCAGTGCGATTTCACTACTTTGGAATAGTACTCCCATATTAATGATTACTGGCTTGGACGATCCTGAGTCAGTGGATCGCGCCTTTGAAGCAGGAGCAACCGACTATGTCACCAAGCCTATTCACTGGGCTGTTTTGCGTCAGCGCGTACGAAGACTACTCCAACAAGCGCAACTGTACAAACAGTTTGAGGCTGCTACCCATGCTTTGCACGAACTTGCCAACATAGATGGATTAACTGGAGTGGCTAATCGTCGCCGCTTTGACCACTATTTAAATATTAAGTGGTTGAACTTAGCACAGGAGCAACTGCCTTTATCACTGATTTTATGCGATATCGACTATTTTAAACTTTACAACGATAAATATGGTCACCCTGCTGGAGATGTCTGTTTGCAAAAGGTAGCTGCTGTCTTGAACCGTTTGGCTCAGAGAAATGAGGATTTAGTAGCGCGTTATGGTGGTGAAGAATTTGCAGTGATTATGCCTAACACTCATGCTGCTGGTGCTGTTCACGTTGCAGCTAGCATACAAGCTGGAGTCAGGGAATTACAAATGGATCACTCAGAATCTGAGGTTAGCCATTACCTCACCTTGAGCTTAGGGGTAGCGACGACACTCCCCAGTTTTGAAGCTTCTTCAAAAACTTTAGTTGTTGCAGCAGATAAGGCGCTTTACCAAGCAAAAGCAGAAGGACGCAATCGCATTATACTCAAGCAATTGAACTGTTGAGTGGTTTTAGCTTTACAATAGAAATAGTCAAACTGTGGTTAAGATAACAATTAATTTAACTAAAATTTTGCAAGTTTCTTACTAAAAAAGCCGATGACGGGATTTGAACCCGTGGCCTGCTGATTACGAATCAGCTGCTCTACCACTGAGCCACATCGGCATACCTCCGGATTATTATAGCTTATGACGCAACAAAATAACAAAACTCGTATTAATTCAGAACAATACGCCCGTCTCAAGGCAGAAGCCACAGCCCCCTATCGGGGCTTACGGCAATTTATCTACATTACTTGTGGTGCTTCTGGTTTTATTGGTATAGTCATCTTTCTTTCTAAGGTACTTGCAGGACGTGATGTTGAGAGCGCGTTGCCGAATTTAGCACTTCAAATTGGAGTCGTTGCTTTAATGGTTTTTCTTTGGCGTTGGGAGCAGCGTAGACAACAACGCCCCAAATAGCAATTAATTACAGTTGACTTCTGAATCGTGTTTGAAGCTTATCTTTGTTGGTGATTGATTATTTTTCATAATCAATTGGGAATTTTTTTATCACAAAATCTCCTATTTTCCTTTTTTGAAGTGAATTACAAGCTTTTGCGATAGCGTCTCATACCTTTAGAAAAGTAAGCTCATAAAGAGGTCAAACAGCTTAAAACCAGCTATCCAGAATAGAAGCTGAGATTCAACTTTGGTGCTTTGAAGGCTTCATCGAGAGAAGCTGCTACGAACAAAGTATTGTCCAAGCCGATCGCTACCTTTTATCCTGGCGGAAAATTGGGTTGTAACTCCGCCCTTTTCTCTTTGATTGCTTTTGTCGTATTCCAAGCATTTGTACCTGGGAGTTGATAAGCTAACAAAATGACTGCTGGTGAATCGTCAAATAACGTTGTCGCACTATAATATTGCGCCCCAACTACCGCTCGACCAACATCTTTTAACCGCATAAGCGTACCATCATAGTCTTTTTGCACCACAATGTCTTCTGCTTCTGCAGGAGTAGGTAAACCAACAACTTGCTCGTAGAGCAATTTCATACTGCTGCTACTCTGTTGTCTTGTCTATTCTTGTGGTTCTTCTCACATTCTTGCTATTTTTTTGGGAATATTTTAGGCGTTACAGATTTGATAGCGTCCCCTTTTGACCTTGGCGAACAACAAAAATTCTGGTTAATTGAAGGATGAAGTGTATTGTTTTCTAAAAATTTGTGTTTTCACTTTTGCTCTATATTTTTTTGTATTTTTATATACGAGTATCAAAATTTTAATTAAATTAAATTAATCTTTCTTCACTTTGCGAAATACAAAACCATAAAAAATAAAAAAATTATTAGAAAATATCAAACGGGGCGAATTTACTGAGAGACTAAGTATAGTTCAAACGGGGTCAGCTTATATAAAGACCCTGAATATACATTTCAAATGTTTTTTAAAAAGGGGTCATGTAGATTTAAAGACCCGAATGTTAGCTCAAATAACAATATGTAAAGCGCCAGACGAACAACTTGTCAGTCATGGCGCTTTTAACTTTCAACTTATGGAGTTCTTACCAAATACGGAGAAGGAATTGCTTTAGCGCTTCCTTTATTAACTAGTGCTTGGTAAACAAAGGCAGCAACTTCTGCCCTGGTAGCTTGACGATTGGGATTTAACTCCTTAACTGTCGGGTAATTTATCACCAGTTGCTGTGCAGTGGCTGCGGCTACTGAATTGGTGGCATAGTTGGGAATCTGGGAAGCATCGTTATATATGGAGAGAACATTCTGATTATTCACAGATAAGTTCATACCGCTTGCTAAGGAGACTAGTACCTGCACTCGCGGAATTTGTTGCTGTGGTTTAAAGGTACGATCAGGATACCCAGAAACAAAGCCACCTTGATACGCAGATTGAATGACTTGGAAACCCCAGAAATTACTGGCGACGTCGCTGAAATTTGTGACTTGGCGCTTAGCTGTGGGTGCAAAGGCTTTGGTCACAATGGCGGCAAATTGAGCACGGGTGACAGGTTCATCAGGTTTAAAAGTGCCATCGGGAAATCCAGCAATAATATTCTTAGAGGCTAGAGCTTCGATGTAGCTTTTTGCCCAATAATTAGCTGGCAAATCCTTAAACGCAACTGCGCCACCTGCTGATGGTTCAACCTTGGCGGCGACAAATTCCACTTGACCAAGAATGCGCTTGGGGTCAATATCATTGCCGACCGCCACAATAGTATTCTTACCCTTGCTGTTGTTCACGTCATGGGCAGTATTACTGCGGATCAAGTTACCGCCAGGACTTTCAGCGGTGCCAAGGTCAGGTGAAGCATTCATGATCACGATTATGCCATCGCGTTTATTCTTTTGAATGACATTTTTACGGAGTACTGGTTTCGCTGATTCGGAAATAAACAGACCATCTTGGTTTCCAATAATCTGGTTTCCTTCTACTAAGGGTGTGGAAGTACCACCGATCGCTAAACCAAAACCTGTGTCCTGAAATAAATTATTCCGAATCTCTCCAGTCGCCGACTTAGCAACTGAAATCCCATTGCCTTTGTTTTGAACAAAGACATTATTTTCTATTTTTGGATTACCTTGACCTGTAACAAAAACACCATCTCGTACACTATTAGTAAACGTACTATTTGTGATTATAGGATTAGTCGATTCCACCCATATACCAGTACCACGTTGTTGTGGGTTGGTGACTGTTACTCCTGTGATCGTGCTATCTTTATCAGCACGAATCGTCATATTCTGACGGGCAAAAGTAGGACTAATATAAACGCCACTACCTGTAATTAATACTCCCTGACCTTTTGTCGATTCATCACCGCGCAACGTCACGCCTTGTTTGATTAAAAGTGGAAAAGTTTCTCCATTTTCTTGGTTATAAGTACCAGGAGCAAGTTGAATAACTGTACCTGGCTGGGCTTGATTAAGAGCGTAGGTAATGGTTTTATATGGAGCAGCTTCCGAGTTACTAGCACTAGTGCTGTCTGTACCAGTTTGTGGATTGACGTAAATAACGCTCGCTGCGGTTGGAGCTTGTAGTGGAGGAGTTTGGACTGAAGGATCTTGCACTGAAGGAGCTTGCGCCGTAACAGTTGAGGCAATACCTTTAGTGTCGATCGCACCAGCGTTAACCTCAGATACTGGTATTATGAACCCACCAGAAACGACTAATAAAGCGGTTAGTCTTGCTGGAAAAGACAAGGTAAATGTAAGGGATTTACCAGTTTGAATGCGAAAATTTTGCTTTTGCCGAGTATGAAATCCCTGAGGTGCCATTTTATTATTAATGATCTGCGGAAATAGTGTTAGTTGATAATGGTGTCTCTAACAGCAGGCGTTGCTGTAAAACTCATGCAAACTATAGCTGAAGACCTGTATATTGACATCTGGGTTCCTGCGTGAAAAACAGAAATTTTTACATTCTTTTACATATAGTTTGCACATCGACGCGAATTTTGCGGAGTAGGGGTATTTCATACTTCCCTACACCAAGCAACTCTTATTCTAAATTCTTTCTTCTACACTTAATACCATTCATCCGTACACAGATCAAAAATAAATCAGATTTCTTCAAGAAACCTGATTTTTGAGGTTAAGTAATGTATTGTAAAACAAAGATGCAATTCATGATTTATGACTAATAACTACTAGCGTTCTTACTTTGTCAAAAGTCACTCAGTGCAAGGGAAGTGGATTTCCCGACAGTTCAGAACTGTCCACCCTTACAGAGTCGAACCAGTTGGGTTTTACGAGCCTTGGAAACTGCCTTCAAAGGAAAGTATTAATTTTGACACTTACTGCTTCGCCAGTTGACGGCACTTGCGTGACTGTCGGCACAAATGACAGTTAATCAACTGGCACACGACTGAAAAATCAGTCGTGTGGGTATTCCATCCCGATATAAATAACGCAGAGTTTCAATTCATTTTATTTATTGAAACTCTGCTTCGGGGCTATCTGCCTCCCGCGTTATTTTAGGTATGTTTATTGACGCGTCCGCACTCATTAGTAAGCTAATGTTTCTAAGGTTTCGCGCAAATAACCTTGTACTTGTTCCTCAAGGCGTAGCTTCTGAAATTGAGTATCGCGTTCTAGTAGCCAGCGCTTGAAACCAGAACTTGCTGCGATCGCGGACTTTAAGTTATTCCAAATTTCAGCATTAGCACTAAATTCGTAATCCTTAGAAGTTTTCATTCCAGCCATAGTTTCTTGTTCCTTAGTTTCAAATATGAATCTTTAGAGCTAAGTTTAATGAAGCTGTAGCTCTTGTAACTATTACATTTTACTAATTCTTTCTCAGGGTAATATCTATCTTGCAGCAAATTCTGTGTTATTCGACACGAAAAAATTGAGTTATACTCACTGAAATAGCCCAAAAGATTATAGAAAACATTCAAGCGGCTATGGCAAAGACGAAACCTAGTTATCTTGATGATAGCCGCGCAAGTCAGTCTTTGGGTTAATACCAATTCTGTGTAACCCTGATTTTGATGATAAAGTATTTTAAGAAGAACACAGAACGCAGTAATCAGAATATCCCCACGGATGGAATCCGGGGGATTTAAGAAAGGGAAAAACTTTCTTGGTCTCCAAAGGATTTATCCGGGCGTTTGGGTCTAACACGAAAAAATCTGGCAGCCTTCAAACAACGAGTACTCGTAAATGCTGACAGGTCAACAAATACAAGGCTGCCAGATGTTTAGGGGACAATGAAAGGGCTTTATACCAATACTCAAGACCAGAACTCTTAATCATACTAAAAAAGCGCGTTTAATATTCTGAGTTCTGAGTTCTGAGTTCTTTTTTCGGTAAAAACTAACTTAGATTCCGATCCCCGACTTTTCACCAGAAGTCGTAAATCTTGTTTATTCAATCTTAAATTTAGAAAACAAACAGTAATTTTACTTAAAATAGAGATAGATAAATTCGTAGAATGACCAAACACTGGTTGTGACAACATCTGCTCAAATAGTACCACTCGTCAGAGAACCTGAACGCCTAGAACTCCGACTACAAGAAATTCCGCCAGAACCTGGAGTTTATTTGATGCGAGATGGAAGCGATCGCATCATCTACATAGGCAAATCGCGGAAGTTGCGATCGCGTGTTCGTTCTTATTTTCGAGACTCACAAAGACTGAGCGAACGCATCGCTACAATGGTTAAGCAGGTGACAGAAATTGAATTTATTGTCACCGATACCGAAACTGAAGCTTTGGCGTTAGAAGCCAACCTGATCAAGCAGCATCAACCTTATTTCAACGTATTACTCAAGGATGATAAAAAATATCCTTACGTGTGTATTACATGGTCAGAAGATTATCCGCGTATTTTTATCACTCGCAAACGTCAAATAGGGAAAGAAAAAGATAAATTCTACGGTCCTTATACTGATTCTGGCTTATTACGGGAGATATTGCGCTTGTGTAAGCGTATCTTTCCTTTGCGACAACGTCCTCAGCCATTGTTCAAAGATCGTCCTTGCTTGAATTACGATTTAGGACGCTGTCCGGGTGTATGTCAGTTGCTGGTTTCACCTGAAGAATACCGCAAAACTGTGCAAAAAGTGGCGATGGTTTTTCAAGGTCGAAGTCAAGAACTTATCGAGACTTTAACTGAGCAAATGCAAAAAGCAGCTGAATATGAAAACTTTGAGTCAGCAGCACGGATTCGTGATCAAATTGCTGGCTTAAAGTCCCTGAGTGCTGATCAAAAAGTGTCTCTACCAGATGATACAGTTTCCCGTGATGCGATTGCGCTCTTTAGTGACGAACAACTCGCCTGCATTCAATTATTCCAGATTCGTGCTGGGCAATTGGTAGGACGTTTAGCATTTGTCGCGGATGCTCACGCGGAACCAGGTGCTATCTTACAAAGAGTGTTGGAGGAGCATTATCAAACTGCTGACTCTGTAGAAATTCCCACAGAGATTTTGGTACAACACGAATTACCTGATGGGGAGATATTAGCGGATGTGCTGACTGCGCGTAAGGGAAGAAAAGTCACGATTTTTAATCCACAGCGACAAGTCAAGGCAGAATTGATTGATATGGTGGAGCGAAATGCTCAATATGAGTTGCAACGAACGCAAAAATTAAGCGATCGCAACCAACAAGCGATGCACGATTTAGCCACCATCCTCGATTTACCCGAGTTACCTCACCGCATCGAAGGTTACGACATTTCCCATATCCAAGGTTCAAACGCCGTTGCTTCCCAAGTCGTGTTTATTGACGGTTTACCCGCCAAGCAGCACTATCGCCATTACAAAATCAAAAATCCTACAGTCACAACAGGACACTCAGACGATTTTGCCAGTCTTGCTGAAGTTATCCAGCGTCGCTTTCGCAAGTATATCGAAGAGCCGCACTTAGCGCGAATGGGAAATCCTGATTGGCCCGACCTTATCATGATAGATGGTGGTAAAGGTCAGTTGTCATCTGTGGTTGCAGTCTTGCAAGAAATGAATTTATTGGAAGATTTGCGAGTCATTAGTTTGGCAAAACGGCGAGAAGAAATCTTTTTACCAGGAGAGTCCGAACCACTGGAAACTGAGTCAGAACAACCCGGAGTACAACTTTTGCGGCGTTTACGAGATGAAGCGCATCGATTCGCCGTGAGTTTTCATAGACAACAGCGCAGTGATAAATTGAAGCGATCGCGTTTAGATGAAATCTCTGGTTTGGGACACCATCGACAAAAGTTGCTCTTAGGACATTTTCGCTCTGTTGATTATATTCGACAAGCAACACCTGCACAGATTGCCGAAGTACCGGGTATTGGTCCTCGTTTGGCTCAAGAAATTTACGATTATTTCCATCCTTCTTGAAATTCGTATCATGTAATACTGTTTTATTAACAAAAAAGTGTTGGGTAATGGATAATTGGAAAAAACCCATTATTCATTACCCATTACCTATTACCCATTACCCATTACTAAGAACTACGTTAGCAAACATAGGCAATCCGGTTAATCTCCATAACTGGAATTTTTTATAAAATTTTTTGCTCACGAGTTCATATCATTATCAATAGTAAACAAAAATAAAGAAAAGCTAAAAAGTTACATAGTGTTACTAATCCTAAAGGTAGAGTGAGTTTTTAATGAGTGCTTTTTAGATATGCCTATTTACAGATTACAGTCCTTCGCTTCTAGATTTTAACTATTGAGGTTTAGCCTCCAAGGAAATTGTGGATACTCTACACAGCGTTTGCTTGCGATATAAGACCGTATGAGAGCTTGAGCGTGACAAAAAGTGGGTAAAGATTGATATTCTGGAATAATTTTGGAGTTTTTAACTGTTTACTGTAAATTTAACTTCCCAAAAAGTTCTGTATTTCATAGTAAAAAAGAAAAACTTGACCTGATCACAAAAAACGAAGTCTCAACGTCTTAATGGTTGGGATCACGAGATTTATAATTAGAATCAAAAAAGATAAATGATTTATATATCCAGAGTTGGATAACATAGACCTTTAAGATGAACATAATTAAATAAAGACAAATAAAAAAGAACAGTTCATTTTATGTTAATGTAAGCGATATAAATTATGATTTGTTGAATTTTGTAAATCGAGAAGATTTACACGTTTCATTTGCTTTTTTTCAAAAAAACACGAAAGTTAAGGATTTTCAAATGCAGATAGTACAAAATGTTCGCTGCCCAAATTGTGGTAGCGAAGGTGAAAGACATTATTTATTAGATAGTCAACTAACTCGGACACAATGTGCAACGTGTGACTACTTAATGATCACTTGTACACGTACTAACAAAGTGATTGAAGCTTACGCTCCGGGTATTCTTGCACCGCGTTAGTTAAATACTCAATACTGAGTCCTGATTTGTGAGAGGAAATGACTCACGATTCAGGACTCTTTTTTGTTCTCATTTGTTCTCAATTGTCCACAAGCAGCATCAGCTTCTAAACCACGGGAGTAGCGAACACTAACCGCAATTTGTTGCTGCTTGAGGACTTTGACAAAAGCTTGAATTCGATTTTCGTTAGGGCGTTTGTAATCTGCTTCTGTGATGGGATTGTATGGAATTAAATTAACATGACTCTGGAATCCTCGCAGGTGTCGTGCTAATTCCAAGGCGTGTTCTGGCAAATCGTTCACGCCAGCAAGAAGAACGTATTCAAAACTGACACGGCGTCCAGTAATTTTGACATACTCCCGACATTCAGCAAGCAAATCTTCTATAGGATAGGAACGGGCGCTGGGAATGAGTTGTTCCCGGAGTGCTTGGTTGGGGGCATGGAGACTGACAGCAAGAGTGACTTGTAACTGGTGTTGAGCAAGCTGGCGAATGCGATCGCGTATTCCAACAGTAGAGACAGTCAAGTTACGCTGTCCAATACCCACATCTTGATTTAAAGATTTGACAGATCCTATAACATGATCTGTATTTAACAATGGTTCACCCATGCCCATAAATACCACATGGCTGACTCGTTGTTGAAAATCTTCTTGAACCGTCAACACCTGATCAACAATTTCATGACGTCCCAAATTGCGCTTATATCCTTGTTTACCAGTAGCGCAAAAATCGCACGCCATCGGACAACCCACTTGAGTTGAAACGCAAACTGTTAAGCGCTTTTCTGCGGGAATACCCACACACTCAATAATTTGATCATCACTGAGTTGCAAAAGATATTTGACGGTACCATCAGGAGCGACAGAGCGGTACTGTATATTTGAGCGCCCGATGGGAATTTCTGCAACTTCAGCACGCCATTGTTTAGAAAACACAGAGATATCCGAGAGCGATCGCACTCCCTTTTGATAAATCCACTCGTGCAGTTGCTTTCCTCTATAAGCCGGTTGTCCCTGTTGCTGTACCCAACCCGTTAACTCCTCTAAACTTGCTCCTAGAAGCGGTGGAATAGAGAGGTTTGGTTGTTGAACAACACTAGTTTTCGGGGAGGGGAGTACAGGGACAGATTTAACAGACATGGTAGTTAGGAATTGGCTTTGAATCTCTATGGTAGGCGATTGCTACTCTTGTTGTTTGAGTTTATCACTTCTGGTCAGTCATCTACATTTAAGGAGGGTTGCCACAGATACTCTCGCAAGTTCATTTTTCCTTCTGTGTTAAATTTTATCCCTTCTTGCTCCAGGAGCGATCGCTGCAAATTATCTCCTCCATATCGCGAAGGAGATTGAGATATCTCGCCTTTAGCATTAATAACTCGATGCCACGGGACATCGGATAAGCTTATATCTAGACGGTAGAGAGCATAACCTACCAGACGCGCTTTACCATATAGATTTGCTAAATCCGCCACCTGTCCATAGGTTGCGACTCTTCCCTTGGGAATCTGACGCACTATTTGATAGATGACATTGTAAGTAGACACTGGCACTGATTCAATACAACTCTAAGGCATTTGTACAAAAAAACTAACCAAAAGTTGTGCCATTCCAGCCCCACATCGCACCCTTGGCGTCAGCGAACTCTATATATATACGATTTTGAGGCACTTTTAGCGCCTTGTTAATCTCCTGGCAAAAGTCTTGGCTCATCACTTCGGTTTGGTCTGGCTTCATTGTACCGACACTTTTAACCTCGATGTAGCATACTGGCTCAGTCGTGCCAGCAAATGTCATGGGAACTGCTGCTTCAAAAGCTGTCATAATGTAGCTTTCTGGTTTTCCGGTATGCTTAGCTAACTTAGCTGATAGGCTTTTGAGCAATGCTTCAACTTCTTCTCCAAGAGGAGCAGATACAGAAGTTTGGACTTTAATTAAAGGCATGGCATTTTCTTGTTAGTTTCCCATTGTTCAGTTTACCGAATAGCAGAGTCTTCAACTGTGATATGAGCGAAACAAGTGACTATGTTCGGGATGATATAAACGAGAGCGTGCTGATGCTTGGGAAAGTGCAGGGCTGATTACGTAAAGTGTGGTGCGAATTAGCTTTTCTGTGTGAGTACACTCTGCCATTTTATGGAGAGGAACAACCACTATTTTTTCATCAGACCATCCTAAGCGATAGCAAATAGCTACTTGTGTTTCAGGTGAGTAGTGTTGGAGTAGTTTAGCTTGAGCTGCTTCAACGTGACGTGCACTCAGATATAAACATAAACTAGCTTGATGGGCTGCGAGAGTGGTTAATTCTTCTGTTTCGGGAACTTTTGTACGTCCGCTGATGCGCGTGAGGATGATTGTTTGGACTAAACCGGGAACAGTGAGTTC
Source organism: Brasilonema sennae CENA114 (assembly GCF_006968745.1). NCBI lineage: Bacteria > Bacillati > Cyanobacteriota > Cyanophyceae > Nostocales > Scytonemataceae > Brasilonema > Brasilonema sennae. The sequence goes on along the minus strand of NZ_CP030118.1, from coordinate 1,254,901 downwards.
TACTTTGAGTTTCGCAGCTGCTGCTTGAAAAGCACTAATACCTGGTATCACTTCAAAAGGAATTTCCGCTTCTGCCAAAAGATACATTTGTTCGTGGATGGCGCTGTAGAGACTCGGATCGCCAGAATGGAGACGGACGACAGATTTGTGCGATCGCACTCGTTCGATCATAATTGGCAAAATTTCTTCCAAAGTCTTGTTCACAGAGGGAATAATTTCTGCATCCTCGCGGCAAAGCTCTAAAATCTCTTGAGGTACTAAAGAATCAGCAAATAAAACAACATCGGCAAGTTTTAGGAGTTTTTGCGCCTTAAGAGTCAATAACTCTGGGTCTCCAGGACCTGCACCGACGATGTACACACCAGATTCTAGAGATATATAATTACTTTTTGTCATTCACTTCGTTAGTAGATTCGTGCATATCGCAACATACAGCAACTCATCCAAAAAAATTTTTGGCATTTCCTCAGTATCTTTCCGGATAGAACCCCTCCTTCTAGTAGAGTGTATTGGTAGATGCACCCTGGTTAAGCCCTAGAGAATTCTCTGGGGCATTTTTTATTCAGTGAACAGTGAACAGAGGAAGCGATTTCTTGACCCCCCTGATAACTGGTAACTGATAACTGATAACTGTTAAAGCTTTTCGGGTATGAGCTAGCTAAACAATCGCTGCTTCTAGTAGCTTAATATTGAAATAAGCAAACTCAGTTGTTGTGCTAGCGCCATCTTTATCCTCTTGCACAACCTGCTTAGTCATCACATAGTAATCGTCTATCTTCTCATAAGAATCTTCAAATTTGAGAATGCTGGTGATTTCATTTGTTTTCAAGTTACGAAAAACCGCATCATAGCGAGTTCCAAGGTAACCAGAACCTGTATCGAAATTTTCGTGAGTATTAATAATAAAAGCCATACGACCCAGGATGCGACTAACCTGACAAATCTCATTGCCCCGGACTTTATAATTTGAACCCATACAGTCGCCATTTACCAAAATTTCTATTGCACCATCGGAGTCTTGTTCACCCAGGCAAAACTCGTGCTTTCCATGAGACTGCTCAAAACTTGTACGTTTACGATGGGTGACTGTATCTCGCAATTGGGTAGAAATCCCTTCTTGTACTTGCTCATCTGCAACACCCGTAACTTCTACGCTTAAATCCCGGTTGATCCGAATCTTACCTGTGTGAACTTCATCTGGTTGAACGAGTTGCACATCTGCACTGTAGCCAGGAAAGTTTTCATCCCAAGTGTAACGACTTTCGTAAGCGGTTTGGAATATCTGACGGGCTGTTGTTGGATGTGTCATAAAACCATTTTGACTTCACCTACTCCTCCAGTTTAATTCACTGAGCACAGTAAAATCAGTTATCACTCATCAGTTACCAGTTATCACTGTTCACTGTTCACTGTTAAGCGTTTCCTACAACTCTTGGGAATCACTATCTGGGGACAAAACCATAACTGGTTGTTGATAAAGCGGAACAGTGAATGTTACTGTTGATCCTAACCCTTCGCCCAAACTATAAAAATTAACCTGACCTCCCATCGCCTCTACGAGCTTTTGGGATATTGCTAGCCCCAAACCTGTACCACCGTACTGGCGAGTACGAGAACTATCTACCTGACTAAATAATTGAAACAGTTTCTCCTGTTTGTCAAGAGAGACACCAATACCAGTGTCTGCCACCCGCACTCTCACCATACCAGGAAATTGTTGGTCTTGAAATGTGACTTTTTTGCGAACGACATCGGTTGTAACAGTGATACCGCCTTCATGAGTGAATTTGATCGCATTACTAACCAGATTTAGCATCACTTGCTTGAGACGTTGGTAATCACCGTAGACGATAACTTCATCAGAGGTAGGAGGCATATTAATTTGAACGCTGAGATTTCTCCCCTCTGCTTGAGGTCGCATAAAACCTTCTACATCACTGAATAACTCATCTAATTTGACTGATTGCAATTCCAGTTCCATTCTGTCTGCTTCAATTCTGGCAATGTCTAAGATGTCATTGATAATATCAAGCAGATACAGTGATGATTTATGAGCTTCTTCTAGAAATTGTCTTTGTTCTTCTGGATCATCAGCCATGCCTTCCAAAATCAACTTCAAAAATCCGATAATACCGTTAAGTGGTGTTCTCAGTTCATGGGTGACATTGGCGAGAAATTCTCTGATGCGGCGAGTGGCTTGTTCGGCTTGTTGACGCGCGTTTTCTAGTTCTTTGTATAAAATTGCGTGGGCGATCGCTGTTCCTAGTTGATCTGCCACATCTTTTGCTATTTCAAGTTCTTCTGGGCTGACTGTACAGTATTTTGTGCCTAAAGTAATAGCAATCAATCCATTAGGTTCGTCTTGATGGGAAGTCGCAACCACTAACATTTTCTGCTGGTCAAACTCAAGATGTTGTGGGTTTTTTGCCAAAATCGGTTGTAGAGTTGCCAATGCGTCAGCAAAGCTCGGCTCAGAAGCTATATCTATTTCCAAGCCAAGCATAGAACTTAAAGATGGCTGGCGATACTCTGCTATCACCTGCACTTTCGTGCTAGAGGACTGGTAGGGACAAATGATGCAGCGTTCCAATTGCAGCGCTTTCCCCAAACTATCCACCGTTTGTTGCCAAATAATATCCAGATCCAATGTCCGCCGAATATTTCTGGTAATTTGGTTTATGAGTTTATGGTGACGCCGTGAACGTGTGGCTGAATCTAAGTGTACAGGTATTGGAGATGTCAAGTTTTTTTCTTCTTTGCTGAGTGCTGTTTGCAGCAGTCGTCCCATGACTAAAACTGTTGTCGGAGTGCTTGCCAATGAGGGCATTATTGGACTCATCACCAACTCCAACTCAAACAACTGCTGACCGTAGCTAAACCAGCACTTATACCTCTGGGGTATCAAAGTTGTCAATATTTGCTGCAATTTTTCCACATACACAGCCTGCTCGACTGGGGTGAAGGCACATTCTTTCCCGCTTTTAGCTTCAAGAATTTGCACAGGATTTAACCCTAGGCATTCGCTGTGTTGCCACCAGAAACTTAGATAGCGTCCTGTACTATCTTGCGTGTACACCAACTCGGCTCCTAAATTTGCCCATGAGCCATTAGTGTTACTGGTAATATCTTCTAGATTTTCTGACAATATGTTCGACCTTTGGGAGTTAGCAGTAATACTCATGACCCGAGTTGGATAACATAGAAGCCAACCCATTAAATAAGCTTTACGATTCGCTGGCTTAGTTGGGAAGAAATTTTGATCGCTTTAGCACACGCTTCGCGGCGATTAATGAATTGTTGTGCCAGAAAACACATTTTCAAATCCTTGTATAGCAAGAATTTAGATAAATCGTGTTTCTTTAATATTTCACTGCCATACGCATGCCCGCGTCTGTTGTTACGAGTCCAATCGCCGCCTGATCTCCGGCTTAATATCTAGCATCAAAATTTTACATTTTTTCATCCTCCATATGTGTCTTACTTTTTACATTTTTGAGCTTTTTGTGAATTTAATCGTTCCACTCTCCCCGAGCTGGTAAAGGTTTACGCACAGGTGTACGCGTCAGTTCATCGTCTCTTGGGCTTTCACCCTTCAACCACTGACGGATCGCCACCTCAATGACTTTGCTTGGATCATTGGTGAGATGCTGAATTTGTTCTAGCAAGTCGGAGTCGAGGCGAATAGCAATCTCTACCTTATCGGCAAGTCTTTGTTCCGCATCGGTAGTTTTCTCTTTCATATTCATAGGATGATATACTCTGAACTTGTTTTTCCAAGGCTTGGTAAAGTCACTTTCTTCACATCAGTAGGGCACCTGTCAAGCACCTCTGCCGGAAGACGTTGGGCTTGAATTTGAGCAGCAGGGCGGCTTTTGCACCTCTTTTTAGGGGGAAGAGGACACCCCCGCCGCGAGACGTGGGGGGATTGCGGGTAGCCGTTGCTCATGAAGTCCGTATTTTGTACTTCTTGTTGTTTATTGTACGCCCCTAACTGATAAATACGATAAGCTATGCATAGACCTTTATATCTTCATTAAAAAGTCTACAAGTTAATATTCATTTGTCAGTACTCATTAGTCAATAGTCCTAAGTCCTTAATCCTTGGTAATTGGTTGTTGGTCAAGAGTCAAAATTTGTTCTCACGCCAGAACAAGCGTGAGGGAGATCCTCATCAAGTACTGGCTCCCCTGCAATCCAAATCTAACCCAAGCGCTTCCTTTGTTCCCATCTCCTCATCTTCTCATATCACCGTCTGAGCCAATAAAGCATTAAAATACGTTAAGTATATTGCTGTTTTATCCTTTGTTGCTGATAAACCAAAGAACTATATGACTGATGTACCTGCAGCTCGTATTCGGAATTTTTGTATTATAGCTCACATTGATCACGGAAAATCTACCCTAGCAGACCGCTTGCTGCAAGTGACAGGCACTGTAGATCAGCGGGAGATGAAAGAACAGTTTCTCGACAACATGGATTTGGAACGGGAGCGCGGCATTACAATTAAGCTGCAAGCTGCCCGAATGAATTACAAGGCAAAGGATGGTCAGGAGTATGTACTTAATTTAATTGATACTCCTGGACATGTAGATTTTTCGTATGAAGTATCTCGCAGTCTTGCTGCTTGCGAAGGTGCGCTGTTGGTAGTGGATGCTTCCCAGGGAGTGGAAGCTCAAACCCTGGCAAATGTTTACTTAGCCTTAGAGCATAACTTGGAAATTATCCCGGTTTTAAACAAAATCGACTTACCAGGAGCAGAACCAAACCGAGTCATCGGGGAAATTGAAGAAATTATCGGTTTAGATTGTAGTAATGCAATTCTTGCCTCTGCCAAAGAGGGAATTGGTGTTGGTGATATTTTAGAGGCAGTTGTTGAGCGGATACCACCGCCACGAAATACGGTGAGCGATCGCCTACGCGCATTGATTTTTGATAGCTATTACGACAGTTACCGGGGAGTGATAGTTTATTTCCGGGTGATGGATGGCACAGTGAAGAAGGGCGATCGCGTTTATCTGTTGGCTTCTGACAAGGAATACGAAATTGATGAGTTAGGAGTGCTTTCTCCCACCCAAAAGCAGGTTGAAGAACTCCACGCTGGAGAAGTCGGTTATTTAGCTGCTGCAATCAAAGCTGTGGCTGATGCACGGGTGGGAGATACAATAACATTATCTAACGCTAAAGCTGCTGAACCATTACCTGGTTATACAGAAGCTAATCCAATGGTCTTCTGTGGAATGTTCCCCATTGATGCTGATCAATTTGAAGACTTACGCGAAGCTTTGGATAAGCTAAGACTCAACGATGCAGCACTGCACTTTGAACCAGAAACTTCTAGCGCGATGGGTTTTGGTTTCCGCTGTGGCTTCTTAGGCTTGTTGCATATGGAAATTGTCCAAGAACGCCTAGAGCGAGAGTATAACCTCGACTTAATAATTACAGCTCCTTCTGTGGTTTACAAGGTGCACACTCTCAAGGGTGAAGAGGTGTACATCGACAACCCCAGTCACCTACCCTCTCCCAACGAACGGGAAAAAATCGAAGAACCCTACGTCCAAGTGGATATGATTACACCAGAAGGTTACGTCGGCACTTTGATGGAGTTGGCGCAAAATCGACGTGGTATCTTCAAAGATATGAAGTATCTCACCCAAGGACGTACTACACTCACTTACGAGTTGCCCTTGGCAGAAGTTGTTACAGACTTCTTTGATCAAATGAAGTCGCGTTCTCGGGGATATGCCAGCATGGAATATCACCTGATTGGCTACCGGGAAAATCCCCTCGTCAAGCTCGATATTTTAATTAATGGCGATCCTGTGGATTCTTTGGCGATGATTGTCCACAGAGATAAAGCATACAACGTTGGGCGCTCAATGGCAGAAAAACTTAAAGAATTGATTCCTCGCCATCAATTCAAAGTCCCAATTCAAGCATCGATTGGCAGTAAAGTTATCGCTAGTGAACATATTCCGGCATTGCGCAAAGACGTGCTTGCTAAATGCTACGGTGGTGACATTAGCCGGAAGAAGAAACTCTTGCAGAAGCAAGCCAAAGGTAAAAAGCGGATGAAATCTGTGGGTACGGTGGATGTTCCGCAGGAAGCTTTTATGGCAGTACTGCGTTTGGATCAGCAGTAACCCCACTTTTTTCCCTGTTGATGGCAATGTTTTTGGAACTGCAGATGCACGCAGATGTACGCACATAATCACAGATAATTTATCTGGTATACATTTGTGTGTGTTTGTGGTTTTATTGTCAATATATAGCAGTCGCCAGGTAGATTAGGGCACGAACTAATGAGAAAACATGGTCACCAAGAGACTTGAAAGTCTGTTAAGCGTTAAGCGTTCCCTGCTATATTCTTTCAATGATTGAAGAGGACACACGGATTTCTCCGGTCACCCGTCACGAATGACCTTTGTGCGAAGAAACATAATTAGTACTCGCTTTTATAAACAGTTAAATCATAGAAAATTTACAGGAATATTTAGGATTGTTATATGTTTGACTATGTAAAAGCGAACCATGACCTGTTCCGTCGTTTTTACAGACTGACAGTTATCAATGTTCTTTCCAATCTCACAGAGCCTTTGGCAGGTTTGATCGGTATTGCATTCTTAGGTCATCTCACCGAAATCCGTCATTTAGCAGGAGTTAGTTTGGCTACAGTTCTCTTCAACTACATCTACGAGAACTTGCTCTTTTTACGGATCTCAACTACCGCAGTAACATCTCAAGCCGTCGGACAGGACGACCAAGAGGCGATATTACTAGCAGGAGTGCGAAATGGCTTCATAGCTTTAGTGCTGGGTGTTCTCATCTTTGTGTTGCAGTACCCTATAGGAGCGGTAGGGTTTCATTTATTGAACGGCTCTCCAGAAGTTGAGTCTATCGGACTGGATTATTTTAACGCCCGGATTTGGGGAGCACCTGCAGTTTTGCTCAATTTTGTAATCATTGGCTGGTTTTTGGGACGGGAACAAAATGGCAAAGTGTTGCTGTTGACCGCTGTTGGCAACGCCGCTAATATTGTGCTGACTTATTTCTCGATTATGCGGTGGGATTTGGGAAGTACAGGGGCTGGACTGTCTCATGCGATTAGCGAGTATTTGACGTTATTGGTAGGTATGCTCTTGGCGTTTCGCTCTATCGAGTGGCAAGAATTGCGAACAGCACTCCAGAAGTTTTGGGAATCGTCGGCTTTTCAAGCTACTTTTTTCCTCAATAGTGACCTACTGGTTAGATCTTTAGTTTATATGTCGATTTGGACAATTTTTTTCAATCTCAGTGCCACTTTCGGAACAGATGTCTTAACAGAAAATGCCTTGCTCCAACAGGTAGTATTTCTGCTCGCATACTTGATTGAAGGAATAGGATTCACTACGGAGACTTTAACCGGAAATTTTAAAGGTCAATCCGCTGATGATCAGTTACTGCCCTTATTGCAGATTTCGCTGTTCACTAGTTTGCTGGTGGGAGTTACCACTTCAGGAGCGTGCGTTTTGTTACCTGAGACTGTATTTGGGTTGTTAACCAATCACGCTGAACTGATTGAGCCAATTAAACACTATGTACCTTGGTTATTCTTCGTCTTGAGTTTTTTTTCAATTGCTTGGATTCTGGAGGGGTATTTTGCAGGATTAACAAAAGGGCAATCTTTACGTAACGCCGCCTTAATGGCAGCTTTATTGGGATTTGCACCAGTGGCGTTTTGGGCATGGTCGGCTGAGAATAACCATCTTTTGTGGTTGGCGACATCAGCGTTTATGGCATCAAGAGTACTTCTACTTGGAGTCCAGTTACCAGAGATGTTTGAAAGTCATTCAACTAACGCTAGTCAATTGCCCAAGCTATAGCGATCGCGCGTATCGCGCTCAAACTGCTTTTTTGCTCATCTATCGTCACAGATGGAAATAATTAGTAGCTCGCAACAAAGGAAAAAAATCGAATAAGCACCAGGAGAAAGCGGCATGTTGCTGTTGTTGCACCTGCGGTGCAAATAATCACAGATAATTTATGTGTGTACATCTGTGGTTTTATTTTCAAAATCTTGACTGAACATGGTGAGAATTCGACTTTATGACTCAAAGGATTTAGAAAACATTCTTCAGCTTTGGTATCGAACTTGGCACCAGACATTTCCCAATATTCAACATCCACAGCCATATTCTGCATGGAAATCTCGCTTTTGTGATGATCTTGCTGTCACAGGAGAAGTTTGGGTTGCCGAAGTTGAACATCACATTGTAGGCTTTGTCGTAGTGATAAAACAAGAACAGTATTTATCACAGATTTTTGTGAATCCCGAATATCAAAATTGTGGTGTTGGTTCAGCCCTACTCAACAAAGCTAAAGAGATTTGTCCACAAGGATTAATGCTTCAAACATTACAACAGAATATACGAGCTTGCGTATTTTACGAGAAGCATGGCTTTAAAGCTGGTAAGCTGTCAGTCAACTCACATCTTGCACCTAACCGAACAAACCCGTAAAAGGCAAATAAGGAGTACAAAAATATAACAGAAGATGAATCAATAATTTAAGTACATAAGAGTGATAAAGAAACTTAAAGTAGCCGTAATTTTACATAAAAAGCTTCCAAAAATACAAGATGTAGGGATGACTATTTGCGTCATCCTGTAGTGCGATCGCCTACGGCGAGCGCGGAGCGCCAGCGCTAACTTTAATTTCAAAAACGGAATTTGCTTTGATAGCAGAAAATATGAGAGAAAGGGCGTGAAATATCGAATTTTTTATAGCAAGAACAATGCTTACCTACGCCCAAAAGCTAGTATACAATCTCAAAGAGTTAATGCCGACGCAATACCAAAAAGATAATCTTGATGCAATGCTGGGATGATTTTTGGAAGCGCAAGGGCATCCCTTACCTGAACACTCTCAAACCAAATCTCCGAGTGCATTGAGTCGGTTTTTAAATATCAATCCTTGGTCAACAAGGGATATGATTCGTATTGTTCGTAACCATGTATTAGAGACGAGCTTAAAGGTTTTTTCAGCAGAAGGGAAAGGACGTAAACCATTTTTACAGGTTATCATTGACCTAACGACTCTTGAAAAACGGGGTAAATTTAAAAACTTTGAGGATTTAATAAGAGTTTATAACGGTAAACGTGGTCTGCATATAGTAGTAGTTTATTTAGTTGTCGGAAAGTGGCGCATACCTTGGAACTTCCGTGTTTGGAGAGGTAAGGGTACACCTTCACCCGCTCAACTAGGACTCAGGTTAGTTAAGCGTTTACCTAAATCTTTAACTGAACGCTTTCGGGTGAATATTTTGGTTGATACGGCTTTTGGGAGCGTGGAATTTCTTCATGGTGTACGCAAGTTGAAATATCATGCGGTTACAGGTGTGGCTATTAACCGTAAATTAGTTGATGGAAGAGTTTTAAGACATTTACACAAACAGGGACAACAAGTCCGTTTGGTTGGTTTAAAGTTTCCCGTTACCGTATCTTGGTATTACTTAAAGCGCGATAAGGGCAAGCTTGAAAAACGTTTTGTCTTGTCTACTCGTCCCATTAAAGCTTCTACTCTCAAGTGGTGGGGTAAGCGTCGTTGGCAAATTGAGGGATGGTTTAAAACCGCAAAGCAATGACCCAAAGGGTCACGCTTCGCGAACGTTTTGGTTTGCACCGTTTTGGACAGGGTTCTCTCCTTGGCATGTATCGCTGGCTGATTCTTTCTCTGACTGCCTACCTCATTGCTCATTGGACTTATCTTCATATTCAGTCTGGATCACCACCTGATTGGGGTCAGGCTGCACAAACTGCCTTAGAATCAATTTTTACCCAAATAGTCGTGTCTCTTCTTTTACTTGATATTGAACGCTTAGCTCCCCTCGCACGTAGTTGTGGTTTTGACATTCATATTTCCAGGTGCAAGATGTGAGTCAATAAAATTAATGGGCAACCCAATATTCAATATCACTGGAAGCCTTTGATAAATACATACTAAATGATACCTTTAATGCCATAATAAACACAAGCTAGGCTACCAAGTATGTAGACAAACAAGGTAATAAAAAAGCCAGTTGCCCGACCAATAGAAGGCCCATAAGTTGTAATTAAACCCCATGCATGAGCAACTCTGGCTATTGTGAGAACGCCACCCTCTAACCAAATGAGCCAATTTGGCGCATGCATTAACTCAAGAGCAATGACAAAAAGTAATGCTAGGGGCACATATTCCGCGAAATTCCCATGCGCGCGAACCTTACGCTGTAAAGCACCCTAGTACAGCACGGCGTAAGTTAACCAGGTATTACTGTGGGAGAATGAGTAATTAGATTAAAAGTAGTTTTTGCTGAGAAGCGGAGAATTAGGATGTGGCAGGATTAGCTCCAAAACAATTAAACTTAAGCGATGGCGATCGCTCAGAACTGCAAGAGTTGGTAAACCGACACAATACAGGGCAACAAATAGTACTACGTGCAAAAATAATTCTTCTAGCGTCAGAGGGGAAAAATAATGGCGAAATTGCTCGAACATTAAATATAAGTCTGGATATGGCTCGTTTATGGCGAAACCGATGGTTTAAAACTAGCGATAAAAAGTTGCCTACTTTTGAGAGACTACGAGATTCGGAGCGTATTGGGGCACCAGTAAAATTTAGTATGGAGCAAGTAATCAAACTGTTTGCCCTTGCATGTTCAAAACCCGAAGACTACGGACGACCAATAAGTCATTGGACACCAAGAGAACTAGCAGACGAAATTATAAAGCAAGGGATTATTGAAAGCATATCTGTCCGCCATGTTGGAAGATTACTAGAAGAGGCAGAACTTAAACCCCACCAGAGTAGTTACTGGTTAACCCCCCCCTAAGGACGAAGAATTTGACGTAAAAGTTGAAGATATTACTGGTTTATACATAAGTGCGATTGAACGTTATCAAAACGCAGAGCGTACAATATCAATTGATGAAATGACGGGTATTCAAGCTACAGAGCGTCTAGAAAAAGATTTACCGATGCGACCTGGTAAAGTTGAAAGAAGGGAGTTTGAGTATATTCGTCACGGTACACAGAGTTTAATTGCTAATTTTGATGTCGCTACTGGTAAGATTATCGAGCCTACTTGTGGAGATTCTCGAACAGAAGTTGATTTTGTTCTCAATATTCGTCGAATCATTGAAAGTGAACCCAATGCTAAAAAATGGCATCTAATCATGGATTGTCTGAATACGCATCAGTCTGAATCGCTGGTTCGTTTGGTTGCAGAAAAAGAAGGTTTGAATATCGATCTGGGTATTAAAGGAAAAAGGGGAATACTCAAATCCATGAAATCCCGTGCTGCTTTTTTAAGTGACAAAACACATCGAATTGTTTTCCATTACACCCCTAAACACTCTTCTTGGCTCAACCAGATTGAAATTTGGTTCAGTATTTTGGTTCGTAAGTTACTTCAGCGTGCTAGCTTCAAGAGTCAGGATGACCTAAAAACCCGAATTCTTGAATTTATCGACTACTTTAATAAAACAATGGCTAAACCTTTTCAGTGGACATATAAGGGTAAAGTGTTAGCTGTCTAATACTTGGTTTATTTACGCCGTGCTGTACTAGTCTTCAACTTTATCAGGAATAATTTTTGTCGGTAACTTTTCGACTGTAGCTGCAACAACATTTGGATTTATCAGCGGATCGCGTTGTTTCGCCACATCTTCCTTTGACTCACCATGCCACAGCCTTGTTCTTGTTCGTTCCATCATCACAATGTAGGTGAGCAAAAGAGCAATCAAACCATTAAGCCCGATAAAAAGAGTTGAAATTGGAATCATATTTTCGTTATTTTTAAGTATTTAAAGTCACTTTTTCGTCTAAAGAAAGATACTATAGTATAATTTTCTCATCAAAATGTGACTCAAGTCATACTAAAATCATGACTTTTCTCTCTAGCTTCAATAAATTTGATTAGCTACTTTACAAATAGCTGTTTGTTATTTGTGTTGGTCTGATATCCGTATTTTAAAAATTTTTCAGAAATCATCCAATACGGTCATTTCATAGGATGATGTATGTTTAGCACGATCCATCTTAGGCGATGTTTCAGCTAATGTTACATTAGCTGAAACATCATTTTCCCGATATACACTCTTCTCTTCAAAGGGCATTCTTGATGTTTTCCAAAGCTTTGAACAAAAAATTTGTATATCTGACTACTATATCCATAACTATCGGCACAATTGTTGTTCTTTGTTATACTACAATTTTTTATGCAAGTTCAATGTGTGTCATTTCTAACACTGCATCTATGGATAAAGGAGTAGATACTTCTTTACGGGAAAATACAGGTAACTTTCTAGATGTGGCGATTGAGCAGAGTTTCCATTAAAGATGGGGTTGGTGAGGTTTACAAGTTGAGAGAAATTAAAATACCGACCAAGAATGATCAAGCTTTTGCACCCAATTCAAGATGATTCATTGCTTCAAATAATACTCAGTTGCGTTCTGTTGAACTCAACTCACCCATGCTCCAGAACTTGTAAAAAATCGCTACAAATTCTGTCCTGCAAGTCTAATCAAACACATACTTTTGGGCAACTTTCCAGTAGCGGGAGAAGCGCTTGAGGTCAATATAGCCGTCGTAATCAAAAAACGGTTCTACTTCAAAGACTTCTAGTTCCACAGAACGCTCAATTTCATCACAGATAGCATCAAACCGGGGACTAGGACTGTCTGCTGTCACGACTTTGTTGGCATTATGCTCTTTGGCAAAGGCTAAAACTTCTTTGGCGACATTGCCACGGCGAATAACAACGGGTAATTCTAGCAAGCATTCGTAGATAAAGGTGAGACGTTTCAAACTCAGTTGCCATTCTTCTATCAAAGCATCGTCCCAAACCCAGATGGCGGGTGCTTCGGGATATTCTTCGAGTGCGGGGTTTCGCGGACTTAGACAGTCTCCGTGTATCCAAATAATGGGTTGAGTCATTGGATTTAAAATTTATACGCGGGTTGCATTCATACGTGTTTACCTCACCCTGCCCTATCGGGCATCCCTCTCCTTATTGAAAGACCTCACCCTGCCCTATCGGGCATCCCTCTCCTTATTAAGGAGAGGGAAAGAAAGGAAAGAGAAAGATTTTAGCGTAGCAAAAAGCGAAGGTGAGGTTTTCAGGGAGATGTGTGTGCACGGTAGGGGCAAAGGTGAGGTGTTGAACGCAATTTGGTATTATAGCAAGCGCCAGGTTGGTTAGGACGCTAAGCTCAGAATATGCTCCATCGCTGCCCGCAAGGTAGGGAAGTCCTCTAGTTGCTTGCGGATGGGACTTTTGAGCCAAGACCAGCACGGTTCAATCTTGTTCAAGTCAGGAGAGTAAGGTGGCAAGTACGCGACTACGAACCAGCAGCCTGCACTAATTGCTCAATACGTCCACCCTTGTGAAAAGTGGGGTTGTCGATCACCAGCTTCTGCCCTGGTTTTAATGTTGGAATCAGGCATGTTTCTAACCAGGTTTCAAAAACCTGGCGGTTGCAAGCCCCCTCAATTGTGAATGGGGCAAGCAACTGCTTAGCACACAACGCCGCAATCATATTAACTCGCCCCGTTCTCCGACCCGATTTGAGATCATAGAACCGTTTTCCTTGGGGACTGTAGCCGTAACCATAGTCCTCCGGCTGATTCATGCCAGCTTCGTCGGCATACACAATTAACTCACGCTCAACTGCGGCTAGCTGTTTGAGGAACTTCCGCCGTTTGTCCTCATCCCGTTCACGGTAGCCATAAGTCTTTTTTTTCGCGTGAATCCGATTTTTTTCAACCCTCGTCAGATGGTGCGTTCGCTAATGTCTGGACTTTAGGGACTTCCAAAGAATAAAATATTCCAAAAAAAACAAAAGACAGCATTTTTATCATAATGATAATCATTATGAGGGAGGAGAAAGGGTTGCCGACGGCAACCCTTTCTCCCCCCTCAATTAGTCATGAAGAGTTAACACAAGAGTCCTTTGTGGAAAAGTGAAATAGTGATGATTGAATATGATTTAGAACTTGATAAATGCTTTTGCCAAACTAATTAAATTTTCCCAAAACAGATATCAATAAACCAATTCCCCAAATTAGGATAAAGTTCATGAGTAGAATTGGTTAAGCGTTCGATTTGTTTTTCAATTTGAGACATAGCTTTTTTTGTCAGCTTTACCCCAGTCTCATAGGTTTTATGAATTAGCTTAACCACTGGATTTTTACCTTTCCATTTCATAGTCTTAGCAAAGTTTAAAGCCGTCTCTACTTCATCTAAAATGCTGCCATTCCAATGATTTTCCAATACTGCCCATGTTCTCTCGATGGGGTTATATTTACTATGATATGGAGGATAATACGCTAAACGTATGTTTAGTGAGTACTTGTGGGCAAACTCTACTATAGGTTTCATAAACTGGGTGCGGCGAGAACTATTCTCGCCGCCATTATCTTGATTGAGAACTAGTGTTTCAACCTGAGAAAAACGATGTCTCTCTCCCAACCAAAAGTCCTCTCAAACATCAACTATAAAATCACTTGTGACTTTTGACTCTGTAAAGTATAAGAACAATTCGTCAAACTTTGGCATGAATATACCATAAGGAGTTACGGTAGTTTTCGGTTGAAAATCATGGTCAAAAGTTTCGGTTTTTACTCTGTTTCTACCGCCTAGGTCAAATGTACCAATGTTGACACGAGCCTTGGCATCTAGACTTAAGCGTAAAATACTTGGATCTGAGTCCGCATTTTGATTAACGATTGCTAATTCCTCAAAGATTGCTGAGGTTTGAGGAATTTTTTTTGAGGTAAAACTTTCTTCACTCGTCTGAGGTTGTAACCTAAATCATTTAATTTGACTCGAATCGTTTCTGATGTGGGTAAAAGTTCGTCACTATAACCGTACTTTTCTATTAGCTGCTTTCTCACTTGTGCAGCAGTCAATCGAGTATACAATCTTCTAGTTTTAAAACTCGGGTCAATTTGGCTTTCTTGATCCACTATATTTTTTATATCTTCTAAAAGAGTAATCAGATGTTCCTCTGCTTTCTTGCGTCCTTTACCGGAGTAATTATCAACACAAGTAATGCCAGTTGTTAGTTCTTTAATTCCTTTACGAATTGTGTCTCGATTCCATGCCAACTCTCGTTGTGCTAACCTTTGTCCCCCAAAACCTAATTTCACGACTGTTTGTGCCATAAATTTACGTTTAGCCGCACCATGAAGCTGAAATGCAGTTTCAATCAACAACTTTTTTAGAGAATCAGTTAAGACTATAGACACCGTTTGTCACACTCAAAAACCTAAGTCATTATTCAAATTACTACAAAAGGGGGTGAAGGGGCTGCCGACGGCAGCCACTTCACCTCCCCATAGGTAATGATTATCATTATTGATAATGGCATAATTTATTTTTTGGAAGTCCCTTACCTGAAAATTGCTGTAAAACAATTACGGGAAAATTTATCAAAGCCCCACACACTGCGACAGGTTCAGTCCTTGTCCCAAAAAGTCTACAGCTGGCTGATTAAACCTGCTGAAGCTGCCTTGGCTGACAGTAAAACCTCTACTTTGGTGTTTGTGCCGGATGGTTCCTTGCGGAATATCCCAATGGCGGCTCTCTACGATGGCAAACAGTATCTGATTGAGAAGTATAGCATTGCACTGACCCCTGGTTTGCAACTAATTGATCCCAAACCATTGCGCAAAGGATTAAAGACAATAGCCGCAGGATTGTCTGAACCACGTTCCGGATTTTCTGCACTACATAACGTGAAGCGTGAATTAAACGAAATCTGCTCTCAAGTACCTAGTAGTAATATTCTGTGTAGTTAAATAACCGTGATTGAAGCTGTGTGAGCACTAGTGCTAAATTTCGTGTCTGTTTAGCAAAAGATTGATGAATTTTTGTAAAGAAATAGCGGATTTTGTGTAAAATTTGTACGCTTGAACAGAAAATTAGGCAGAGGTGACTTTCACGACCAGTAGATGTGACTGATTTGATACTGGTGCAGCGTAACCGTTGAAGAGCAACTGCTGTTTTCTTGGGGGGTGCAATGTTGGAGATAAGTACTCGTTGGGGCGCTTTGTTAGGGATTGCGATAGGTGGTGTGTTTTCTTTGTTTGGAGATTGTGCAGTAGCTCAAGTTATTCCTGATGGCACTTTGCCTAATAACTCCAGTGTCCAAACAGAGAGAAGCAGCTTCAATATCACTGGAGGAACGCAAGCGGGAAGCAACTTGTTTCACAGCTTTAGGGAGTTTTCTGTCCCTACTAACAGCACGGCTTTGTTTAACAATACCGCAGATATTCAAAATATTATTAGTCGGGTAACGGGTAATTCTATTTCTAATATTGATGGGTTAATTCGTAGCTTAGGTACGGCAAATCTGTTTTTGATTAATCCTAACGGCATTATATTTGGTCAGAATGCTCGGTTAGATATTGGCGGTTCTTTTTTTGCCACATCTGCCAATAGTATGAAATTTGCGGATGGGTTTGAATTTAGTGCTACAGATCCCAAAGCTACACCACTGCTGACTATCAGTGTGCCGACTGGATTGCAATACGCAAATAATGCTAGCAGTGTCGAAGTACGAGAGTCTAGTTTACAGGTAACTCCTGGTAAGACTCTAGCACTTGTTGGTGGTAATGTGAGTATTGATGCTGGGCAGTTGCTAGTTCCGGGAGGACGTGTCGAGTTGGGAGGTGTAGCGGGAAATGGTAACATCGGACTAGCTGCTAATGATGGTCAACTACGCTTAACGTTTCCCCAAGAAGTATCGTTAACTGATGTATTGCTGACAAATGGTGCCCAAGTTAACGTCAGTGCTAGAGGTGACGGTAGCATTGCTGTCAATGCACAGAGATTAAATATTTCAGGATCTGGTACAAGAGTGCAGGCGGGGATAGATTCAGAACTGCTATCCACAGGAAGGCGTGGAAATATTGAATTTAATGCTAAAGAAGTCACAAATATTGATGGCGGCGTGATTTCCAATGTGGTATTGGAGAATGGCGTGGGTAACGCTGGAGACATTAACATTACAACTGGCTCACTGATTGTCTCGAATGGCGGAAAAATTGAAACCAGTACTTTTGGTCAGGGAAATGCTGGAAATTTGAGAATTAACGCCCGTGACACGATTGAATTCACAAATGGAGCTTTTGCTTTTAGCCAAGTTGAACGGGAAGGTGTGGGTGATGGTGGTGAGATCAGCATGGACACAGGTTCCCTTTCTGTTAGTAATGGCTCGCAACTGAGAACCTGGACTACTGGCAAGGGAAATGCTGGTAGTGTGAATATAATAGCCCGCGATGCTGTTTCTTTTCAAAATGGCGGTGCGGTCTTTAGTACTGTAGAACCAAACGCAATCGGGAATGGTAACAATATTCGGATTCAGGCAAAATCACTTTCTGTGGTGAATGGGTCTTTTCTGACAGCAAACACCTTGGGTCAGGGGAATGCAGGTAACGTAACTATTGATGCCAGGGATTCAGTGGTGTTCGAGCGAGGAACCGCTACTAGCAGCGTAGGCGTACCTGAATTTGGTGCAGGTTTTGGAAATGGGGGTGATGTTCGTATTAAGACAGGTTCGCTCCGCTTAAGCAATAATGCTCGATTGCTTGCTAGCAGCAGCAAAGGACGTGGAAATGCAGGCAATGTGAATGTAGAAGCTCGTGATACTGTCTCTTTGTCTGATGAAAGTTTTATATTCAGCCAATTAGAAGGGGGAAGCACGGGTAATGGGGGTAACATCAATATCTCCACAGGCTCCCTGTCGGTTGTGAGTGGCTCGATTCTCAGTAGCGACATCTTTGGAGTTGGGAATGGAGGCAATATCAGCATCAACGCACGGGATAATGTTTCCTTTTTAACAGAAGGAGGAGCCTACAGCCTGGTGAATAGTCAAGCTGTAGGTGATGGGGGCAATATTGACATCAACACTGGCTCTTTAGTTGTTGGTAATGGATCTTTCATGGCAGCAAGTATTCTGGGAAAGGGAAATGCGGGCACTATTACGATTAACGCTACAGATTCTATTTCCTTAGATGGACTGAATCGAAAAGGATTTCCGGGTGGAATTTACAGCGAAGTGGCTAGGGGGGGTGTGGGCAAAGGGGGCAACATTAATATTAATACGCGATCGCTTTCCGTTACTAATGGCGCTCAAATAGTTACCGATATTGATGGCAGAGGTAGTGCAGGTACTGTGAATATTAATGCCACTGATTTTATTTCTTTTGATGGTGTGGGCAAAAATGTTATCCAGGGATCGGGACAATCGAGTGGTGCATACAGTTCAGTGGGATTGCAGGAAGGGGTAGGCAATGGGGGTAATATCAATATCTTTACGCGATCGCTTTCTTTAACAAACGGTGCTGCGGTGATCACCAATACCCTTGGACAGGGAAATGCCGGAAACGTGAAGATTATTGCTACTGATAACATCTTAATTGATGGAGCGAGCAGTAATAGTTTGCCTAGTGCAGTCAAGAGCGTTGTGGAAACTGGATCTGTGGGTGATGGGGGCGAAATAGATATCACATCTAAGTTGCTCCAAGTCACTAACTTTGGTGAAATATCCAGCAGCAGTGAAGGAAATGGAACCGCAGGCAATATGACATTAAACGCTCGCTCCATCCGTTTAAATAATGATGCCTTACTCACCGCCAACACACGCAGCGCTAAAGTTGTCCCGAATAGGGAACAGGCGACAATTAACATTAACTCACAAGATTTGATAATGAGTCGCAATAGCAACATCTTCACTAATGCAACAGGTGAAAACGTCAACGGCGGCAACATCAATATTGACACTGATTTCCTTATTGGTTTTAAAAATAGTGACATCAGCGCCAATTCTGCTAACTTCCGTGGCGGAAATGTGCGAATCAATGCGACTGGTATTTTTGGTACACAATTCCGGAATGCATCTACCCCCAATAGTGATATCACTGCCACAGGGGGAAGTCCTGAGCTAAGTGGTACCGTGCAAATCAACACACCTGAGATTGACCTCAACAGTGGCTTAGTCAACTTACCATCAGTACCAGTTGACACCAAGATAGCCCAAACCTGCACTGAGGGCAACCCTATAGTTAAAAGCCAATTTATCATCACAGGACGTGGCGGCTTGCCCCCTAACCCAGGCGAAGTCCTCAACACTGATGCAGTGCAGGTAGATTTGGTCACTCTCAACCCAGAAGTTGATAAACGCTCTACTACAGTTTCGACAAATCCCACTAGCCGAACACCAGATCGCATAGTAGAAGCTACTGGTTGGCTGATTGATGCTGATGGCAACGTCGTACTGACAGCAAATCCAACCGCCATCACGCCCCACAGTTCCTGGCAGAAGATAGCTGATTGCCGTGCGTTTAATCAACAGCATAAGCATTGATGTAGCAACTTACACTGTATATTTTTAAAGGACGCGGTGCAAATGAGGGCTAGAACATGGTCACAAAAAAATCCAAATTTCGCAGAATTAAACACTTTTTAAGTGTACTGCTGCTATTGGCTATGTTTTTGGGCGCGGGATTATTGTCACCTACTTTCGCCCATATGACGGAGAAAAACTCCATCGTTCAAACCTTACCCAATGCCCAAAATTTGCTTGAACAAGGCAGAAAACTTTATGAAGCTGAACGGTTTGCTGAGGCTTCTGCAATATGGCAACAGGCTATCTCTGCATTCAAAGCTAATGGCGATGAACTCAGACTTGCCATGACACTAGGCAATCTATCATTAGCTTATCAGCAACTTGGACAATGGACTGATGCAGAAAGTGCAATTCGCCTTGCGATAGCTTCGCTTCACGCCCAAAGTCGAAATCTCTTAAAAACCTCATCAAATAGAAATACTTTAGAGCACTCCCAAATCCTAGCCCAAGTTCTAGATATCCAAGGTCGTCTGCAGTTGGCTCTTTCTAAAGCTGAAGATGCCCTAAATACTTGGCGACAATCAGTTGAGATTTATAAAAAAATAGGATATAATAGTGCAATTATTGGTAACCACATTAACCAAGCGCAAGCTTTGCAAGCTTTAGGGTTGTATCGTCAAGCAGAGAAGACGTTAAAAGAAAGTATTAAGACTCTGCAAAGCCAACCCAACTCGCCTCTTAAAGTCATAGGACTGCGTAGTCTCGGTAATGTCCTGCAAGTCACGGGAGATTTAGAAACATCCCGACAGATGTTGCAGCAAAGTTTAGAAGTGGCTGACTCGTTGCTAGATAAGCAAGCAGTAGGTGATATTCTACTGAGTCTAGGCAACACAGCTCGTGCCTTACAGCGTACCCAAGAAGCGATAGATTTTTATCAAAAAGCTGTAAAAACTGCCACCTCACCTACCACGCGCATCCAAGCTCAAGTCAATCAACTAAGACTACTGCTGGAAATCAAGCAATTCAAAACTTTCCCAGCGTTGTCATCCCAAATCCAAACTCAACTTGGCGACTTACCTCCCAGTCGCACAGCAATTTGTGCTCGCATCAATTTTGCTGAGAGTTTAACACGATTCAGACAAGATACCACCGCAGACACTCCCGAATGGTTGGATATTGCTCAACTCCTGTCAACCGCAATTGAGCAAGCGAGAAGCTTGCAAGACAAACGGACAGAATCTTATGCTCTTGGTGTTCTAGCAGGGGTGTACGAACAAACCCAACAGAAGTCTGATGCCCAAAATCTCACCCAGCAAGCCTTGCTGATTGCTCAAGCTATTGATGCTAAAGATATTGTCTATCAATGGCAATGGCAACTGGGACGTTTGCTGAAAGCCAAGGGAGATATGAAAGGGGCTACCGCCGCTTACACAGAAGCAGTTAACAACCTGCAAGACTTACGTAACGATTTAGTTGCTGTCAATCCTGAAGTGAAATTTTCCTTTCGGTATGAAGTTGAACCTGTATATCGAGAGTTAGTAGAATTACTTTTGCAACCTGAGGGAAATTCCCAACCAAGTCAAGAAAATATCAAAAAAGCCAGCGAAACAATAGAACAGGTGCAAGTTGCAGAACTTGACAACTTTTTTCGCAACACCTGTTTAAATGCTCGGATTCAAAGTAAAAAAGAAGACCAAACAACAACAGCAGCAGTTATCTATCCTTTCATTTTGCCAGACCGATTAGAGGTCATCCTCCAGTTACCGCAAAAATCCTTGCAGCACTACACCACTGCTGTAGATGAAAAGGAAGTACAAAGTACTTTAAAACAATTAGGGGAAAATTTATCAAAGCCCCACACACTGCGACAGGTTCAGTCCTTGTCCCAAAAAGTCTACACCTGGCTGATTAAACCTGCTGAAGCTGCCTTGGCTGAGAGTAAAACCTCTACTTTGGTGTTTGTGCCGGATGGTTCCTTGCGGAATATCCCAATGGCGGCTCTCTACGATGGCAAACAGTATCTGATTGAGAAGTATAGCATTGCACTGACCCCTGGTTTGCAACTAATTGATCCCAAACCATTGCGCAAAGGATTAAAGACAATAGCCGCAGGATTGTCTGAACCACGTTCCGGATTTTCTGCACTACATAACGTGAAGCGTGAATTAAACGAAATTCGCTCTCAAGTACCCAGCAGCATACTTCTTGATCAAGAATTTACCAGCAAAGCTTTGCAAAACAAACTTAATTCTCTACCTTTCCCAGTCGTTCATCTTGCAACTCATGGTCAATTTAGCTCACTAGCTGAGGAGACATTTATTGTCGCTTGGGATGAACGCATTTATGTTAAGGACTTGAATAAGTTAGTGCAAACTGTAGAGTTAAACAAACCAGAAGCTATTGAATTACTTATTCTGAGTGCTTGTCAAACAGCTACTGGGGATGAGCGGGCTGGATTAGGAATTGCTGGTGTCGCTTTTCAGGCAGGAGCACGTAGTACCATCGCTTCTCTGTGGAACTTGGATGATGAGTCTACTGCTGTGTTGATGAGTAAATTTTACCAAGAGTTAGCAAACAAGAAACTAACTAAAGCCGAGGTGCTTCGTCGCGCTCAGTTAGCTCTTTTACAGAATCCTAAGTATAGACGTCCTATGTATTGGGCACCTTACGTTCTGTTAGGTAATTGGATGTAATATTCTGTGTAGTTAAATAACCGTGATTGAAGCTGCGTGAGTACTAGTGCTAAATTTCGTGTTTGCATAGCAAAAGATTGATGAATTTTTGTAAAGAAATAGCCGATTTTGTGTAAAATTTGTACGCTTGAACAGAAAATTAGGCAGAGGTGACTTTCACGACCAGTAAATGTGACTGATTTGATACTGGTGCAGCGTAACCGTTGAAGAGCAACTGCTGTTTTCTTGGGGGGTGCAATGTTGGAGATAAGTACTCGTTGGGGCGCTTTGTTAGGGATTGCGATCGCCCAAGGGACACTGGCTTTGCCAATCGCTGGTGTGTTTTCTTTGTTTGGAGATTGTGCAGTAGCTCAAGTTATTCCTGATGGCACTTTACCTAATAACTCCAGTGTCCAAACAGAGGGAAGCAGATTCAATATCACTGGAGGAACGCAAGCGGGAAGCAACTTGTTTCACAGCTTTAGGGAGTTTTCTGTTCCTACTGGCGGTACTGCTTTTTTTAAGAATAGTACGGATATTCAGAATATCATTAGTCGGGTAACGGGTGGGGCGGTATCTAATATTGATGGGTTGATTCGTGCGTTGGGTACAGCTAATCTATTTCTGATTAATCAGTCGGGGATTATTTTTGGTCAGAATGCGCGGTTGGATATTGGCGGTTCGTTTGTGGCGACTACAGCTAGTGCAATTCAATTTGGCAATCAAGGTTTTTTCAGCGCAACGAATCCGAATACTCCTGAGCTGTTGACGATTAATCCTTCTGCGTTTCTATTTAACCAAATTCGTGCCGCATCTATCCAAAATAACTCAATAGCTGACTCCGGCTTCAATCCATCTTCTGAGTTTACAGCAACGGGTTTGCGCGTACCAGATGGCAAGAGTTTGCTGTTGGTAGGTGGTGATATCAATATGGATGGTGGAGGATTATTTGCTTTTGGTGGGCGAGTGGAGTTAGGTGGATTAGCAAATGCGGGAACAATTGGGTTGAATGGAAATGGTAATAATCTGAGTTTGAGTTTTCCCGATAATGTAGAAAGAAGCGATGTTTTTCTGAGCAATGGCGCTCTTGTAAATGTTCGTGCTGGCAATGGTGGAAGTATCGCAGTTAATGCCCGGAATTTAAAGATGACAGCCAAGAGTTCCCTCTTAGCAGGCATAGAGAGTAGACTGGGTTCTAATAATAGTAAGGCGGGAAATATTGAAGTTAATGCTACTGCAGCAATAAACCTTAACAATAAGAGTGAAATTTCTAATCAGGTGCTAGCACAAGCAAATGGACAGGGAGGCAATGTCAATATCAATGCTAGCACATTACAAGTTTCGGGTGGAGCACAAGTGGGTGTTGCGACATTTGGTGTGGGCAAAGGAGGAAATTTGAGGGTTGATGCCCAAGACGTGCAACTGATTGGTACAAGCTCTGATGGTTTTCTCAGTGGCTTGTTTGCTTCAGCAGAGCCAAACTCAACAGGGGATGCGGGAGACTTGACGATGAAAACTAATACCTTGCTAGTGCGAGATGGGGCAGTGGTTAATGGTGGTACATTTGGTTCAGGCAAGGGGGGAAATTTGACGGTCGATGCCTCTGATGTGCAACTGATTGGTGAAAGCGCTGATCGTCAGTTTTCCAGTGGCTTGTTTGCTTCAGCAAACCTAAACTCAACAGGGGATGCGGGAGACTTAACGATGAAAACTAATACCTTGCTAGTGCGAGATGGAGCACAGATGGGTGCTGGTACATTTGGTTCAGGCAAGGGGGGAAATTTGACGGTCGATGCCTCTAATGTGCAATTGATTGGTGAAAGCGCTGATAATCGGGTTTCCAGTAGCTTGTTTGCTTCAGCTGGACCAGACTCAACAGGGAATGCGGGAGATTTGACAATCAAAACTAATACCTTGCTAGTGCGAGATGAAGCACAAGTGACTGCGGGTACATTTGGTTCTGGAAAGGGGGGAAATTTGACGGTCGATGCTTTTGATGTGCAACTGATTGGTAGAAGCGCCGATGGTCAGTTTCGCAGTGGCTTGTTTGCTTCTGCACAGCCAAATTCAACAGGGGATGCGGGAGATTTGACAATCAAAACTAATACCTTGCTAGTGCTAGATGGAGCAGGAGTAAACGTGCAGAGTCTCGGGACAGGAACCGCAGGCAACATGACATTAAATGCTCGCTCTATCCGTTTAGACAAGAACGCCTTACTCACCGCCAACACACGCAGCGCTAAAATTGACCTCAATAGGGAACAGGCGACAATTAACATTAACTCACAATATTTAATAATGAGCCGCAATAGCAACATCAGAACCAACGCAACAGGTGAAAACGTCATCGGCGGCAACATTAATATTGACACTGATTTCCTCATTGGTTTTAAAAATAGTGACATCAGCGCCAACTCTGCTAACTTTCTTGGCGGAAATGTGCGAATCAATGCGACTGGTATCTTTGGTACACAATTTCGGGATGCACCTACTTCCAATAGTGACATCACCGCCACTGGGGGAAGTCCTGAGCTAAGTGGCACCGTGCAAATTAACACACCTAATATTGACCCCAACAGTGGCTTAGTCAACTTGCCATCAGTACCAGTTGACACCAAGGTAGCCCAAACCTGCACTGAGGGCAACCCTATAGTTAAGAGCCAATTTACTATCACCGGACGCGGTGGCTTGCCCCCCAACCCCGGCGAAGTCCTCAACACTGATGCAGTTCAAGTAGACTTAATTACTCTCAATACCAGTAGTGATAACCGCAAGAGTCCAACTGTTCCCAACAAAACAACAACCACCGTACCAAAACCCATTATAGAAGCTACTGGTTGGATAATAAACGAAAAAGGAGAAGTCGTCCTCATAGCAAATTCTCCCACCACTCCCCGTAGTCCTTGGTATAACCAGCCAGATTGCACAGCAAATCAGCACTGAACTTCACTGCTGATTTTCCAACTTACAGCAGTCCACTTTTGGTTCAGTTGTCATATCATTCAAACCAACAGCTTGCAACAACCTCGCCCAAGAACTCTCTTGCGGATTACTGCGACGCAGTTCACTAGCAGCACTCAGCGCCTCATACCAAATACCATTAGCAGCATAAAGGTTTACCCGTTGGCTTGGTGTTGCTTTTTCCAATTGAGTTTTTAAAGCAGCGTTCAGTTGCTCTCGTTTTACATATCCCTCAACATTCGCAATAATTTGATTATCCTTATTACAGTAAATGTTGAAATACCACCGATATCGTTTACCAATCTGCAGAGGTGCTGCTTTTGATGGCAAACTCAGGTTAATTACTCCTGGTGTCCCCATCAAAGAAGTCTTGTAAATAGTCTGATTTTGTGCTTCATCTTCTAGCACAAATTCTCCATAAGCAAAGGACGACGAATAAGGAACATAAAACCAGAAACTAGGATGCTCAGCAACTGTTGCTGCATAAACCAACTCTGATTTTGAATAAACGGGTACTAAAGCTGTGAGACGCTTTTGAGAAACAGAAGCCAGGGGCTTATTCATGTTCTCTCCACAGCCACGGCTACCAGCTTCTGTTCGCTTACCTGGTTCCCCGATATCTGGTGGTGGAGGCGGCGCAGCGAAAATCAATGATTGGTTGAATTGTCCTTTGGGTTTTAATGTTGGGCTTTGTCCAAGAAGGGAGTTAACAGGCTGTGCCCGCACTTGTATACAGCTAAGGAGTGTTAAACTGATGGCGAGGGAAAGTTGGATCTTTTGCATAAACAATTTTCTTATACTTATCAACTTGTAGAAAATTTTTCTACTTCAACTTGTAGAAATCGATTGTTGCTAACTTTGTGGTGAATTGAGGTAAATTACCACAATGCTGCTAGTCACTATTAAAACTAAGGCTGACGGGACCAGGGGAACCCAAACACTAGAGCAAAACAAAATTAAACAAAGAAAGTATAAGACGCCTATTGCGCCTCCACCCGCCAGAATGAGATGTCGTCCGGAGCGATCGCGCGAAGCGATCGCACCTCCAACAACCGACCAACCCCAAACCCATAACATTTCGCCCCAAAAAGGTAAAATGAATAACAAAGGTCGTCCATCTTTTACTGCGCTCACAATTTGACTCACCATCTGTGCTTGCAGAATGACCCCTGGTATTTCCTGATAAAAACCCTGCCCAGTCATGTAAGGGGTAGAAACATAATCACGGAAACTTTGGGCAGTGGTACCAATGAGGACAATTCGGTCTTTGACTTGTTCAGGGTTGACTTTACTCCTAAGAACATCTGTAAGCGTTACTGTGGGAGCAATTTCCAAAGGAGAACCTTGGTAAGAGCGGTAATTGAGCAATATTTGATAGCCCCCTGTATCCACTTGTTGATAGCCGCCCTTGTGTGCGTGCAACTGCTTGAAAACAACGTTACCTAATTGCAATTCCCCTGCTTTAGTATAGTTGGGATAAATACCCTGCTTCTCCAAGTAGTGGAATGCCAGTTGGGCATTAAGGGCGTAGCGTGCAGTACAAGGGGATGTTGGATCTGCTGGTTGCATTGCTAATAAATGGCGACGCACAATCTTGTCTGCGTCTTGCACAACATCACTAAATCCTTGGCGTTCTGGGGGAACCCCCTTTGGAGGTGAATTTCCCGAACGGTTTTTTGTCTTGTCGCTCACTTTGCAAATCGCAAAGAAGTTGTCATCTGTTTTTAATCGAGTCGCAAGAGTTGCTTGGTTGAGTTGTGATGGCTCATCACGATAGATATCCAAGCCAATGGCTTTTGGTTGGAGAGGTGCAAGTTTTTCCAAAAGTCGGGCTAGTGCGAGATCCGATAGAGATCCTCTTCTGTCCTTTTGCTCTGGTAGTTTCAAATCATCTTCAGTGACAGTGACTATCAACAGGCGCGAATCTTGTTTTTCCTGTCGACGCGATCGCATAAAATGGTCAAAAGCCTGTAACTCCCATGCTTGTAGTATCCCCAGCCAGCGCACTCCCATCAAGAAGCTTGTGACTATAAAACTCATTATCAAAACTGTTTTGAAATTGAGTTTGGATTGGCGATGCTGCTTTGGAGACGCACTCTCCGGGCGATAGCGTATCTCCTGCAAAGATGCTTTGCGTTGGCGCAGCCTGTGCTTTGCACTGAGCGTGCTTCTTTGGGGCGGCTCTTTTGTAGCATTGTCCTTAGTTTTTTGTCGCAACTCTTTCCAAGTTGGGGATGCAAGAGCAGGATTTTGAAAAATCACAGGTAACCAGCTAGCACCAGGAAATTCAGTTTCCAAACCCTGCAACTGTTCCCGTGCTTCCCGCACTGCTAAATAAAACGACTTACCATCAGCAAACCCCTTAAGAAAGCGCTTCAAAAACTCTTGCGCCACTTTATCTGGAACTGGTTCCCGCATGACAATCATTTGGGGAATATGCAAATCATCCAACTGCTGTGCTAACCCCAAGCCATCACAAGAGTTAAAAATTGCCAACTGCAATCCGCGTTCTATCGCTTTTTTCAGGGCATTTTTTAACTGCCCAATCGCTAAGCTTTCGGTAGGATTTATATGTATAAAACCTGTTTCACCATCAGTCTTACTAGAACTATGCCCAGCAAAAAATAAAATATCCCATCCTTGATTATCCCAAAGCTGTTCATCAATTTCTGAGCGTTTTGGCTCTACCAAAAATACCGTTGATGCATCTGATGACAACTTCTCCAAAAACTTTTTATCAGCATCAGTGTCAATTCCCGTGCTATTCCCCAGAATTGCCAAAATTCTCACTTTCAGTTCTGAACTGACTACCTGATTTTCTGACTCAAACTCAATAGGACTTAAAGCGACTTCTGCCAAACGATAATCTTCAAAAAAGCGCCAAATATGCCAGGGCAGTTTTCTTAAATAGGTGTCTTCGGTTTGAATAATAAATCGAATTTCGTCTGACTTGGATAATTTCGTTCTCAGTTGTAATTCTATCTGTCGAAAATCCGAAGAATCTAACCAATTATTAAGGCTTTTTTGTAAATTTTTACAGATTTCATCAAATTCAGCATCAGAAACGTGAGTGATGTCAGATTCATCAATTTTGATGTCTGAATCAATGAATTCTTCATGACGTAAACCTATATTTATAGAGCGAGCCGAATAGATTAAATCATAGAGCAATTGCCAACGACGATAGAGATCAATAAGATTTGGAGCCGCAGGTAAACTACCTTGAAATTGACTTGTTTTGGAATTGAACTCTGACTGTAACTGAACAGTCACAAAGTGAAAGCCCTCTTGTAGAGTACCCCTTCCCAAGTTTAAGATAACTAACTTACTCATTTTTATAATCGCGCAAGTTGTTAAACCACAAAATCTTCCGTAATGTTAAAATTATCGATAGCTACTTGGATTTTGAATGTTTTTCCTTTCGGGCATGTAAATCGTTTCAGTTGAATTAAGTTATCTTGAGTTCGTGATTGAAATTCCTGGAGAGTTGCTCCAGAGGAAGAAAGTAAAGCAAGTTTGATATTAGGTGGCAGGTAAGTCTGTCCATGAGATGGATGTAACTGAACGCGGATACCCACTTTTTGCTCATCCTCTTGTGTCAAACCAACCAACAGTGCAACAGAATGATTGCCTAATTGTATTCCCAAATCAATCAACTTGACTCCCTCAACAGACACACCTCCAACAGTAAGTTCACGTTGTCTAAAAGCAAAAGCTAAATTTTCTGATTCTGTATTTAGGATTGTATTAAGAGACTGCCAACCGGTTTCAAAAATATTTTGAAACCAATTGCTCAAATTGTTAACTGATGCCGTGTTTTTAGCAATAGCCAAGCCACCTATTCGCCGATGATACAACTGAGTACGCCATTCGTCATTATCCAGCAGTGCTGCCCATTGCTCAAACGGTACATCAACTCGTAAACGGGGAAAATAAATAGATGAATTACCTAACAGTTGCAACAATTTGTGTGCCTCAGCTTCAGATACAGTAAACAATTCTGGGATTTCCTCTTGTACAGGTAGTCCCAATGTCATCAGCATCACGGAGAGATTTTCTGTTAAATTTTTTGCGGCTAACACGTAGGTGCGCTCATTCGCGTTATATCTGCCAAAATTCTTAAGTAAGCGATGAGTGGTAAAACCGAGGACTCCCAAAAAACACTCATCCTCATTTGCCTCTAGATTAACTTGCACCGCTAAGTAATAATCACCTGCAAAAGAAGGAATGTCTACCCACTCTTGGGGTACGCACAACTCTTCTAAATCTATTGTTTCACTGGGAATTAGCACTATTCGCTTCTCACCCAGTGTAATTGCTGCAGCATTTACCACTTCCCAAATACTGGGTAAGCTATCCTCACTTGGGAAAATTGAGGGTTTAGCTACAGACTCTTCTGCCAACCACTCTGTAAGCCAGTTAAAGAAAATATACAATGAAAGATGATTAAGATAAGCGTTGTAGCGTGCAAGCGTATTAGAATGGCTCTGAGCTTGCTCCCAAGCTTTCTTTTTGTCTGTCGATGAAATATTTAACCATAATTGATTACTAGAAGCTATTTTTAACTCATTAAAAGAAAACATCACTACAACCTCATTACTCTCACGAATCCCAATTTTTTAATACTTCTTCTAATACCGTATTAATTGTTGGGATCTCTGTTATTTTATCTCGTATCATACCCAATTTTTCACAAGCTGATTGAAAAACGCTTTTAGTTCTCTTTGTCAACCAAACTTGCAAATATTTATTAATCATGGTATCAATACTATTGATTAAAGCCGCCTCTAATTTAGCTTTTGTTTTCCGCAGTATGTTCATAATTTCTGGTAGGGCTATGCCAAGCTGCGTAGCAATTTCTTGTTCATTCAGTTTTTGTCCATAGGTAAGTCGCAATAGCTCTTGCTCTTGTGGTTCAAGTTTCTTTATCGCCTCAACCAAAGCAACATGAATCAAATCTGAATAGATAGGGGCTTGGTAATTACGATTTAACCATACTGCAACATATTGAGAAACCCACTCAGGAGGTTTACTTAATCCATATAAAGTTTTCAGTAATTTGATTTCAATCGTCTTCAGGCGATGAGCAATTGCTCCCTGAGTGACTTTAAATCTATTTGCTATCTGTTTTTGATTTAGCCCAAAACCATAGTAAAGGAGTATGATTTCCTTTTGTTCTATTTTCAAATAAAGCAACTGCTCTTGTAAAGCTGGCTCAGTTCGCTTTTCTATTATTCCTTGATTTTCTCGTGAATCTTCGACTTCTTCTGAAGTCAGGAAATCTTGTTCGAAAATTTCTAGAGATTGATTAGATTCAACTTGACGACCAGTTTCTTTGAGTGCTTCCAAAGAAAAGCGTGGTGTGATTGATTTGGGGTAATTTTGTAATGCAGCAATGCAAATTTCCATACTTGTTTTAAGTTGTTCGCCTGTAATATTTCCACCTACAGCCACTTCATGAGATGCACAAGGGAGTAATATCTGTGCATTGTAGTAATTAGCTGATTCTGCAAAATCTACACTATCGGGTTCTTGCCACTTCTGTCCTGTTATTTTAGCAGGATTTTGAATTTTGTTCATCTGATAAATTTGTTTAAAATATTTCCGAGCTATGAGAAACCTAGAAATTTCCGGTTCATACCTTCCAGATCTAGCAAGTGCTTCTTTCAGTTCTTTATCGCTCTTTTTATGCAACAGCCGCCACTTAGAGAACTTAGCAACTGAATCTTTAATATTTTTTATCAAGACGCCTGTCACATAAGTATCGAGAGAAGAATCGTTTGAGTTATATTTAGCTAATATTTGTCTAAACTTGGTCGTTTCATAAATAAAACATCTAGAAAGAAATATATATTCTTCCCAAGATTTAGATGTGTCATCTTTCCATACCGTTACAGCAGCCCTGTAGCAACTTTCCTCACAGTAAGCTGTCAGGTATTCCCAAGCTTTTTGTACTCGTTTTTCTGGCTCCCAATCTTCCTTTTGTGGTCTGTCATTGAAAGCCATATCTATCCAGAACTGCACTAACCCCCTGCCGTTATCATCCTGGTTAACTAACGATGCAAACTTATAGTGTCTGCTTTTGTATAACTCAATATTGCAATGCATTTGAGGTTCTGTTTTCCATTTAATTGTTGAGTAACCCTTATTATTCTCCACAGTCATATACATAGAAAATTTCTCAATCGAATTTTGACGGCTGGGCAGTTTGGGTATGCTGGTAATAATTTTGGTAAACATTCTGACCTCTTCTTTAACAGCCAAAGGGGAGTATTTCTACAAAAGATATAAGTGTAAAAACTTCGTTTCCGTATAGTAGCGGTCAGGATGGATTTGTTCTAGAGCAAGAAATCGGGATAATTGTGTAATATTTCTGACAAAGTAGTCAAGTTCTTTCAGGGAGATATGTCTGGTCTGGCACTTAAGCGTAAATAAATGCCCAGCCGTCAAACCTAGATCCTGTGTTCCAACCCGTTAACTTAACACACCGCTGGGCATTTATTTTGATAGAGTCGATGCCCTTGTTACCAAGGGACACCTCTCCTTCAGAACCGGACGTACAGCTTTGACCGCATCCGGCTCCTAGCATTGTATGGAAAGGATTTTCACCTGATATCCACTCAAGCGAGTGTAGGGTTTACATCTTTTCAGAACTTGTTCATTACTGAACTTTTCTTACTTAGGTTACTTGTATCTAGGTTTTCTCTATCGTCATCAATAAGCGTGCCTTACTACCCGCCTTGGGCTTTCTTAACCGTTCGACGCTTTCCAATCGCCTTTACCACCGGGGAGTTATCGGAAACGCAGGCTTTCACCTGCTTTGGTCGGTTTTACTTGCCTGTACGCAGTTAATGGTATCTTCGCTACTCAATAAGAGTGCGTCTAAGCATCATCTTGTCGATGTACAATGATTCTGCGATGCTGTGGGCAGTTTCATTCCCACATCCTACCCGTACCTTTGTGTTAAACGGTTAATCATGCCGCTCCACTAGCTCTCTTGGGAACCCTCCCATCTCAATCTTCACTCAGGTGGACTGAGTAGGCTAGAAGTTAGATACGTTTTTCCTCGTTCCGATTGATAGATTGTTGAGCCACTGCGTTGGGCGGGTTTCCAGACTTGTAGCATCTGGCGTTGTGCCGATTTAGGTTTCTCCAATTCGCCCACTAGCTTCTCAGGACAGCATCTTTTTCCATAAGAAAGAATGCGAGAATATTGCTAGTGTACAGGGTAGGCTGTAGCTTGTGCTAACATGGGTTTCCCTGATAGGGAGTAGGACGCTTTTTTCGGAGATTTGCGTAAGCTAACCATGTCGGCTCCCTATTAGCGCAAAGCTCGCCGGGGGGATACTCCCCCCGGCAGACTTTGCGCCAGTGTGACCTCAACCGAGGAAGTCTCTGATTGCGCCCTGTTACCAGCTTCGCTTTGGTGATTAACCTCTACGTGGTCAGATAAGGAGTCACGTTGTCCTTCACGGATGGGATTTTCACCCATATCCATCAATCAGTTATGAGATTTTCAAGGTTCTAACTTGATATTCTCACCTAGAGCTATGTATTTACTCTAGAACGAGTCGCACTATGGATCTCCCTCTGGGGGTATGACTTTGTAAAGACGAACATTAGTGATATTGCTATTGGGTTAGGGATGGCATGTAACTTGTTGGGCATAGTGACCATGAAGTAGTTTGTATCAAGTGTGCTACTTAATTATTGGTATTGCTTGAGGCGTTTTATGAGGGGTTATCTGTAGCGACCCACTTGCCAGAAACGCCCTGAAGAGCGAACAAGCTAATTTTTGACCCCAATTAAGGGTCTTGTCAACTTTTGATCATATCCCTCTTGTGTCACTCTCCGAAAAGTTTTATCATTTCTGAATGATAGAGTTCTTATACAGTAGGCGATAGCAGATTTTTTTAGGAATAGAAATATTTGAAAGCATGGAACTTGCCAAAATTAGATGAGTAAATGCTGTATTGCCTGGTATACCTTGTGTTCATAAAGTATTAATAATAAAAAAAACCGGAAAGTGACAGAAGAGGGATATCATTCAGGCAGGGGTCTTTCTGCCTGTTTCAGCCGAAAGCAAAAAATTTTTCAAAAAAAATACAGACACCCTCATATTTCCTCAAAGCTGTTCCCAATATAATTAACAGCAAAGAAATTTTTTGAATACTATGAGGAAATTCTGCTGACATTATAAGACCATCTGCCCTGATGGTACAGACATTATTAGCAACTCATATGCTCTGCTAATGAGCAATTAGATGGCAAGAAGTTTATCGAACAGACCTAGACTCATGGGCATTCGCTTCGGATTGGCAAGCGGCATCGTGAACACGCAAAGTGTGCTCAATTGTATGCCTGAAGAAGCTTTTTGGAACTATAAAGACCAACCCGCCGCTGATAGCCAAGAGGCATTGCTTCTAGACGTGCTGAGAAATTTTTGGGAGTAAGTGTAAAGATGTTCAAGAGTTTATTTGACAAACAACTGACGGCCAAAATCTCTCAAAACTCAATAGCTAATCAAAAGGGTGAAATACCTGTTGAAAAATTGCTAACAGGTTATCTGCTGAATATTCGCAAAGGATACCGCAGGAATAAACACTCTAAAGTTTCCAAGTTCAGAAAAGAAAGCACAAAATTGTTTAAGTTCACTCGTGTGAATTATTTCTGTATAAGTCTGCAGCAGGAAATTGATACTGTATTAACGTGCTCTTTGGCTAGCAAATATATTGCTCTGGCAATCATTTTGCTATACTTATTTGCTGATTGATAAATTTAAGGGTGACATTTTATAATTTTATGGAGAGCATAACAAATCAACAAAGTTAGTTGCAATTAAACTAGAAGCGGAGAATACACTATAACTTAATGAATGTACTCTCCGCCTTGCAAATAATCAAATTACAATGTTTTTTTAGAAAAACGTTGGGAAAATCAACAGACAGAGCCGTCTCAAGTGCTATAAGCTATCTCGACTTTTCAGGTCATTTTAATTCATTGCAATACAGAGGATTAAACATGGACAATATCGTAGGTATTGGAGACATTCAAATGGCTGACGTGATGAAAATGGATTCATCGAAAGCCTTAAGTATGTTTAGAAATCGATTTGCAGCCTTCAAAAAGCTGGCTGATGAAATTGGAGAGGATGCAGCTTATCAAAAGATGATGGAAGCCTATCCCAAACAGCAGAAGGCGTTTATGGGGGCTTTTATTGATAACACCACCTTAGCTAAAGGCTTCACCGACGCAATTCCTATCTTTCGGTTGATGGGCTTCACGATGGAAGTAGTAGATATTTCCCAAAATGGGAAAGATGCTGTATTGGAAATTCAACGGGTTTGTCCAGTTCTCTCCCTAGCCAAAGAGTATGGTCTTGAGAGCCCTTGCCGTGTAATCTGCGAGATGGAGCAAGATGCCACAGTAAAAGCATTTCCCGGCACTAAAGCTGCAATTATTAGCAGACAATCCCAAGGCGACTGTGTCTGTCTGTTTAAGTATGAAAGACCAGCTAAGATGGCTACGCTTGAAAGGCAAAAAACGCAAAGCCTAATTTCTCGCACGTTCGATCTGATTCGACTGGCTCCAAAAATTATCCTGATTGGTATTAACTTACTTAAAAGCCGCCTTTCCAAACCCTAGTAAAGTTAGATTTCCCAACTTTAATAGCCAAGATAGTGAGTGGCAAGGTTTATAAAACTAGAGGAAAAATTTTTCCATGAATAGCATTATTTCAGATATCAAATGTATAGTCGAAGGTGAAGTTACCAACACGCCAGAAATCTTAGGTGACGTTTCTCAAGATTTTGGTCGCATCATTCAAAAACAGCCTCAGCTTGTTGTCCGCCCTCAAAATTCCGCTGATGTTGTTCAGGTTGTTAAGTATGCTCTAGAACAAGGGTTAACGATTTCTCCAAGAGCTGGGGGCAACTCATTGGGTGGTCAATGTTTGAACCAAGACGGAATTGTTTTGGACATGAGGAACTTCAATCAAATTCATGAAATTCAGAAGGAAATGCTGTGGTTCCAAGCTGATACAGGTGTAACCTGGAGGGAGGTAATTGTTAGCTCATTACCTCATGGTTTAATCCCTCCATCTCTTACCAACTACATTGACGCGACACTAGGAGGAACTCATTCAGCTGGCGGTTTAGGTAATTCATCCTTTCGTTACGGAACTCAAGCTGACAATTGTCTGGGTTTAGAAGTTGTTACAGGAACAGGTGAACTTGTCTGGTGTACACCAGAAGAGAATAGCGAACTCTTTTATCATGTCCTTTGTGGTTATGGTCAGTTCGGAATTATCACTCAGGTGCGTCATCGTCTCAGACGTTACCGTCCTTCCACACGCACTTATTTTCTTCTCTACGATAACTTAGATGCTTTCTTGAATGATAAGCAGGTTCTCACACAACAAGGACGTATTGATTATCTTTTATCTGTTCCCAACTCCTGCTTGGAATTATTCTCTAAAGCCGTGCGGAAACCTCTTATGCAATGGTTCTACCTGTTGCAGGTAACGGTAGAGGCGGATTCTACAAACAGCATCAATGACGAAGAAGTTCTTTCTGGATTGAATTTTTATCGTCATATCCATACACAAGACCTTAATTTCGATGAGTTTGTCATCCCCGCACTAAAAGTAGGTGCTCCTTCAAATACTGTCCACCCCTGGATAGATTTACTCATTCCAGGCTCTAAAGCAAAAACTTACATTCAGACGGTTCTAGAGCGCTTGCCTTCTATTTTGGACTGTGGAAATACGCTTATAGGCTCCTTTTGTCTGTTCCAGCATACGACCAATATGCCCATGTTCCGGGTTCCTGA
This sequence comes from Brasilonema sennae CENA114, assembly GCF_006968745.1. Classification (NCBI taxonomy): domain Bacteria; kingdom Bacillati; phylum Cyanobacteriota; class Cyanophyceae; order Nostocales; family Scytonemataceae; genus Brasilonema; species Brasilonema sennae. The sequence continues at coordinate 1,219,070 of NZ_CP030118.1, read as the reverse complement.
TGAAGACTTCATCGTCGGCCTGGGAATTTATCCAATCATTCCAAAGTCCCAGCTTCAACCTGTCTTGGCAGAGTTAGAGTCGCTTACTGAGTTAGGTTTAAAAATGGGTGCAAAACGATACTTGACTGGTTGGGTGAAATTTGATCTCCAACAATGGCGGGTCCAGTTTGGCGATTACTGGTCTACTGTCAATGAAATTAAAAGGAAATACGACCCTCAAGGGATACTCAACCCTGGCTTTTTCCAGTACGAACGGGTTGCACATCCACATGAAATATATAAACAGCAAACCCATCTCACCGAAGACGCGATCGCTAAATCTCGGAGCGTAGCATAAGTAACTTCTCAATGATGCTCGTTTAAGACAAGTTCTCAACCACCGCAAACATCAACCAAATTAGTATTACGTCTAACTCACAAGAGGACAAACTTCTAGGGAGGATACATGAATATTGCAGTCGTAGGTCTTAGCCACAAGACTGCTCCAGTCGAAATTCGTGAAAAACTGAGCATTCCAGAGGCTCAAATTGAAAAAGCGATCATGCACTTGTGTAGCTATGCCCACATTGAAGAAGCTGTTATTCTTAGCACCTGCAACCGTTTAGAGATTTATGTTGTCGTCAAAGCGGCAGAGCAGGCAACTCAAGAGGTAACTCAGTTTCTCTGTGAACACAGTAATTTGCCTTTCCACGACCTATATCAGCACCTATTTATTCTGCTGCAGCAAGATGCTGTTCGGCATCTGATGCAGGTTGCTTGTGGTCTAAATAGCTTAGTGATAGGGGAAGGACAGATTCTGGCTCAGGTTAAACACGCCCACAAATTAGGTCTACCTCATAATGGTATCAGACGTATCCTTAGTCAGTTGTTCAAGCAAGCCATTACGGCTGCAAAGCGGGTGAGAACCCAGACTGCAATTGGTACAGGTGCTGTCTCGATTAGCTCTGCAGCTGTCGAGCTAGCCCAAGTCAAGGTACAGAATTTATCGAACTGCCGAGTCACAATCGTGGGCGCTGGCAACATGGCCCGACGGTTGGTGCAACATCTATTGGCGAAAAGAGTAACCCGGATTTCAATTGTAAATCGTTCTGTTGAGCGAGCTAAGGAATTGGCAAGTGAGTTCAGTAATACTCAAATAGAATGTTATCCACTTGCTGAAATGATGCCAATAGTTGCAGCTTCGGACTTAATCTTTACTAGTACTGCCTCTACAGTTCCCCTGCTGGATCGAAGCAATTTGGAAGCTGTTTTAGAACAGCATCAACGACTGATTCTGTTTGATATATCAGTTCCTCGTAACGTTGATGCAGATGTCAATGAGCTAGCTCACGTTCAAGTATTCAATGTGGATGATTTAAAGACAGTCGTTGCTCAAAACCAAGAAAGTCGTCGGCAAATATCAATAGAGGCGCAAGCACTGATAGAAGAAGAGTTAAAAACATTTTGTGTCTGGCACCGCTCACAAGAAACCGTTTCCACTATTAGCTGTTTACGGGAAAAAGTGGAAAAAATTCGCGAGCAAGAGTTAGAAAAAACTCTGTCTCGTCTAGGGTCTGACTTTGGCAAAAAACATCAAGAAGCTATCGAAGCCCTAACTCGAGGGATTGTCAACAAAATTCTCCACGAACCAATGGTGCAACTGCGAACGCAGCAAGATATAGAAGCCCAACGTCTTGTTGTCCAGACTCTTCAAATGTTGTTTAATCTCACATCTTGCACCAATAAATATTGATGTTGTTTTGACACACAGTAAAAACCCTAAAATCCTTATTTTACCTATAAAAGTCAAGAAAAAGACTGTAGCTTTATTGCACTGTTTTTGACTAAACCCAGGGTTATACGGAAAGGTGCAAGATCTGAGCCTCTGACTAGCGGCAACGATGCCAGCAAAATATGAAAGAAACACCTTTTTCACGCCCTTCGGGTTCGCCAGTCGCCTACGGAGGGAAACCCTCCTGCAGCGCTGGTCTCACCAGATACCTCTGTCGGGAGACCCTCATCAAGTACTGGCTCCCTTACACCCCTACACCCCTGTGTTTCTTAGGAGTAATTTAGATCTCAAAGAGCAATACAACTGTGTTGTGAAAACAACCTCTCAAACTTGAATCGCTGGGGCAATGGTGTTTCCTGGTGGCACTGAATACTCGTGACTTTCTCACTTACTGGAGTTTAGACTAAATTCTATTTCTTAGGCTACAACCCTTATATAGCAAGCATTTTAGATTTCGGAATCCTAAATCGATTATAAATTGGGAAAGCGAGTCTGGATAAGGCTTTGGCGCTTTGAGAGCCAAAATTAGTCTAAACTCCAATCACTTACAGCAATTAGTTTTTCTATTAGGAGACATATGAAGACCGTGTTGATAACCACGCCACCCGTTGCTGGTACTATCTTACCTATGCTGTCTTTAGCCGAAGCTTTAGTTAAGCGGGGTTACCGTGTTCTAGTACATACTGGACAGCGTGAATATACCAAGGTACAGGCGGCTGGTGCTGAGCTTGTCCCAATGTCCGAACGTTGTAACGTTATATCTCGGTTAAAAAATTCTTCAGTGCGGCTGCCTTCTTGGGTTCCTACATTTGTTCGTCAATTTTGGTGCTTTCGCAACGAAATGCTGGCAACGATCCCAGATATGGTAGCGGAACTGGAGACTATCATTAGACGGGAGCAAGTAGACTGCTTAGTTAGCGAGAGCATTTGTTTCGGTGCATCCTATGCAGCAGAAAGACTTGGCATTCCCTTCGTGACATTTTCTTCATCGTGGTCGTTAGCACTCAATGCTGATGCTCTGCCTGTGGGCTTTCCCATACCGCTACCGCCTCCCATTGTCCATGCGACGATTGATTTCATCTTCCCGCTACGTCGCGTTCGCGAACAGATAGGTCTACCTCAGCGTTCCAAAAACGCACCATCTGAGTTTTTTTCTGTGGTGGTTTCTCAACTGCTGAATTTAGTTGTAATTCATCAGGAGTTTATACCCTCCGAGCGGCTTCAAGAAAACCAAGTGTTCATCGGTCCGACTGTTTTTCAAATACCTCGTACAACTAGTAATCCACCTTTGGGAGCTAGTCTAGAGCCTGGCACCGTGTTGGTTAGCACCACTACCTCAACCAACATGGATAAAGGTCAACTGCGTCGCGTACTGGAATCAGTTGCTCAGATGGGAATTCCCGTACTCGCGACCTCTGGTAGTGCCACTGATGTTCCATCAGGACTTGGGGAAAACGTGCGTATAGAAACTTTTGTGCCTTTCGATGAAGTTTTACCTTATGTCAAAGCTATAGTTACACATGGTGGTTTTGGAACGGTGGGAAGGGCTTTTAGGCAAGGCATTCCTATGCTAATTATTTCTGACTTTGGGGACACAATACAAACAGGTCGCCGAGCAGCAGAACTTGGCTTAGCATATCACCTACCTAAGAACAAAGCCACTCCCAAAGCAATTCAATCCAAACTCAAAGCTTTGCTACAAGACTATGCACTACACGATCGAGTCAAAGATTTGTCTGAAAAGCTACGTTCAATGGACTCTCCAGAATTAGCTGCGAATGCAATTGAGGGAATATTGCAGAGTGAAGAAATTACTGTGGGAGGTTATAGAAGCAAATGAAATTACCTAATTGTCCCCGCACCCCATGGTTTGTACAAGTATACCAATGGGGCACCCATCCAACACATTTTTTAGATAGCTGTACTCAACGCTACGGGGATATCTTCATGGTTCGGTGGCCTGCTTCTGCTCCAATCGTATTTGTCAGTAATCCCAAAGCCATTGAGCAGATTTATACAGCTCCGAAGGAGCTATTTAACATTGCGGAAACTTACGAAATTTTGCGCCCGTTAGTGGGAGATCAGTCTTTAATGGTCTTGGATGGTAAACTCCATGAGCGCCAGCGCTCGTTGGTCATGCCCTCCTTGCATGGCGGAAGCCTACGATCCTACGGCAAACTCATCTGTAAGTTGACGGAGCAGATGATGCAGCAGTGGAAGCTTGGAGAAGTGATTAACCTGAGTTCGTGGGCGGATAATATCTCTATGAACGTGATGTTCCAAGTTGTTTTTGGCTTGGACGAAGGAGAGCATTTAGTAAAACTGCGGCAAAAAATCTCGTCCATTCTTGATTATTTCAGCTCTCCAATTATTGTATTGCACCTTCTTACGCGGTCTTTGCAAAAAGATTTGGGAGCTTGGAGTCCTTGGGGGCGCTTCGTTCGCTTACTCAACGAAGTAGACCAGCTTCTTTATGCCGAAATTGCACAACGACGCCAACAACCTCAACCAGACCGCACAGATGTTCTTTCGTTGTTGATGTCAGCTCGTGATGAACAAGGCGAGGCAATGAGCGATCGGGAACTGCGTGATGAAGTGATGACAGTGCTGAGCGGTAAAGGGGTAGCCGCCACAGCCATAATATTCGGCTTATACTGTCTTCAAAAACACCCAGAAGTATACCAACGACTACAGTCCGAGTTGGATAGCATTAGCAACCCTTTAGATACCAACGCTATAGCTAAACTTCCCTATCTAACGGCAATTTCTCAAGAGACACTGCGCTTATACTCTCTGTCTGTGGTTGCTATGCGGGTAGCTACAACCTCATTCGAGCTAATGGGTTATAAGTTTTCAGCAGGTACACACGTATATGCTAATATCCATTCGCTTCATCACCGTCAGGATTTATTTCCAAATCCCGAACAGTTCAAGCCAGAACGTTTTTTGGAAAGACAGTTTACTTCTCATGAGTATTCACCCTTTGGAGGTGGTCATCGACGCTGTATTGGTTATGCCTTTGCCCCGTTTCAGATGAAGTTAGTATTAGCAACAATTGTGTCACGTTATCAATTGAAACTGGTTGATGACCGTCCATTTAATCTTGTGCGTCATGCTGCAGGAGTAGCACCAAATAAAGATATCAAGATGATAGTGACTGGTTTCCATGATCAAAAGCCAAAGCCAAAATCCACAAGTCTATTAACACCAATCAATGCTGTTTAGTATTGAAGACCCACGTAGTTAATTTTTTCTACTGAATTTTTGATAGCGATTAATCTAAGCTATCACCCTCCATATTTACTCCATCAATCATTCTAAACATGAGGAATAGTGAGGTCGCTCACAAATTTTTCTAACAAAAACTAGAGAAGGTTTGTTGGCATACTAACCAAATTTTCTCCAGGAAAACTGTCAATTATCTCAACAATTACTCTTTTCGAGGTCATTATGGTTCAACTTCTTGAAAATACCACAGCAAAACAACCGAGCATTAGTGCGAGAACTGAAAAAGCCTTGCTAGATATGTTCAATAACGTTTGCCAAGCAGTCGAAGAGATAGACGGCAATAAGTTACACGAACAACATTGGACAAAAGACGAAAAAGGTCAATGGATAAAAGGTGAAGATGATAACGGGATCGTGTACATCGATAAAGCATTACGAAACAGTAATGTTTTTGAGAAAGTTGGTATCAATTACGTATCAATGCGGGGTGAGTTGCCCCCTGGTATGACCTTCCAAGGGGCAGATATAGTGGCTGACTCAGGAAACGAAAACCCTAGTGGAAAAAGCACTCCTTTTTTTGCAACGAGTACCAGCGTTATCATCAATGCTTTGAATCCGATGATACCGACAGCACACGTCAACTACCGTTATTTCCAATTAGGAGATGGTACACAACCTGGTTCCTGGTGGTTTGGTGGCGGAGGAGATTTAACACCCATTTATCTGTTTGAAGAAGATGCGGTTCATTTCCACCAAGTGCATAAAGACGCTTGTGACAAGCACAACCCAGAATTCTACCCGCGCTTTAAGAAGTGGTGCGATCAGTACTTCTATCTCCCCCATCGCGGTGAATGTCGCGGTGTCGGTGGAATTTTCTTTGACAATTTACAAGATTACGATGCCGAAACCTTATTTTCCTTTGTCAAAACTTGTTCTGAAGCTTTCATCCCTGCTTACATTCCAATTGTTGAAAAACGCAAGGATATGGAATTTACACAACAGAACAAATATTGGCAACACCTCAGACGGGGACGTTATGCTGAATTCATCCTCTTGCATGATAGAGGCGTTCGCTTCGGCTTGGCAAGCGGCATCGTGAGTACGCAAAGTGTTCTCAATTGTATGCCAGCAGAAGCTTTCTGGAACTATAACGATGAGCCCACCACTGATAGCCAAGAAGCAACGCTTCTAGAGGTACTGAGAAATCCTCACAAGTGGGTGTAAGGATGTTCAAACGTTTATTTGATAGACAGCCCTCCGCAGAAAACTAACATTGTATCCTTTTGTTTTTTCGCTAACAGTTACATTGCGTTGGTAGTCGTTTTCCTGTAGTTACAAAGTTCGTTTCAGCTTGAGCAGCTTCTAATTACTGGTTGCAATCCATAACAATTTAAGGAACTAATCATATGTCGTCAACTTCAACTCCCGAAACTGTCGTTTTCAATGAGATGCAAATATTTTGCATGCAAAAGTTTGAAGTGGATATTCTTGAGAAAGAAATCCCAGAATATATCAAAAATGGAATCGAGTTGTACGAAAACGACACCGTTTTTGATGTAGGAGCCAATATTGGTTTATTCACACTTTGGGTATATCAGCAGTGTAATAAAAACGTGAAAGTTTTTGCCTTCGAGCCTGCCCCGGCGACTTTTGAAGTGCTACAGCGCAATGCCCAACGCTTCGATCCAAAAAAACTCAAAGTCTTTCCTTGTGGACTTTCACGCGAGTCTAAAACCGTAAAGTTTGCTTACCATCCCCGCTTTACAGCGATGTCTCATGCCTACCCAAACAATGTAAAAGAGTTACAAAATGAAGTCAAGGAAACTTTTATTTCCTCCGGCCTCAAAATAGGACCTTGGTTCCTGCGTTGGATTAGTTGGCTTCCTCGAGTTATTCAGTCGTTTATTGTTGATAAGCTACTAGAAAAATCGTTTCAGATGGAGCAAATTACTTGTCAGATGAGAACAGTATCAGATATCATAAAAGATCATGATATTCAACAAATTGACTTGCTCAAATTGGATGTTGAGAAAAGTGAGTTAGATGTCCTTTTGGGTATCGAAGATTCCGATTGGGGAAAGATAAAGCAAGTAGTTGCTGAAGTTCATGATTTCGATGGTCGAGTTGAAAAGATTGTAGCTTTACTAAAAACTCAAGGTTTGAGCGAGATTGTGGTGGAACAGCAACTCCTTTTTAAGGGTACCAAGCTTTTCCTTGTGTATGCACGGCGACAGAATTCTCAGCAGAAATCCTTTGGAGTTATACCTGATGGTGTGACACAGATGTGCTGAATTTAGTTACGATGCATCGTCTGTTTATACCTGCTTTTCGGCTTCCAAAAAGTTAAATGTTCATCGGTTCAAGTGCTTTTGTGACACCAGGCACAACCGATGACAAACCCTTTGAAGCAAGCCTAGCGCCTAGTACAGTATTTGTTAGCAGCACTACCTCACCCAAGTCGGAGGATGGTCTATTCCGTCGTTTAACAGATGACGAGGAAAGAAGCGATCAAAGCAACGGATAAAGTTGCCTTCAACTAAAGGAGAATTATTGTGACAATGTATGTAGCAAAAAAACTAACTAAACAATACCAAATTATTGAACAACTTCCCAAGATTACCGACCAAAGTGGTAAGATGCGTGTTGAAAAATCTCAAATAATTGAACTTCCTAAGATTGTTGATCGTTGTGGTAAGATGAGCGTTGAACAATGTCAAATAATTGAACTTCCTAAGATTAATGACCACCGAGGAAATTTAACATTTATTGAGAACAACAAACACATCCCTTTTGAACTCAAACGAGTTTACTATCTTTATGATGTACCAGGCGGTGCAGAACGAGCGGGTCATGCTCATAAAGCACTACACCAAGTTCTAGTTGCTATGTCTGGTAGTTTTGATGTGGTGATAGACAATGGTTATGAAAGGACAAAATATCATTTAAATCGTGCTTATTATGGTCTTTACATATCCCCTATGGTATGGCGTGAAATTGAGAATTTTTCCTCGGGTTCGGTGTGCATGGCTCTGGCATCACATTTTTACGATGAGTCTGACTATTATCGCAACTATGAAGATTTCATCAAAGCCATTGGAGAGTAAAGATGCAAGTGCCGTTTTTGAATTTAAAAGCACCTTACCTTGAACTTCAGCAGGAGCTAGATGCAGCTTACAGACGAGTTATGGAGTCTGGTTGGTATATTCTTGGGCAAGAAGTGGAGGCGTTTGAAACAGAATTTGCTACATACTGTGGAACTCAGTATTGTGTCGGAGTTGGTAACGGGCTAGAAGCCCTGCATCTAATTCTGCGCGCTATGGAGATTGGTTCGGGGGATGAAGTTATTGTGCCAGCTAATACTTATATTGCTACTTGGCTAGCAGTTACTTATGCGGGAGCTATACCCGTTCCGGTTGAGCCAGATGAGAAAACGTATAACATAAATCCGGAGCAAATCGAAGCAGCAATTACACCAAATACAAAGGCGATTCTAGCAGTTCATCTCTACGGTCAGCCAGCTAACATAGATCTGATTAACAAGATTGCAAAACATCATAAGCTAAAGGTGATTGAAGATGCTGCTCAGGCTCACGGAGCACGCTATAAAGGGCGACGTGTGGGTGGTTTAGGAGATGCAGCTGGGTTCAGCTTTTACCCAGGTAAGAATTTGGGAGCATTAGGTGACGCTGGGGCAGTCACGACTAATGATTGTGACTTGGCAAATAAAATTCGTTTGCTCAGAAACTATGGTTCTCGTGTTAAATACTTCAATGAAATTAAAGGCTTTAATAGCCGACTGGATGAACTACAGGCAGCCTTCTTAAGGGTGAAGCTAACTAAGCTTGATGAGTGGAATGCTCGCCGCGATCGCGTAGCTAAGCAGTATCTTGAAAAACTCTCCTGCTTAACAGATTTAACCCTACCTTTTGTTCCTACCTGGGTAGAGCCAGTATGGCACTTGTTTGTAGTGCGTCATCCAAAACGTTATGCTTTAGAAAAGCACTTGAAAGATTTGGGAATTGGCACTTCAATTCATTATCCTGTGCCACCCCACTTATCTGATGCATACGTAGATCAACCACATTTAGGTAGTTTTTCTATTACAGAGCAAATAGCTAAAGATGTTCTGAGCCTACCAATAAGCCCCCATATGACCGATGAAGATGTCATGAGAGCGATCAAAGTTTTACAGGAAGAAGTAACTATTCATCACAACAAAGTCGATTTCTTGACGGAAGAAAAAATGGTCGCATCATAAATATAAGCTTTTGAATACAATTTGTAATTTGCAGAAATTTCCTAGTCAATTAGAATGGAGCACGATGCAGACATTTTTAGTAACTGGTGGAGTTGGTTTTATCGGTTCTAACTTCATTTTGAAGGCGACAAAAGAAGGGTGGGCTAACATTATTAATCTGGACAAGCTAACTTATGCCAGCAATCCTCAAACTTTAGCTCAATTGCAGGATGATCCACGATATCATTTTGTCTGTGGAGACATTGGTAATGTCGAGCTATTGCGTAATTTGCTAGAGCAGTACCAACCAAAGGCAATTATTAACTTTACAGCCCACACCCATGTTGATCGCTCAATCCTTAGTCCTGAAGATTTTATTCAAACAAACATAGTAGGAACATTCCAACTTTTAGAAGCAAGCAAAATCTACTGGGAAAAATTATCTCCGCAAAAGCGAGAGCAATTCCGTTTCTTACACGTATCTACTGATGAAGTGTATGGTTCACTAAGTCCTACAGATCCAGCCTTTCGCGAAGATACTCCCTATGCTCCTAACAGTCCCTATGCTGCATCAAAAGCAGGGTCTGACCATCTTGTACGAGCTTACTTTCACACCTACGGTCTTCCCACTTTAATAACCAACTGCTCAAATAACTACGGTCCACGCCAGTTCCCCGAAAAACTGATTCCCCTGATGATTCTCAATGCTCTGCATGGTAAACCTCTACCAATCTACGGTGATGGAAAGAATATTCGAGACTGGTTATATGTAGCGGATCACTGCGAAGCTCTTTATCTAATTTTACAATCCAGTCGGATTGGAGAAACTTATAATATTGGTGGCAACAACGAGCAGACAAACCTGACAGTTGTTGAGAAAATTTGTGCAATTCTCGATGAGTTAGCGCCCAAACCCAACTTCCGCCACTCCTCTCTAATGACTTTTGTCAAAGACCGCCCAGGTCATGACCGACGCTATGCAATTGATTGCAGCAAAATCAGTAGAGATTTCGGCTGGCAGCCAAAAGAGGACTTTGATAGTGGTTTATTGAAAACAATTCAGTGGTATCTAAGTAATCCAACTTGGGTAGAACAAGTTCAATCAGACGCATACGCACGCTGGATTCAGCAGAATTATGGAGATAGAATAACAGCGCGATCGCCAAGGAAGAATTAACTATGAAGGGCATAATTCTAGCTGGTGGTTCCGGTACACGATTGTACCCTCTCACGCAAGTAGTCAGCAAACAGATGATGCCTGTCTACGATAAACCAATGATCTACTATCCCCTATCCACTCTCATGCTGGCTGGAATTCGTGATATCCTAATTATCTCTACGCCTGCACATTTACCACTGTTCCGGCAACTTCTACACGATGGTAGCCAGTGGGGTCTTAAGTTTAGCTATCTAGAACAACCGAGACCTGAAGGCGTAGCACAGGTATTCATTTTAGGTCAAGATTTTATCGGTAGCGATCCAGTATGCCTAATTTTGGGCGATAACCTTTTCTACGGTAATGGTCTAATTGAGGTACTGACTCGTGCGGCTCAGTTGCGTGAGGGTGCATTAATTTTCGGTTATCGGGTAGCTGAACCTCAAAACTACGGAATCGTTGAATTTGACGTCACAGGGGAGGTGGTGTGTTTAGAGGAAAAGCCGAGCATTCCTAAGTCTAACTATGCTGTGCCTGGTATTTATTTCTACGATTCTCAAGTTTGTGAAATTGCCATTGGACTAAGACCTTCAAATCGTAATGAACTAGAAATTACCGATTTAAACCAAATTTATCTCCGTAGAGGACAATTAAAAGCTGAGCTTTTGGGTCGAGGCTACGCTTGGTTAGATACAGGTACTCATGAATCTCTTCATCAAGCTTCTAGCTTTATTCAAACCTTAGAACAACGACAGGGCTTCAAAATTGCTTGTATCGAAGAAATTGCTTACCGCCAGGGATATATTGATGCAGAACAACTCTATCGACTTGCTAAACCATTGTCTAAAAGCAGTTATGGGCGTTATTTAATCGACCTTATCCACAGTGAAATCTCTACTGCTCAACTTCAGCAGAGTAATCGGGTTATACCATTTCACGAAATATCTGATACAAGTAAAGCCTCTTAAATATCATGGAGAAATGTATGAAGAATTACAGGTTACTACAAGCAGCTCGAGGTGAAGTACTGGAGCGCCCTCCAGTATGGATGATGCGCCAAGCTGGTCGCTACATGAAAGTCTATCGAGATTTGCGCCAGAAGTATCCCTCTTTTCGGGAGCGCTCTGAGAACCCTGACTTAGCCGTGGAAATTTCTTTGCAACCTTTCCACGCCTTCAAACCCGACGGTGTGATTATGTTCTCAGATATTCTCACCCCGTTACCTGGTATTGGTATTCCGTTTGATATTATCGAAAGTAAAGGTCCGATATTTGAGAACCCAATCCGAACTCAGGCGCAAATTGATGCTCTCACTCCCCTCGATCCTGAAGCCTCTTTGTCATTTGTTCGTCAAATCCTGACGACGCTACGTAAAGAAGTTGACGATCAAGCTACTGTTTTGGGTTTTGTCGGCGCTCCTTGGACACTAGCTGCCTATGCCATCGAAGGTAAAAGCTCGAAAGACTATGCCATCATTAAAAGTATGGCTTTCTCACAGCCAGCGATGCTACATCAATTTTTAGGGAAACTAGCAGATGCGATCGCCATCTACGTCCGCTACCAAATTGATTCCGGCGCGCAAATTGTACAACTATTTGATTCTTGGGCAGGGCAACTTACTCCCGAAGATTTCAAAATTTTTGCTTTGCCCTACCAGCAAAGGGTCGTAGAACAGGTCAAAGCAACGCATCCAAACACGCCTTTAATCCTGTACATTAACGGCAGTGCAGGGATACTAGAGCTAATGGCACAATCTGGCGTAGATATCGTTAGCGTGGACTGGACTGTTGATATGGCAGTGGCACGGCAGCGACTCGGAGCCAGTATAGGAGTACAAGGAAATTTAGACCCGTGTGCGTTATTTGGTTCCCAAGAGTTTATCCGCTCGCGGATCCTTGACACTGTTCGCAAAGCCGGAAACCAAGGACATATCTTCAATCTAGGTCACGGAGTTTTACAGAACACTCCAGAAGAAAATGTTGCTTTCTTTTTTGAAACTGTAAAACAGTCTAACTACTTGTTAAATAACTGTAAATAAAATGACCCAATCTCACCTTGCTTCACCCACAATTAAGAGTCCGAACCGCACTATTCGCATTGGTTCTCGTAAAAGTCAACTCGCTCTAATTCAGACTTACTGGGTACAAGAACAACTCCAGAAACGCTTTCCCAATCTCACTTTTGAAGTCCACACCATGTCCACCCAAGGCGACAAAATTCTGGATGTGGCATTAGCCAAAATTGGTGATAAGGGACTATTCACCAAAGAACTCGAATTGGGAATGCTATCCCAAGAAATTGACTTTGCCGTTCACTCCCTCAAGGATCTACCAACTCGCTTGCCAGAGGGCTTAGTGTTGGCAGCAGTCACAGAACGGGAGAACCCAGCAGATGCTCTGGTGGTACATAAAAAACACCTCGATAAGCAAATTGATACGCTGCCAGAAGGTGCAGTCATCGGGACATCTTCCCTGCGACGACTTGCCCAGTTGCGGCATCACTTCCCCCACTTCACTTTTAAAGATGTGCGCGGAAACTTGAACACCCGCATGGCAAGGCTAGATGATGGAGAGTACGATGCTTTAATTCTAGCAGTAGCAGGGTTAGAGCGATTGGGAATGGGGGCGCGCATTCATCAAGTCCTGCCTACTGAACTTTCCCTTTATGCTGTAGGACAAGGAGCCTTGGGGATAGAATGTCGTGCTGATGACTTAGAAGTACTGTCACTACTCAAAGCGATCGAACACGTACCAACTCGCGATCGCGCTCTTGCCGAGCGTGCCTTCTTACGAGAACTAGAAGGCGGTTGCCAAGTACCAATTGGTGTCACCACTCACTTGGACGGAAATACGCTCATGTTGACGGGAATAGTAGCCAGTGTTGATGGTCAACGTATGGTGAAAGATACTGTCAAGGGTGCTACAGTAAGAGCAGAACAACTAGGTATCCAACTGGCTCAGAAATTACGGCAACAGGGAGCCCAAGAAATTTTGTCAGAAATTTTTCAGACAGTCCAACGAAACTAAAACATTTCATTCCGGTTTTTCAACGAAAATTCAAATAAATTCTGTGCTTAATAGCACAGGCATCCCTCTTTAATGGTTTTTTCCCTTTAATCAATACTATGTTTCCACTTCATCGCCCTCGTCGTCTTAGAAGCCATCCGCAACTGCGTCGAATGGTAAGTGAAACTGTTTTATCAACCAGTGATTTAATTTACCCCCTCTTTGCTGTACCTGGTAAGGCAATTGCCAACGAAGTGAAATCTATGCCTGGAGTCTACCAGTTGTCGGTAGACAAAATCGTGGAAGAAGCTAAGGAAGTCTACGACCTCGGTATTCCTGCTATTATCCTGTTTGGCATTCCTGAAGATAAAGATTTAGAAGCAACCAGTGCATGGCACGACTGCGGTATTGTGCAGAAAGCTGCTACTGCAGTGAAGCAGGCAGTACCAGATTTAATTGTCATAGCTGATACATGTCTGTGTGAATACACCAGTCACGGACACTGCGGCTATTTGGAATTGGGTGACTTGACCGGGCGCGTCTTGAATGACCCAACGTTGGAGTTACTCAAGAAAACAGCGGTTTCTCAAGCCAAAGCCGGTGCAGATATCATTGCTCCTTCAGGAATGATGGATGGGTTTGTCCAGGCGATTCGGATGGGGTTGGATGAAGCTGGCTACCAAGATATACCAATTCTGTCGTATGCTGCTAAGTATGCTTCGTCTTACTATGGTCCTTTTCGTGATGCTGCTGAATCGACACCGCAGTTTGGCGATCGCCGCACTTACCAAATGGACCCAGGTAATGCCCGTGAAGCCATTAAAGAAATTCAACTTGATGCTGCTGAAGGAGCAGATATGTTAATGGTCAAGCCAGCCCTGGCTTATATGGATGTTATCTTGCGTGTCAAACAAGCAACCAACCTACCAGTTGCTGCCTACAACGTCTCTGGCGAATATTCCATGATTAAAGCTGCGGCACTTAATGGTTGGATTGACGAACAGCAAGTGGTGATGGAAACATTGACTGGTTTGAAACGGGCTGGCGCTGACTTGATTCTCACGTATCATGCCAAAGATGCTGCCCGTTGGATAGCTAAGCTTGGCGGTTGAGCTTTGCAATGCCTGAAATTTTTGTGGCATAAGCGTCTCGCCCGTCCTATTTCTCAGATATTCACCTTTTTTGGAGATTAAGTTGAGATGATAACGACTGCTTCGACTCCTCAAGCAACTCAATCCAAATTACCCCCAATTGATGCAAAGGTTAGAGTTAGCCAGTTCATGCGACAGTTACAAGACGAAATCTGTGAAGGATTGCAACAAATAGATGCAGTAGGCACATTTGTGGAAGATGCATGGGAACGTGCTGAAGGGGGTGGAGGGCGATCGCGCGTCATGCGTGACGGTGCCATATTTGAACAAGCTGGGGTCAACTTTTCCGAAGTTTGGGGTTCTCATCTGCCCCCCTCAATTCTGGCACAACGCCCAGAAGCATCTGGACATAAATTTTACGCCACAGGCACTTCAATGGTGTTGCATCCTCGCAATCCTTACGTGCCAACTGTCCATCTCAATTACCGCTACTTTGAAGCGGGACCGGTTTGGTGGTTTGGCGGCGGTATAGATTTAACACCTTACTATCCTTTTGCCTGTGATGTCGTTCATTTCCATTCCACACTTAAGCGAGCTTGTGACGCTCACTCTACAGAGTATTACTCTGTGTTTAAGCCTTGGTGCGACGAGTATTTTTATCTCAAACACCGCCAGGAAATGCGTGGAGTAGGTGGTATTTTTTTTGACTATCAAGGTGGTCAAGGTCAGCTGTATCGGGGTCCGCATCCAGAAGGTGCAGCTGCTGTCTATAGTAACCTGGTGGGTACTCTAGCGCCGCGTAGTTGGTCTGAAGTATTCGCTTTTGTGAGCGATTGTGGACGAGCATTTTTGCCGGCATACGTGCCGATTGTAGAGCAACGAAAGTTGATGGAGTATGGCGATCGCGAACGGAACTTTCAGTTGTATCGCCGAGGGCGTTACGTTGAATTCAACCTGGTTTATGACCGTGGCACAATCTTCGGTCTTCAAACCAATGGACGCACAGAGTCAATTTTAATGTCGCTACCACCTCTAGTGCGTTGGGAATACGGCTATAAACCTGAACCTAACACGCCGGAAGCTGATTTGTATGAAACTTTCTTAAAGCCTCAAGATTGGGCTAGCTGGATATCTGCGGTCATGTAGAATAGCTATCAATCGTTGCACACAGGACTCAAGATGAAGCTTCAAGCATTATCAAAGCGTTCAGGTCAATGGACGCTTGCCCTGATTATAGCTGCCACTGCCATCACAGGCACAATTGTTTTCTACGGTATTTCCCAATCAAGACAAACTAGCACACCAGAACCAGTCGCAAAAGCTACTCCGCCAGAGAGGAAAATTACTGCTCTAGGACGACTCGAACCAGAAAAGGAAGTTATTAAAGTATCTGTACCTGCTACTTTAAGCAATGACAGCGTTACCAAACTACTGGTGCAACGAGGCGATCGCGTTAAAGCAGGTCAGGTGATTGCGATTATGGATGCACAAAATCGTTTGCAAAATGCCTTGCTTCAAGCGCAAGCACAGGTTAAAATATCACAAATAGATCTGGCTAAGGTGAAAGCTGGTGCAAAATCTGGAGAGATTGCAGCTCAGAAAGCTGAAATTGTTCGCCTTCAGGAGCAGTTAAAAGGCGAAATTGCAACTCAACAATCCACCATTGCTCGTTGGCAAGCTGAGGTTAGAAATGCAAATTCTAACTACAATCGCTATTTGTCGCTTTACAAACAAGGAGCCACCGCTGCTTTAGATCGAGATCAAAAACAGCTTGCAAGAGAAACAGCGCTCTCACAGCTTAACGAAGCTAAAGCTAAGCAAAACCAGAGTGTAGAAACAATAAAGCAGCAGATTAGACAAGCTAAAGACACTTTAAACAAGATTGCTGAGGTGCGTCCGGTTGATGTACTTTCAGCCCAAGCAGAGGTAGATAAGGACAAAGCATCTGTCAACAAGGCTAAAGCTGACTTGGCCCAGGCGTACATTCGCGCACCGATGGCAGGTCGCATTCTCGACATTTACGCCAAACCAGGAGAAGTCGTTGGCGTAAAAGGCATTGCTGATTTGGGACAAACTGACGATATGCAGGTAGTGACAGAAGTCTATCAGACTGACATTAGTAAAATTCGTTTAGGTCAACAAGCCGTTATCACGAGCGAATCATTTCCCGGTCAGGTACATGGAACTGTTCGCTTAATTGGGCTACAAGTGATTCAACAGGAAGTCACTAGCGGTAAAGCTGGAGAAAATCTTGATCGCAGGGTGATTCAAGTGAGGATTCAACTCAATCGAGAAAATAGCCAACGGGTTGCTCATTTAACTAACTTGCAAGTGCAGGTCGCCATTCAACCGACTGCGCCATCGACCAATAGTCAATAGAGACTCCAAAATCGAGGAATTCATGTTTCGTAAATTATTCCGCAAAACGCCGTTAGCCTGGTTGCAAATCAGTCGCCAAAAGGCGCGTCTGCTAGTCGCCATAGCAGGAATTAGCTTTGCTGATTTTCTGATGTTTTTCCAACTTGGAGTGAGGGATGCACTGTTTGATTCACAAGTTAGTCCTTATAGCACACTTCAAGGGGATTTGTTTTTAGTCAATAAACTGTCTGACAACCTGCAATCGGTCAAAAGTTTCTCAAGAGACAATCTTTATCAGGCAGCAGGCATCGACGGTGTAGCGTCCGTTAGCTCGCTGTATATTGGTCAGGCAACATGGCGAAATCCTGAAAACCAAACCAGTCGCCAAATCTTCGTCTACGGGATTAATCCAAATCGCCCAGCATTCGACTTGCCGGAAGTGAATCAACACTTGGATCAACTTAAGTTACTAAATCGAGCTTTGTTTGACCGAGCCTCCGCACTTCCTCTAATTGGGGATGTTCCTACCTTGCTGAAAAAACAGAATCCGCTTTCGGTTCAGGCAAATGATTATGAAATTAAAATTGTTGGATTATTTACGCTCGGTATCTCTTTTTCTGCTGAGGCCAATCTCATCACCAGTGATTCTACCTTTTTGCGGCTCTTTAGCCAGCGTCAAGCTCATGAAATTGATGTAGGTATCGTTAAAGTAGAATCAAAAGCATCGGTTGAGCGAGTACAAGCTTCTTTGCAAGCAATCCTGCCGGATAATTTGCTGGTGCTAACCCTTGATGAATTCACCGCTCGTGAGCTTGCATATTGGAATACAGGTTCTGCCATCGGTCCTACCTTTAACCTTGGCGTAGCAATTGGGTTCTTGGTCGGAGCGGTAGTTGTCTATCAAATTCTCTACACCGATGTTTCCGATCATTTGTCAGAATATGCAACGTTGAAGGCAATGGGCTATAGTGATGCGTATTTCATCGGAGTTATCATTCAAGAGGCTCTTGTGTTAGCAGCTTTGGGCTTTGTGCCAGGGTTTTTGCTCTCTAATGGACTTTACGCCCTTTTTAAGTCCGCAACGCTTTTACCGATCGCGATGAAACTAAGTCGCGCAACAACGGTGTTGATGTTAACCATCGTCATGTGTATTGGAGCAGGAGCGATCGCCATGCGGAAGTTACAGCAAGCCGATCCAGCGGACATTTTCTGACATATTTGACCTCACAAACTGCAATGTCTCAATCGACTTTCAATCAAGCTCCAACCATGAAACCTGTAATTTCAGTTTGCCATCTCAATCACTACTTTGGTCGAGAAGAACTCCGTAAGCAGGTATTATTCGATATCAATCTCGACATTTATTCTGGGGAGATTGTGATTATGACTGGACCATCTGGTTCTGGTAAAACCACCTTACTGGCACTAGTAGGTGGATTGAGGTCTGCTCAGTTCGGCAGTATAACAATTCTGGGAAACCAGATGTGTGGTGCTAGTAAGCAGCATGTAATGCAAGTGCGGCGGCAGATTGGCTACATTTTCCAGGCGCACAACTTGCTGACCTTCCTAACAGCGAAACAAAATGTACGAATGTCTTTGGAACTGCATGATAAGTACCTAGAGCAGGATATGGATGAGCTGGCAGCCGACATTCTCAACGCCGTTGGTTTGGGCGATCGCATCCATTATTATGCAGACAATCTCTCTGGAGGACAAAAACAACGGGTTGCGATCGCTCGTGCCTTAGCTAGTCATCCCAAAATCGTCCTCGCAGATGAACCGACTGCGTCCCTTGATAAAAAATCTGGTCAGGATGTCGTAAAAATAATGCAGCGTTTAGCTAAGGAGCAGGGATGTACCATTTTGCTTGTCACCCACGATAACCGGATTCTTAATATTGCTGACCGCATCATCCACATGGAAGATGGCCGATTGATAAAAGAAGCGGATGAGCACAAGGTATTGTCAGGTTAGAAGTAGGCAAACAGAATGTGCAGAAAATAGTGTGACTTGAACCATATTTTGTCCAAACGGTCACTCTAGTGCTTCAAAATCACTTAAGACAACATATAGTTCAAAATTATAAGTTGAGTTAAAAAACATCAAAAATCAAGTACGGCAAGCAACAAGGCTTTTATAGTTCATTTGTATGCAGGCGGCGAACAGAGCTTTTAAAACTGAGTAGAGATGCGATTGCCTGCGGCAGAGCTACGCTTAAGGCTTGATCACTCAATTTTTGGCGAAACATATTTTTGAACCATATTGTGGACGTTTTGAATCATATTTTGACTGAAAGTTGAAAATTTTCGATTGATTTTAGTGTGTCTTGCTCTGCATTTTTTACCAAATCCAAAAATAAAACTTTTAGTCGCATTATGGTTCACATTTAAAACACGCGGACATAATTTGATTCATAATCTTAGGTTGTTGATTGGCTCAAAAGCTTGAAATTACGTTAACTTTTAGTCACGCTATGGTTCAAAATTTGGTCATGCGGGGGGTAAAATCACAAATAGAAAACAAACACTTAACCAAATTTTCCCAAATTTGGATCATAGATAGCTCAACATTAGAGGCATTGTTTTGTAAGCTCAAAAGTTTAGAAGATGTTCCTACTGGACAATTATAGCAGTCGCCACCTCAGTCAGGACGTAGGATAGATAAAGAAGTGATTAGTTTGGGCATTCCTATGGCAAACCCTTACAGTTATGACCTGCGACGAAAAGTGATCGAGGCGATTGAACTAAATGGAATGAAGCGCTCTTGAGCGAGTGAATTCTTCAACATCAGTGGCAATACCATCAATACATGGTTCCAACGTCGTCAGGAAACGGGTGAGTTTAATGCCAAAGTCAGAGTGCATAAGGGTAGTGGTCACAAAATCACCGACTCGGAGAAGTTTGGAGTCTTCGTGGAAACCCACGCAGACAAAACTCAGGCGCAAATGGCTCAACTGTGGGAGAAGGACATTAGCGAACGCACCATCTGACGAGGGTTGAAAAAAATCGGATTCACGCGAAAAAAAAGACTTATGGCTACCGTGAACGGGATGAGGACAAACGGCGGAAGTTCCTCAAACAGCTAGCCGCAGTTGAGCCTGAGTTAATTGTGTATGCCGACGAAGCTGGCATGGATCAGCCGGAGGACTATGGTTACGGCTACAGTCCCCAAGGAAAACGGTTCTATGATCTCAAATCGGGTCGGAGAACGGGGCGAGTTAATATGATTGCGGCGTTGTGTGCTAAGCAGTTGCTTGCCCCATTCACAATTGAGGGGGCTTGCAACCGCCAGGTTTTTGAAACCTGGTTAGAAACATGCCTGATTCCAACATTCAAACCAGGGCAGAAGCTGGTGATCGACAACGCCACTTTTCACAAGGGTGGACGTATTGAGCAATTAGTGCAGACTGCTGGTTCTGAGGTTTGGTACTTGCCACCTTACTCTCCTGACTTGAACAAGATTGAACGGTGCTGGTCTTGGCTCAAAAGTCCCATCCGCAAGCAACTAGAGGACTTCCTTACCTTGGGGGCAGCGATGGAGCATATTCTGAGCTTAGCGTCCTAACCAACCTGGCGCTTGCTATAATATCAGTTTCAGAAAGCTTTTTAACAATCAATAGTTGACGTGTTTGCTTTTAGGGTGTCCCTTAAAACTATTTTGTTGTACATATTGTTCAATACCAACTTTTTCTATTAAGTTGGTATTAGAGAATGACAAAAAATAAAGGATAAAAAAATTTATACTTCTAACTTCGCCAAAAATAAGCAAGCAGATGTGTCCGAGAGAACCAGATTTTATCCTTTAAATTTCTTTCACACTTGTTGACTCCAGGTGACTTATGCCCTTTGACCTTTCTCCGTTGTGGATATCCCTAAAAACTTCTTTACTTGCGACATTTATTACCTTCTTTCTTGGGATTGCTGCTGCTTACTGGATGCTGGGATATCGAGGGAAAGGCAAAGCTTTGATTGAGGGTATCTTTGTTGCTCCTTTGATTTTACCTCCTACGGTTGTTGGCTTTTTGTTACTGCTGCTATTTGGTAAAAATGGTCCAGTGGGCAAACTTATGGAGCCTTTGGGCTTTAGTATTGTTTTTACTTGGTATGGTGCGGCGATCGCCGCCACCATAGTCGCCTTCCCATTAATGTATAAAACCGCCTTGGGAGCTTTTGAGCAAATCGACAGCAATCTTCTGCGAGTTGCAAGAACCCTGGGCGCAAAGGAATCTACAATATTTTGGCGAATAAGTTTACCTCTAGCAGTACCAGGGATTTTAGCCGCGACAACCTTGGCTTTTGCTCGGGCTTTGGGTGAATTTGGTGCAACTTTGATGTTAGCAGGGAATATCCCAGGGCAAACTCAGACAATCCCAATGGCAATTTATTTTGCTGTGGAAGGGGGCGCAATAAACGAAGCTTGGTTTTGGGCTTTAGCTATCATGGGTATTTCTCTGTCTGGGATTATAGCTGTTAACTATTGGCAGGAAACTCGGGGAAAGAGGAGAGGACAAATCAATTCAAAATCACTATCTCCCTCACTCCCTCACTCCCTCACTCTCTCATCCCCCTCCTTTTCTTCTGGGCTATTTGTTGATATCGAAAAACAGCTTTCTGGTTTCAGCTTGAAAGTCTGTTTCAGTGGAGATAAGCAACCCTTGGGATTATTGGGAGGATCTGGGGCTGGTAAGAGCATGATTTTGCGTTGCATCGCTGGGATAGAAACACCAAGTTCTGGTCGAATTGTGCTTAATGGGCGGGTGTTGTTTGACTCGCAACGGGGAATAAATTTGCCACCGCGTGATCGCCGTATTGGTTTTTTAGTCCAAAATTACGCTCTCTTCCCACACATGACTGTAGGACAGAATATTGTCTTTGGCTTACCCAAAGGACTTTCTGCCACAGCTATTCGACAACTTGTTGAAACTCAACTCATCGCAGTGCAGTTGGAAGGATATTCACAGCGTTACCCGCATCAACTTTCGGGAGGACAGCAGCAAAGAGTCGCATTAGCAAGAGCTTTAGCAAGTCAACCAGAAGCACTATTATTAGATGAGCCATTTTCTGCATTAGATACGCACCTGCGTAGCCAACTGGAACAGCAAATGGTAGGAACATTAGCGAATTATGAGGGCGTGAGTTTATTTGTCACCCACAACATGGAAGAAGCATATCGGATTTGTCCTCATTTGCTAGTTCTAGAGAAAGGAAAAGCAGTTCATTACGGGACTAAACACGATATTTTTGAACACCCCGCTACTGTTGGTGTTGCCCAATTAACAGGATGTAAAAACTTTTCAAGTGCTGTTCCCATCACATCAGGACAAGTGCAAGCAAATGATTGGGGTTGTACCCTGAATGTCATTGAACCTATCCCAGATGCTTTGTCCAATGTTGGAATTCGTGCTCATCAAATCATGTTTACAGACGAACCGAATCAGGAAAATACCTTTCCTTGCTGGCTGGTAAGAACGAGTGAAACTCCACACCGAATGACGCTGTTTCTCAAACTCCATCACCCATCTACCAACAACAATGATTACCACGTGCAAGCGGAGGTGTTTAAGGAGAAATGGGCAACTCTCAAAGACCAACCAATGCCTTGGTATGTTCGTTTAGACCCTTTAAGGCTGATTTTGATGCAATGAACCACAACAAAAGTTTTTCGGACATAACCCAGTAAGCCGTGAGAAAAAAACCGAAAATATACTGTGTTTTATAGTTCTTTTTAAGTAAATAATAGTCATTTAAGCACTTAATATTTTCATTCTAGATGATAGTGCTATAGTGCTATGATGAGTCAATCAAAACGATACAGGGGATATTGAAAGATGCAAGTCAGTGCTCGTAACGCGCTCAAAGGGACTGTCAAAGAAGTTGTGGAAGGTTCTGTTAACACTGAGGTAACGCTAGAGGTAGCGCCAGGAGTTGAAGTAGTAGCAATTATTACCAAGGGTTCAGCCCAGAAGCTTCAACTGGAAGAAGGAAAAGAAGCATACGCGATCATCAAATCATCAGACGTTATGGTTGCTGTTGACTAGCAAGTTTTCTTTGAGAGAGTTCTCAACTATCTAAAGCCTATACAGAAAGCCCAGTCATTGTGATTGGGCTTTTAACATTTTTATTGTCTTGAGAGCATCTTTTTTTCGGAATTGGCTCAATCAACGTGTATCTATCAAACAACTACTAAATTTATTTACGGAAAACCTAAAATGTTAAACTTCAAAAAATATGCTGCATTACTTGCTTTGTTACCAGTTGCTACTTTGTGGACTCAAGCAGCGCATGCTGAAACTTTAAAAACGAAAAATTTCAAAGTCACAATTACTAGAAACTGTCCAGAAGGAAATGTAACTTGCAACAATGTTACATACTTTGGAAAGGATTTAAAAACAGGTAAATCGATTAGTCTGACTGGCAAAACAATCCACACAACTGGTGCAGATGGTATCACACCAGCTCGATTCCTCGGTTATCAGTTCCGCAATAACGAATATGTTTATCGGGTGACAACAGACGGCATTTTGGAAGTTTATCAAGGGAAAAAGCTAATACTTCAAGAGAAAGGATCTTTGACTTTTTAAAAATTATCTTCTTTATAACTCAGGACTTACGCAAAAATAACGTAGTTGTGTCGTTGCGACGTAAGGAAGCAATCTCACACTCTTGTTTTTTCGTAACTTGTGCGTAATATCAAATCCTGTTGATTGCACGCAGTTCCCACAAACCTTCACCCTTAATTTATAATGTTTATGCGTTTTTTATACCATGTGCATTTACCCGGATTTGATATAAGTCCTATAACTAACAATCAAAAAAATATTCTCCCCAAACTCGCGGGGAGGATACAACAGCCGCTGAGTGTGGTATGGCTGGTTGCTACTAAAACAAAAACGCTCTCCTGTTAACCAATATCAACGCAACTTCTTTGGCAAAGTAAGTCAAAATCAAATCAGCACCCGCCCGTTTCATACTAGTCAAAGTCTCTAAAATGACTCTTTTCTCATCAATCCAGCCCATTTGAGCAGCAGCTTTAATCATGGCATACTCACCACTAACGTTATAAGCGGCTACAGGTAATTGCGTGTAATCTTTGACTTGGCGGATAATATCTAAATATGCTAAAGCAGGCTTGACCATCACGATGTCTGCACCTTCGGCAATATCTAGCGCTACTTCTTTGATAGCTTCTCTAGCATTTGCACCGTCCATCTGATAAGTCTTCTTATCCCCAAATTTTGGTGCAGAATCCAACGCATCCCGAAATGGACCATAATATGCAGAGGCGTATTTTGCAGAGTATGCCAAAATCCGCACATCTATGTATCCTTCCGAATCCAGCGCTTTACGAATAGCCCCTACCCTACCATCCATCATGTCAGAAGGTGCGACCATATCTGAACCTGCAGCTGCTTGTGAAAGTGCCATTTTCACCAAGACTTCGACTGTGGGGTCATTGAGAATAACCCCGTTTTCATCTACGATACCATCGTGACCATGAGTCGTAAAAGGGTCAAGAGCAATATCGGTAATTACTAGGATACCTGGCACAGCTTCTTTAATTGCCTTGACAGTTCGCTGTACCAATCCTTCAGGGTTGTAGCTTTCACTACCCACGTCATCTTTTTTTACTTCTGGTATGACAGGGAAGAGTGCAACACCTCCTACCCCTAGTCGCCACACCTCTGCTATTTCTTCTAATAGTAAATCTAAAGTATATCGATAACACCCAGGCATGGAGCTAATTTCCATTTTCTGTTCCTCACCTTCCATGACAAACATGGGATAAATGAGGTCATCGACAGTCAGCGTTGTTTCTTGCACCATGCGACGTAAAGTTGCAGTGCGACGTAGGCGACGGGGGCGATGAATCAGGGTTGTAGCTGTAGGTGCTGTGTGATTAGAAGAAGGATTTTCTGATGACATGGGAGTGAATAATAATTGTTCTGCTAAATAATGATAATCGTTTTCAAACAGCTTTTTTTGCTTTCTGGTAGAACCACCGAAGAGTAAGCATATCTGTAAGGCTGTTCTAAAATCATCTTGGTGTCAAGCGCCCCCATGTCCCCTACACCCTTACACCCCTACACCCTTATACCCCTACACCCTTATACCCCTTCTTATTGACTCCAAAACCCTTTTTTTCCCCGTAGCGGACAGTCCGGAATTCGACTTGGTTTGTGTTTGGGCTATAGAGGGTATAGGTTGCTTCCCCAGGAGTGCGTCCCACATTCCCCACCCCAACCACTTGACGCGACGAAACGTTGATAGTTGTGGGAGAAGTTTGACTATCGAGGGTTGTAACTTGTGTGGTGATAGAACCTGCTTCTAGTTGATATTGAAAAGTCAAACCAGAACGACCACAAAATAGGTTATTCGCTTGCATCCGCGACAACCTATCCAACATTTGAATGGGTGGAGTTAAAAGTGTCAGTTCTTCACTAACAGATACTGTCGTACCATGAATTAACAAACAATCCAACTCAAAAAAACCAAAATCAAGGTTTCGTAACCATTGTACTGTCTGACGGGACACACTATCCCACAGTAATTTAACCGTTTCTCCCCCATACCTCGCCATTAACTCCGTCGGTTCCCCAGTCGCACCAACACCATGCAAAATCAAACACTGTTCTTCCCACCATCCCTTACACACAAGCGGTTCCAATTCACCAACTCGGGGATTACGCACTCTTTCCACCAGTTCTTCAGATTCTTTCGTTGATCCCACCAAATCACCGAGAATATATAATGCCTGCACAAAACGACTCTGACGCTTAATATCTGCCATCACCGCTTCATAAGCCGCCAAATTTCCTTCAATTCCACTTAAAATTGCCCATTTAGTCATTGGTTATTCATTATTAGTTATTGGTCATTTGTCAACGGTTATTCAGTTATCAGTTATCAGTTATCAGTCATCAGCAGCCTGTTCACTGTTCACTGTTTTACCTCGTACACACATGGCTTGGATCATCCGCACGTTCTGCAAACTCCATTCCCTGCGCTAAACGCCAAGCAAAAATAGCAGGTAAACCCTTTTCAATAATCCCCCTTACAGTTTTCTGATAATCGTAGGGTACTTCCCGTAGCGTGACTTCTTGAGTGTCAGTGTCGTAAATAACATAAGTTGCATGAGGTCTTCCATGTCGAGGTTCTCCCACCGAACCCACATTGACAATCTTTTTCAGCGGTGCTGTAAAGTGCCTTTCCTCTTCTTGTCCATTCTCACCTTTAGTACGTACCTGTAAACTTCCTGCATCCAGAGTACGGACATAAGGCACATGAGTATGACCACAAAATAACACATCACTATCTGTCGAAAGTACGCGCTCTAGTGCCACAAAAGCGTCGAGTTCTGGTAACAAATACTCGTGGTTGCTGTGGGGACTACCGTGAACAAACGCTATGTTTCCTTCACGGAAAGTATCGGGTAATTGGGCGAGAAATTGGCGGTTCTCTGGAAGAATTTCCTTGTTTGTCCACTCGTGAGCGATTTTTCCCCGCTTTTCAGCCAAAAGGGAAGGAAAACTGCACTCGCAAGAATTCAATGCTTCGACAATATCCTCATCCCAACAACCAGCGACGGTAGGAATATCTAAAGAACGAATTTGCGCTACCACTTCATTAGGATAAGGACCATATCCTACCAAATCACCAAGACAATAAATTTTTTCGCATGAGTGCTTGTCAATATCCAGCAAGACAGCGTCCAAGGCTTCATAATTGCTATGAATACATGACATGACCGCTATTTTCACGCTTCTATCTCCTCAAGTAGAACTTGTTTTACCTGTTGTTGGTATTGCCAAATTGCAGCGTCTGACAAACAGCAGTCTTCTAAAGTTTGCCCGATCGCTGTTTCGTCTAAGTTTTCTCCTGACACTTCTATCCCACTGAAACGTTGGGGTCTATTTTCCAAGTGGCGGGGTAAGTCTAATTCTAGAAAATCGGTTGATGGAACGCCTGCAGCGAAATCAGCATAAAGCGATCGCCCATCCCCAACATCAAAAATTCCCTTAGCACGGCTCACCTGTCCGTAAGCAGCGTGAGTGATTTCATACCAAAAGTCCTCCAAACTATCTTCATCGATAACCTCACCAGTTGTAGGAACACGCCATAACTGGGTAGTGGTCATACTACTATTTGTCGTTGCTCCTAGTATAATTTTATCTGCCCAAGCATGATACTCAGAGTCTTGGAGATGTGGTGGCAAGATGGCGATTGCACGGTACGATAAATTATCCAATATTGGTGCTACGGCATTCAGTTCTAAATAAAATCCCAGTTCGATATAAACAGCGTCTGCTGAGGGTAAGTGTCTGAGAAACTCAACTTCTTCTCCATCTTTAAAGACTTTAACAGTAGGATATTCGCTTTTCAGGCGGGTTTGATCGATGGGAACATTCCCAACTCCAGGACTGAAATACAATACATGACTCGTAGTGACATCACTACAAGCTATTTGTTGAGTAATCCAAGTGGTTTTTCCTGCGCCTGCTGAACCTGCGACAACAGTAATTTTGGGTATAGTCATATAATAATGATAATCGTTATTAGGCAGGAAAGAGGCGGAAATAATATTAAGTCTGGTTGATTACTCCTAAACCGCCCGTTCGCCGCTAGGCGTTCCCATAAGGTAGAATACCGAATTAAATAAACCGCCAAGACGCCAAGGACGCCAAGAAAAAGAGGTAGTGGCGCATAGTACTGAAAAATTAGGCGATCGCTAACCACCACGCATTTGTTCATCAAATCTCTTCAAAGCTGGGTTACCAGGATTGTCTTTACGAGCAGCAGTTAATAGCTCTTCCAGTCGCCCTTCAGCATCAGCCCATTCTATCAGGTTGGATACAACTTCTGAGTGGTTTGCACCTCCTGCGATCGCCTCCAAGTTCTCATCTAATTTGAAGCGAACCATCTGCTTGAGTTTTGCAGTCGTAGGAAATGCACTCAGGAGTGCTTTGTGGAACTGCTGCAAGCGATCACCATTGAACCACAGTTCAGTTGGCTTTTGTTGTGCTGATGATTGACTTCCAGTAATTCCCCACACCAAATTCTTCAACGCTTGAGCATCATCAGTACTTTTAGAAAATTATACCCGTATATACTCTTTTAAAAAGACTAATTTTTCTGGAAATTGACTCACGCCAGGAAGGAGAACAGGAATCAAAGGAATATGTTTCTCAACACACATTCTTGTTAGCGATCGCACTTCCATTGTCTGCCATTTTCCTAATCCTTTCAAACCTATAAAGATGGCGGCGGATTGAACAAGTGGAATTGCTTTTTGGATTTCGTCTTGAAATGATCTTCCTGGTGGAATTTGTTCTTCATCGAGCCATACTTTAATCTCTCGCGCCTTGAGTTGATTAGCAATGGCTCTCACTTCGGGTTTGTCTGCACTGTTGTGTGCGAGGAAGACATCGAATTTTTCGCTTTCAGGTTGTGACTCGGTGTCTGACATTTCTGGCATAGTAACTAATTATTCAAAACTTTACTTTGTTTTGCTACAATTTGCCTACAAACAATCTATATTACACCCAGTTGAGAACTGCTATAAAATAAAGGAAGATAAAATTATCAAAACCTATAAACATTGCTGATGAGCAAGCCTGCATCCTTACAGACAGTCATTGAATATGTAGAGGCTCTTTCAACCGAAGAGCAAGATTTACTACTGGAACTCATTTATAAACGGCGAGTTGAAAAACGGCGTCAAGAAATCGCCAGCAATGCAGCACAAACACTGGAAGCAATGAGAACAGGTATAGCAAAACGTGGTACTCTTGCTAACCTACGAGCTGATTTGCTGAGTGAGGAATGAGAGTACTAATTTGGGATAATAGCTTCAAGCGTGCTTTTAAGCGAGTTGTTCGTAAAAATCCTCGTTTGGAAGAAACAATTTTCGAGGTTTTGGAATTACTTACGACTGACCCATTCGCACCTGCTTTAAAATCACATAAATTGAAAGGTGATTTAGATGGTTTGTGGGCGTGTTGGGTTGAGTATGATTGCCGCATTATCTATACATTTGAGCCAAATCCTGATGCGGATGAAGAGATGATTGTTTTAATCGATATTGGCTCTCATGATGAGGTGTATTGATGCTTCGTTCTCAGCGAAACTTTTAAGCTGGATTCTACTATCACATCACCACCTATTGCAATAATCGTGAATTTAGGTTTCATTTTGGGATGACTGGGAAGCAACGAACCAAGAAATAGAAGAAGTAGCGTACAAGTTTATTTTCGCGAATTGTTATAACCCACAATTTGCCAGCATGGTACTACAAGTACAAGAAGAAGACTCTATTCGGATGCAGTGCCAGGTAACGCAAACGTAGAAACCGCAATACTTCGTGGGAAATCACTTGTTTGCGAATCTTTACAATTTTGTGTAAGCCTTATATGTTACAGTTTACAAGTCTGGACGCGAGAGAAGAGGCGTATGCAGGTGGCGTAGCGTCCTCGCGCCGAGAGATACTCCCCACCATACTGAATATACTTTCTTTCAAATCCCATAAAAGACTGCACTCCGATTGCAAATGTCAATGGGAGATGTCCCCGGGGGGCATTTGTGGAGAAGGTTAATTCCGAGTATGACAGCCATTCTTGGTTCCATAGCAAAGTTACACTACTGCGCATATTAGACATGGAGTAGCGCAGCCGAAATTTGTTCCAAAACATTCCTTTGCGCCAACCCACGCGATTGCTAAACTTCTCCCAGATTTTTATATTAGCGTCTGGTTTGCCACCGACGCTTTCCCAAATACGCTTTTGCACACTAAAGCCGAAGCGCCCATTGCTGTATTTTACCCAAAGTTGGTCAATTGTGCGTAAGTCAGTGCAGGGAAAATTTTTGATGGATTCGACATCCAGCTGCCCGTCTTCTTTTTTTCTGCCAGCTGCCTTGAGCATGACAGCGAAAGTTTCGTTATCAGCTTCTTCCCACTTTCCTGTTTTCAGTAAATCTCGCAGCCGTGTGTAGTCTACACCTTTTTCTGAAGGAAGATCATTTTGCTCACTTTGTTTCTCTGTCGATAGGGTAGAGATGTCAGGAAGTTCCTCAATTTCCTGTCGCATCGCTATAAACCATTCCCGCTCCGCTCTCCCTAAACTAGGATTAGCTTCTGCTTCATCCAACCACTCTTTTGCCTTTGCCGGATCTAGAAAATTGAGTGCAGTCAGTTGTTGCGCCCGTTCTAATTCAACTCGATCTGCCCAAGGTGAATGATATTCCACATACTGCCAAAGCAGCGTAGCGACATCTTGAATTCGTTGTTTTGCATCTTCCCTTTTCATCAACTCCTGCAACAACTCATTGCGAATTTCTGGCTCGATTTCATACAGTTCTGCGTCAATTTCACGACACAGCCCAGAAGTGAGAAACTCAAACTCGACTGTATAAGGAAGTTGCTCAGGTGGATCGAGAAAGAAGTTAATTCGCAGAAAGTGCAGCAATTCAGGATTTAAGGCAACGGGTATTGCAGCGTGATACGCTAGTTGCAAGGCTGCATCCCCATCCTTACCACATCTACGCTTAAAGTCATTCAAACGCCGCTCTACAAGTTTAGACACGTTGGTAGTCATCTTGAGTTTATTTAATTGCCCATTGTCTTAAAAACACCCCATCGCATGACTCGAAACTTCGCGCTCAAAACCTCACCCTGCCCTATGCCTAACGGCACGCTACGCTATCGGGCATCCCTCTCCTTAGTAAGGAGAGGGAAAGATTTACCCGCAGGGTAAAGCGAGGGTGAGGTGAGAAGTGAGATGTGTGTACACCGTAGCCTTGATAAGGGGAGGGACGACTTTGACGTAAGTCAAAGGCAGGGTGGGGTTCTTCGGGAATTAAGGGTAATTCAGCCGAGTTCATATTTAAAAAGGTTTTTCTAAATTATATTGCTGTCCGCGTAGCACATTCACCGCCTGGTAAATGCCCTCCCGATTCAAAGGAAACATCGGCACATGGCGTGCAATCTGGGCTGCGGTGTTATCCTTCCAATATGACTTAGGCAGGGGATTGAGCCAAACATAGTTTAAAGTGTAAGCGCGGAGTGCTTTGATAAAAGAGATGGTATCTAACAGACGCACAACATTGTAACATTTACGCACAGCACCAGCATCACTTATCATCACCACGAATGCATCGGCTGCATATTTTTGAAGAACTTCCTCCAACGCAATAGGAGACAGCAAATCAGAATCTTCGTAGAGATAACCTGTTTTGAGGGGAGTTATCTGAGGCAAAATGGAATCGAGAACTGGAAAGAGTTCTTTTCCCAGAGGTTCTAGCACTTGCTCATCCGCACCTTCAGCAGGAACGTTGTGAAAGTAATAAATTGCTGTTTCTTCCAATCTCCCTGCTTGTTGAATTGCTCTGCAAACTTCTTCACAAAAGCGATGGAAAGGAGTCATGGAACCCTGACGATCCACAAGCATGAGTAACCGCGCAACGTTGCGGCGTCTCGGTCTTAACACAACAGAAGCTGCAAATACCTGTTGACAACGACGCATAATTGTGGACTCAACATCCAGTTCTGTTGCTGGTCCTACCCGCACGGGACGGCGTAAGCGCCGCCAAGTTTGAGCGACTTCTCGATAAGTTAATGGGAACTGCGGTACAAAGATAAACCGACGTTCCAAAAGTTGCACATCCTTTAAGAAGATCGGAGGTAAGCCGCTACGAGATTCGGTTACAATCTCGTCATGCTTCTGAGGCTTCGGAACGTCTTGACGCTGCTCTTTGTTTGATAAGTCTATGGCATCAAAATCTTTCTCCGCTTGCACAGAAGACAGGGGTACGAAGATAAACCGACGTTCAGAAAGTTGCACATCCTTTAAGAAGATCGGAGGTAAGCCGCTACGAGATTCGGTTACAATCTCGTCATGCTTCTGAGGCTTCGGAACGTCTTGACGCTGCTCTTTGTTTGATAAGTCTATGGCATCAAAATCTTTCTCCGCTTGCACAGAAGACAGGGGTACGAAGATAAACCGACGTTCAGAAAGTTGCACATCCTTTAAGAAGATCGGAGGTAAGCCGCTACGAGATTCGGTTACAATCTCGTCATGCTTCTGAGGCTTCGGAACGTCTTGACGCTGCTCTTTGTTTGATAAGTCTATGGCATCAAAATCTTTCTCCGCTTGCACAGAAGACAGGGGTACGAAGATAAACCGACGTTCAGAAAGTTGCACATCCTTTAAGAAGATCGGAGGTAAGCCGCTACGAGATTCGGTTACAATCTCGTCATGCTTCTGAGGCTTCGGAACGTCTTGACGCTGCTCTTTGTTTGATAAGTCTATGGCATCAAAATCTTTCTCCGCTTGCACAGAAGACAGGGGTACGAAGATAAACCGACGTTCAGAAAGTTGCACATCCTTTAAGAAGATCGGAGGTAAGCCGCTACGAGATTCGGTTACAATCTCGTCATGCTTCTGAGCCTCCGGAACATCTTGATGCTGCTCTTTTTTTGACGAATCTGTCCCATCAGAATTGTTTTGCGCTTGCACAGAAGACAATTGCCAATCTTCGTTTTTTGGTGCAAGTTGGTTAAACAACGCAGTGAGAATTTCCTGTTCTTGGCGCGACTTTGCCCAGAGGGAATTGCATAGATCTCGCAGCGCTTCTTGTGATGACCAACCAAAGCCAGCTTGCAAAGACTGTCGCAGCGTTTCATAGTCATCTGGTGTGAGTGGAAACCCACGACGGCGTAGCTTTTGAAATAACTCCCAGAGAAACGCGGGTAACTTGGGTTGCTTCACTGCTTGGGATACTCCCTGATTGCGCGTTGGCGATCGCTCTCTTGTTTGACCAACGCCTCCATTGCGCGTTGGTGATCGCTCTCTTGTTTGAGCAATGCTCCCAAATATGGCAATTTGTCAAGTTCCTCTACCGGAGTTTTTACCGCTTCCAAATAACCCACCCAGTCCAGCAGTTCACTTAAACCTGGTCGCTTGCTAAGATCAAGTTTGCGAAGTTCTAACAAAACTTTGATAGCTTTTTTGCTCAATTCTTGGTTAGAAATCTGGTGAGTTGCTAAAACCTGTTGCAAATCCTCCTCTGTTTCGGGAAATTCCACGTAGTGAAAAATGCATCGACGCAGAAACGCAGTTGGTAATGCTTTTTCTTCATTGTGCGTGACAAACACAATTGGACGTAATGCTGGGTTGTCGCCAACAGTGTAAGATATCTCTGGAGCTTCAGTAACGCGAAATTCCAACCGATCCAACTCCCATAACAAATCGTTGGGAAAGTCGAGATCAGCTTTGTCGATTTCATCAATTAGCACCACAGAACGACGCCCATATTGAGCGCGTGCGATCGCTCTTCCCAATGAACCTAAATGAATATAATTGCGAATGTCTCGACTACGCGATCCTTCAGTCCCTAACTGAGCATCATAAAGGCGATTGACAGCATCGTAAGTGTAAAGTAAATCCTGAGCACGACTGGTAGACTTGATATAACTGACTTCCAAAGGTAAGCCCAAGGCATAAGCGACAGCATAGGCTAACCGTGTTTTACCACAACCAGGTTCGCCTTGTAATAGTAAGGGGCGACCAAGGGCGATCGCCAAATTAACTGCTTCAACTAACTTGTCATCAGGTAAGTAGGGTTCCTTATATATTGTTATCGTCTTTTTTGCAGGGTTTTCTTCAGATACTGCGATTTCCAGAGTTTCGATTTCACGAGAGTCCTCCAAGGATTCGTAAGCGATGGTAGAGAAGCTGGTAGAGGTATCAATAGAGCGTTTAGACATCTCAAATCTCAAGTTCTTGTAGAAAAGCTTCTGCTGTATGGTTTTGTTGCAAAAGTTTAATAGCGTGGTCTAAATGCTCATAAACTGACCTAATATTTAAGCATTCACTCTCAAGACATTCATCAATCATATATCGCTTCCACTTATTTCTATCTTCTTCTCTCCATCCCAAATTATCTGTCACCTCAAGAATCCATTCATGAGCATCCGCTTTCGTGAACTGTGGAGGTGTTAGCTGAGTGACACCTTGTGGAAAAAATTTGTATTCACTGCTCACCATAATTATGATGAAGCGGTGTTCAAAAGAATTTTGAGGATCTTGAAATTCAGCCGAAATTTTTTTCCAGAATTCATGACTTGAATTGGGGTCAGAGACAGCAACTCGAATTGGACAAATGACATCGCCTTTTTGTAGAAGTTTTTTGTATCGTTTCATTGTCGTTACTGCTGTGTCTACAGAAGTGCGATAATTATCCAATGTCAAAGGCTGTTTGTTGTCAGTGTGACTTTTACCAATTCTTTCCTTCAGACGTTCGCAGAAGTATATCAAAAAAGGATCTTGGTTATAGGGAACAGCGAGTCCAACAAGTCCTTGTTTGTCTTCTAATATGTTCAAACAGCTTCTAATTAATTCGCCCAAGTCAAATGTGCATGGATTCATCAATCTATAAGATTGTTTTGTTGTAGCTTGCTGTTGTCGCAGTTGTTCACAAAATAACATTAACTGAGAATTCCCAGGCTTTTCACTACATCCCGCAGAAATCAGTTCTCTCAACTTGCCTTCAGATTCAGCCCATGTAATAAGCTTGAATATAACATAAGAATAATTCGCGCCATTAGCAACCGCAATTGTGTTAAGACTTTCATTCAGTTTGAATCTAACTAGCTGTTCTAATTCTCCTTGGTCAGGAAAAGCGCTGAGTAAGGCATCTTGTAACTGTTTTAACTTTTCACCATCTAACTGCATTGTGCCTGAGTCAGGTTAGTCTGTATATACATTCATAAACTAAAACACATCCAAATTGCATATTTTCGGTTATGTACAAGTGTGAATTCTTTGTCTAGCCCTTAAGACTCGGGGCTTCAGTTGAAACCAATGAGCATGTTGTGCCCCTACCTTGTGGTGTATGCTTCCATTTTAGAACTCGAAACTTCCACTTCAGAACTTCAAACTTCCACTCTTCAACCTCAGTCTTGGGTTTTGTTGGGTTGGGCTATCTGCTTACGCAAACGCAGTGGCGATGCTCCTGAAGCAGCCGCCAAGGGCGATCGCTTAACCCAACCAACGATTCTTCTGAACTAGGTTATTTCTATTGAAAAATCTTGTTGATAGCAACTAAGTAATAAAATTATATCAGTGTAAATTAGATTTTAATTTGTGAGCTACGACAACGTTTGTAAAATCTTAGCTGAAAAGTATCCAACCGATTTTGCGCGTTGGTTGCTAGCGGTTGAACCACGAAGCATCGAAGTCTTAAAAACAGAATTGAGCATTGAACCAATTCGCGCTGATTCCTTGACATTTCTGCAAACAGAAAACCGCATTTTACACATTGAATTTCAAACCATAACAAGATCTAAAACACCGATTTCTTTTCGGATGTTGGATTATTCTGTCAGATTGATACGTCAGTATAAAGTCCCTGTAACCCAAGTCGTCATTTTTTTACAACAAACAAATGACGAAATTGCCTTCACCGAAGAATATCGCAGTGAGACGACAACTCATCGCTATCGCGTTTTGCGGATGTGGGAACAAGATTCCGTGCAATTTCTCAATAATCCTGCACTCTTACCGTTAGCACCCTTAACGCAAACAAACTCACCCCAAGGATTATTATCGCAGGTTGCCCAGAGCGTTGCTAGAATTTCGGATAGGGAGACGAGGCAGAATATTGCAGCTTACACAGAGATATTAGCGGGTTTGAAATTTGAGAAAAACTTGATTCGTCAATTTTTGAGCGAGGATATTATGCAAGAGTCAGTTATTTATCAGGATATTTTCCAGAAGGGAGAACAGAAGGGAGAACTTAGATTGTGTCTGTCTTTACTTAATGAACGCTTTGGTGAAATTGATTCGTCAATTCTTGAGCGAGTTCAAGTTTTCAACAAAGAACAGTTAGAAGCTTTAGCTAGAGCGCTTTTTAGAATGTCATCAATCGCTGATTTAGTGACTTGGTTAGACGAGCGGGCAAGCAATTAACTTCTAGATAGTTAAATTATAGGAGGCAGAGCCTCCTTTTAGGCACTCCCACGCAGAGCATGGGAGCGAGACAATCGTGTTTAAATATACTCAAACCTTAGCTCCAATTTTAGTCCATTTTAATGGACTTCGCCTATTAGCCTGGGACTTTCAGTCCTAGGCGGATGAGAACGGAGTGAAATCAAATGTAATTATTTTGACATTTGATTCTTCTGAGGTCACGAAACCTCAGCATTTTTCCAGAAGTCTTCATCAAGCGGTGCAATATCAGAGTAATCGATTTCTTCCTCCGACATTTCAACGAGCTTTCTATGACGTTCCTCAGGGGAGATATCAGCTGAGAAGTTTGTTTTGCTCATAGTACGCCCTTTTATGGATGTATGATAGCAATCTGCTGTTTGACCCAAGCACGAAAAGCGCGTGTTGTTGCCATTTCTCCATTCTTTTTAGTTTCTTGAATAAACCGGGGAATTTCCTTTACTGGTACGGATGCAAAAGTCGGGCTAGTTTCAACTTCTGTGTATTGCCCATCATTAAGTATATAAATTCGCAATGCACTGCCGTTGTACCGCCAGAATTCTGGCACACCAATTGCTGTATAAATTTTTGACTTATCAACTTTGGGTTTGGAGTATTCAACTTCCAACACTAAGTCTGGCGGTGGATCAATTGCTAAATCTATGTTTTCTCTGTTCCTGACTCTAGATTCATTCTGAATATAGTAGCTGCTATCTGGTTCACTTGCTCGTTCTAAATTGTCTCGTATTAAAGTTAGTGAACCAGCACGTTTAAACTCCAAGCCAAACTCTTCACACAACGCAACAACAAAACCTTCGATCACACGGTTGGAGTTTTCGTGCGGCATCAGTGGTGTCATAATTTCTAATATTCCATTGTCGTAAGCAAGTCGGTTTTTTCGCTCCGAACCCATTTCCGCCAGCATAATTTTAAATGTTTGCCAGCTGATATTCGATAGTATTGTCCTAGTTTCTGCTGGTATTGCCGTTGTAACCATAATTCACCTTCCTCATTCCCTGGTTCTGTCAAGGGATGCTTAACTGTGGGCTGCTACCTTAATATAATTATGAAAGGCAGCCTCGTATATGGCACTCCCACGCAGAGCATGGGAGCGAGATAACCTACCCTTTAAATGACTTTTACCCCCCTTTTTAACCAGTAGGGGGGATCTAAATGATCTAATGATTAAAACAATACTTCTGAAACATCCTCTAAGCCGCTTCTCCTCCCACCACCACATCACGTATCCTTAAACTAGGACCACCGCAACCTACAGGCAAACCATTTTGTCCACCTTTACCGCAACCGCCCGACTCATCCCAGTAAAAGTCATCGCCGATCGCCTCAATATCTGCCAAAGTTTGAAAAACGTTCCCTGAAAGCGTCACATCTTTAACAGGTTCAGCAATCTTCCCGTTTCTAATCATCCACGCTTCCCCAGCGCTGAAGGTGAACATTTCTCCATTCGTCATTCCACCCAACCAGTTACGGGCATAAACTCCTTCTTTTATACCATTGAATAAGTCCAAAACCGGTGTTTTTCCCGGTTTTATCCAGGTATTTGTCATCCGTACAATAGGAGGATAGTGATAACTAAGACAGCGTGCATTACCTGTCGGCGCTTCGTCCAATTTGCCAGCCGTTTCGCGCGAATGTAAACGTCCTGTCAAAATCCCATCTTCTATAAGTTGAGTTGTGGTTGCAGGTGTGCCTTCATCGTCGTAAAAATAGCTACCTCGATGTCCTTGGGGCGCTGCACCATCAAAAATCTGTAGTTCTTGTGGTCCAAATCGCCGCCCAATCGTCATCACTTCCAACAAATCTGGGTTTTCGTACGCCATATCTGCTTCGGAAAGATGCCCAAAGGCTTCGTGAACAAATAACCCGGAAAGAATCGGATCTATCACCACAGTATAAGTATTACCTTTCACCGATGGCAGATATAAAGCTGCAACTGCTCTTTGTGCAGCTTCTTTGACTTGTTCATCCAAAGTCGTCAAATCTTCAAAAGCTTTGCGCGAACCTGTGGTTTCTCTTCCAGTTTGCACAGTTTCGCCGTTTCTGGCTGTGGCGGCGAAGCGCATTTCCATATCTACCCAAGATTGCTCAATCAAAGTTCCTTCACTGGTGGCGAGGATAACTCTTTGGGCACTGTCTCCATAACGAACAGAAGTGGTGGTAATCCGGCTGTCAACGCTTTTGAGTAATTCGGTGTAGCGATCGCACAATTCTTTTTTCTTTTTCAACGAGATTTGCCGGGGGTCGCTTCCAGTTAGTGGCATGTCGCACACTGCTTGCACAATGTCAATGGGAGCTAAGATAGTTTCTTCTTCACCAACGATTTTGGCGGCGGTGATGGCTTCTTCAATGCGATCGCTAATTGTCGACAGTTGGTTAAAGCTGCTAAACCCCCATCCACCTTTGTGACAGGCGCGAATCTGTCCACCAATGGAAATACCTTCGCTAAGGGTTTCTACCTGGTCGCCACGTAAGAAAATATCCGTTCCTTCAGCTTCTTCAAGACGAATCATCAAATAATCTACACGGGATGAGTAGCGCTTGAGTAAGTCAGAGAGTAAGTTTTGAGCGTCAGCAAGTAAAGTCGGCATTTGTCGGACAACAACAATCAGGAACTGCCTTCATTGTGCAATTATGCCAGTATTACTTGCCACTGAATCAGGGAATTCTTTTTATATGACACGTTTGTAGAGCTATCAAGGTAAAATGTTAATCCACGAGTCAAATGTTGCAATAGGTAGGCAAAGGTGTAATGGATGCCCCTCGAACATGAATTACCAAACCGCTTGCAAATTTTTGATTGACCAAACACTTTATAACGAGGAAAACCCTGATGCCTTGTTGATACGTCTACAGCGGGGACAATCACCAATACCAGGTCAGATTACCTCGATTTTGTTGGCATTGAAAGTGGTGTTTGAAGCTGTAAAAGATACTGCTGTTGTAGACAAAAAATTAGCTTACGCCTTGTATCTATTGAGCATAAAGACTCAACAACTTTTTGCCGCAGGGCGCAAGGCGGGCGTTCAATGGTCGCCTTTACTACTGCAAGATTTGCTGAGAATCGCGACTGCAACTGAGTCTATCTTTTCTGGTGAGTGGCAAAATTTACATTCAGACTTATGATCTGTCATACCCAAAACGTAAAGGAGAAATGTGAACATACTCAGCAACTTGAAAAATAAGTGAGCGCACAGCCCAATGTTTTGGGCTTAACCGAACCATATTGCATGCTACCCCTGACTTAACAACTGGTTAATTTGATTTTGCAACTTTTCTCGTAACTGTTGTGCTTGACGATAAATTTCTGTTCTTTTCGTCTTTTCACCATTTAACTCAGTTGTACACAAAGGTTGAATAAAGTAACGCAGGCGAGTTCTCATCGCCCAGACTCCCATTGATGGAAACAGAATAAATAATGGCATCAGAGGTGATATTGGCAAAAATGGTAAATTAAATAACCTCTGCAATGTTTTTATATTTAAAGTCCAAGGATGTAAATTCTCACTACCAATGCAAATAACAGGTAAGATCGGAATTTGATAACGTTGGCTTAATTGAATGAAACTCAAATCAAACCTTTCTAGTTGATAGCGTTGTACCCAACCTTTTCTAGGTCCGCGTAAACCTTCTGGTGCATACAAAAGAATTTTACGTTCTTGCATTACACTCTTAAAATCATTTAATTCTGCTCTCACACCACCCAAAACTTTTGACCATCCAGGTGGTAACCACCAGGTGATCCAAAGATGATCAAATAAAGAAACTCCAGCTAACGGTTGCACCAACCATTCTTGTGTTTTACTTAACAAGTAACCTAACGTTAAAAAGTCCCATGGGAAACACATTCCTGCATGATTTATTGCCACAATCATTGGACCTGTTTGTGGCAAATTCTCAATTTTCTGTAACTCACCTCGAAAATAATATTTAACAATAGGAGCAATTATTTCGTCTCGAAAAGCTTTTTGATAATTTGGATCAAATTCACCTATTTCCCGACGAGGTGAACGACAGCCAAGTCGCAACCAACGAATCAAAAGTGCCAAGTAAAATCCGCACGGAATCAAAAATAACCCGTATTCTAACCAATTCCAACCATCTGGATCTTTGTGATAATGCTGCCAGTGTCGGTTGAATAAAATCAGCCAGCCAGGAGGATACCAAAGACAAAACCAATCAAACCAGCTAAATTTATAACCCTCAACTGATGTTTTTTTTAGTTGAAGGTTTAACAGGTTATCAGAGTGTTGATTAATCACAATAGCTGAGTAGCTTCCCAAAGAATTGGATTAATCGGTAATTATAGCTTTAGAACTTTTAGTTGCCATCTTACTCTGGACTCATAGAGTTTGGATGATTAGTCTGTCAATCGAAGCGGATATTAGCTTGCTTTAAACGGTGCAAAGCTTCACCCAAGCGATCGCACTCCGCAATTAAGCTAATTCGTACATACCCTTCACCCCCAACCCCGAAAGCATTACCTGGAGTAAACACAACACCAGTTTGCTGTAGGACTTTGAGAGCAAATTCTGTAGAACTCACGCCAACAGGACAAGGAATCCACAAATACATCGTCGCTTTGGTTTTACTCAGATTCCAGCCTAACTCGGTTAAGCCTTGAATGACAAAATCACGGCGAGTACGGTAACGTTCTTGTACCTCATGTAAATAATCATCGCTCAGCTGCAATGCGGTTTCGGCTGCGGTTTGCAATGCTGCAAAAATGCCATAATCCAAATTCGTTTTTAGTGTCCGCAAACCTTGAATGATATGGCGGTTACCAACTACAAAACCGACGCGCCAACCTGCCATATTGTAGGTTTTGGAAAGAGTATGAAATTCAAGGCCAATGTCTTTCGCCCCAGGAATTTCTAACAAACTCGTTGGTTGATAGCCATCAAAAGCTAACTCAGCGTAACACAAGTCATGTACGAGCAGAATCTCATATTTACGCGCGAAAGCAACAATTTCTTCAAAAAATTCACGGGGTGCAGTCGCAGCTGTCGGATTACTGGGATAATTAAAATAGAGAATCTTTGCTTGTTCGGCAACAGCATCAGGAATTGCAGCCAAATCAATCAGCCAGTCATTTTCGGGTTTGAGAATTAAGCTGTGAACTTTGCCTCCAGCAATAATTGGACCACGAAAATGGACAGGATAGGCAGGAGAAGGTACTAAAATCAAGTCACCAGGATTAATATAGGCTATGGCAAGATGAGCCAATCCTTCTTTAGAACCAAGAAGCGGTAATGCTTCACTATCTGGATCTAAATCGACTCCATAACGACGACGATACCAGTTCGTGATAGCTTGGCGAAAATTAGCTGTACCTTCAAAAGGAGGGTAGCCATGATTTGCTGGATTTTGCAAAGCTTTGATCGCCGCTTCTATAACGGGTTGCGGTGTTGCACCATCTGGGTTTCCCATGCCCAAATCAATCAAATCTAGCCCTTGCTCTCGTGCTTTCGCTTTGAGTTCATCTAGACGAGCAAACACGTAGGGTGGTAATTTCTGTATCCGTTCCGCTGGAGCAATCCAATCTGATCTCATCGAAGGAATTATGGTTTACAAATAATAAATTATAAAAGCTGAAAAACAAAGAGTCATAACTCGTCATTTATCTTTTGCATTCTGGATTTTATGCCATTCAGCAGTTATCAGTTATCAGTTCTCAGTTCTCAGTTTCTGTTCAGTGTTTACTGTTCACTGATTTGATCATTACTCATCCTTATTCATAGTTGACGTTAAACCCGTATGGGTTCGTCCTTCCACTGGTGCAGTGGTGGAAACCATAGCCGCCATCAACTGTTCTAGTGCAACTTTAAATGGAAGTCGGTGAATGTCAGAATGAGTTTCTAAGGCAATTTCAGCGGCTTTTTGTAATTCATTTAAGGTAATATTGCCTAATCCTAAATCACTCAATTTTTGGGGTAATCCGATCTCTGCATAAAACTTTAATAATTGTTGTCGTGCAGCTGCTGCGAGCTGATTGCCCTGTATTATTTCTTCTAAACGCAGTTGCACCAAAATACCATAGGCGACTTTTTCACCATGAATGCTGCCACTTTCACAAATGTGAGTTAACCCATTGTGTACAGCATGAGCTGCAACGGTACGACACTGTGCGCCTCCTAATCCTCCGATGACTCCTGCAAGGAGAACTGTTGCATCTACAACTTGTTGCCAAGCTTCGCTACCAGGTTCTTTAAGAGCTATACTAGATTTTTGGAAAAGGATATCCCGTAAAACTCGCGCCTGTTGTACTGCAGCGATAATTAGGGTTTGTTCCGAGTGTCCGCTACTGACTGAAGCTTCGTACCACTTAGCGATCGCATCCCCAATTCCCGCTACAAGTGTTCGTTGTGGTGCTGTTTTCACTAACTCGTAATCGAGTATCAGTAAATCAGGACACTTTGCCAATCCGACATCATAGAGAAATGCCCCTTCATCAGAATAGACATTCGAGAGGGCTGTCCAAGCCGCACACGTAGAGGCTGAAGTGGGAATTGTGACTACTGGTAACTCCAACTTGTAAGCAACTAACTTAGCTGTATCCAGTGCTTTACCGCCACCAACTCCAATTATCACATCCGCTTTGTGCTCTTTTGCCGCTTTGTGTAAAGTTTTCAAGCTGGCTTCACTACAATCGGGACTATAACAGGCTTGGGCAACATGCAACCGTTGCTGTTTGAGAAGTTCTTGTAGACTTTCCTGGGTGACAGCAAGAGTACGTTCACCTCCTATAATTAGAGGACGACTTCCCAACTGAGAAATTGCATCACTTGCCTGTGTCAATATATCCGAGCCACGGATAACCCTTGCTGGAGCTACAGAAACAGTGAGTAACGGACTAGAGGTTTGAGTAGACAAAGTTTTAGTCGATTGATGATACATACAACTAATTAATAAGTTAACACTACCACTTTTCTATGTGTTGGAGAACCTCTTCACCCTCACTTTTCAAGATGTCGTTTGTGGTAATTGAGCAAATTTCTCCCGGTAAATCTCGATAGTCATTTGAGAATCTTCACGACTAGCAAGCGATCGCTTCACTTTACCTAGGTAAAGTGGCACAGAAATTTCTGGTTCTGGGTGGATAATGGTGCGTGCTCGAATTGTCAACTGATTGTCTGTTAGTGCACCCAAACGACCATAAGAATACAAATCACTAGCCGCTTGACGCAAGGTTGCTTCTAATTGTGTGGTGGTAATTTGTTTTGGGATGGCTATAACTGTTTGAGCTCCTCCGTTGTCATAAACCAGATTATACCGTACAGCACCTGGAATCACAGTGCGAGACAAAGGAGCCAATGATAAAGCAAATAGACCACCTGTCAGTACTACCATAAAGCCAGTTGAGCCAACAAGCCGAAAGCGAATGCCCCATTTGAAAACAAAACTCGCAATCGCCAAGGCAGCAAATACTAATGTTGCAATACCCGACCACTGGGTGTATTTGAGAAATTCAGCAGGTGTGAGCATAAAGGTTAGCTACTAGGCGTGTTTTCTTTTTTCGTTTTTGCTACACCTATTTTAGTGAGTTGTGTCCACATTATTACTATTAAACGGAGAAGGGGGGATTCGAACCCCCGTTAGGTTGCCCTAAAACGCATTTCGAGTGCGCCGCATTCAACCACTCTGCCACCTCTCCAGAGGCATAACAAGCCTATTATAAGGAGTTTATCATGGATGTGCGAATTTTTTACAAAATAGATGTTTTGTTTTCACCTGCTGGGATAAAAGTCTCAAACTGTCCGTTGGGTGTCCACTGGATAGCGCCATCTTTACTTGTAAAGAATAATTTTGTCTGAGTTTTGCTCAATTCAGATAGTGTTTTTTGGTCAACATTGGTGGTGGTTGCGATCGCCACCTGCGGTTGCAGGACAGGAATTAATTCTTTTAAAGATTCACCAGGACACCATAAGACTTGCGGACGCACTACACGTCCACTATTCAGAAGTTCAAGCACTTGAGTTGTTTTGGTCTGACCGACCAACAGCCAATTTTGCCCGAAAATTTGCAACTGTAAGATGGGCAATTGGTTGTTGGTTAATTGCGCGACTACCGAACCAGTAGTGATAGTTTGACCAACTGACAAAGGTTGGTAAATTCCTTTACTGTTTTGCACTTCCTTTTTAATGACTTGATTGGTTGTGTCATTGTCAGACGTGGGAGAATAGTCATAGAAAGTTCCAATTGGCAAACGTTGCAATACCTCCAACCAAGCATTATTGCCATTGTGTTGAAAATCAGAAGCGATCGCCCAATCTACTTTATTCACAGCTTGCTGTTGTAAAAACGGCAGTATAGTGAAGCGTCCCGTACCTTCATCTCCACTATTTATCAGTATGACCTTTCCTTTGTCTTGAATCACTAAAACTGGTTCCTCGCCTGCTGCTAACACTGTTACCCGAAACAGGGTGTTTGCAGAATGCCAAACAGGAACAACAACCAAACCCAATGCAATTATGGCAGAAAACCACCACCGCTGTTGCCACCAACGCACCACCCATGCCAGGATAATCAATATATACATTGCTAGCATTTGACCAAGGGATATGCTACCTACAGCAACTGTACTTCCTGGTAAGCTCCCAAAAAACTCCACCAAGTTAAGCAACCAGTGGGTTGGATGATATAACAAATTAGCCAAGCTGCTTCCAAGCTCTGGTGAAATTAAGCTGACTAGAGCGCTTATCATTCCACCGATACTGATGATAGAAATAAATGGTGTGGAGATAATGTTGGCTGGTAGAGTGTAAATCGCTACTACATTAAAGACGTACAATAAAAGAGGTAATGTCCAAATTGCAGCGGCTAGTGGAACTGCAATTGAAGATGTGATCATAAGTGGCAACCAATCAAAACGTTTTGTGATTGGGGATCCTGTCACAATTAACCCCAGTGTTGCCAGAAAACTGAGTTGAAATCCCAAATCCCAAATCCACAGAGGATTAAAGAGCAATAATAAAAC
Organism: Brasilonema sennae CENA114; assembly: GCF_006968745.1. Classification (NCBI taxonomy): domain Bacteria; kingdom Bacillati; phylum Cyanobacteriota; class Cyanophyceae; order Nostocales; family Scytonemataceae; genus Brasilonema; species Brasilonema sennae. The sequence goes on along the minus strand of NZ_CP030118.1, from coordinate 1,174,250 downwards.
TGCTGCAACCAATAATGAACCTAATTGTTTGACTGTGCGCCTTAATCCTATTCCAATAAGCGCGGCAAAGCCCATAATTACGGCTCGAAGTACCGATGCTTGTAAACCTGTTAAAGTTAAGAAAAGAAGCAGAGCTATGCTCCCGAGTATAATTTGGGTTCCCTTTTTGGCTTTTGATGTCAATCCTAGAATGACACCTAAAATTAACGATGTTTGAAACCCTGAGGCGGCTAAAGCATGAGCAAGTCCCACCTGCACAAAACGGTCTTGGGTTTCGTAAGGTAAATCAACGACTTTGCTACCCAAAACCATTGCACTTACAAGTGGACCTTCTGGAACACCTAACGAACGAACTTGCGATCGCACAATTCGTTCTCGAATTTTCCACCATCCCCAACTTTTTCCTTCATCCAGAATATTGACTTGCCGTCCACTCAAACCAGCAAACGCACCTTCTTGCTGGAGAAATTTTTGAAAATCAAAACCACCGGGATTTAATGGTGGTTTTGGTTTGTACAAAACCCCAGTCACAGCAATTTGTTGACTGGGATGCAACCCAGTCGTTTGAAGTAAAGGCATAGTCACATATAACTTTCCTGTCACTCCTTTACTTGTACCAGCTGGGCCATTCTCATTTTTAACCTCATTAAGCTCAGTTGCTTGTAACCACAACTGTCCACGCTGACTCCGAGTCATGCGGGGTTTAGTAAGCACCTTACCCCGAACAATAAAAAGTTGTTCTTGATTATTGGCATTTTCTAACGGGAGGAATTTACTGATATCGTTGGCTTCTGGTATCGGAACTCGCGATTGAAAATAGAAACTAGCGAATAATCCTACTACGCCAGCAATAAGCCACACTCTAGGGTGAGGAGTGGTTTGCGATAATTGTGGCGCTGTCTTAGTCTTTGCTTGGGAATTATCCTTTTTTGGCAGATGTTTCCGTATGTTTTGGCGTTGTCTTCCAAAAAAGATAGCTCCCACTATGCCCAAAGCGAATACCCAAAAGCCACCCCACGGAATTGCTGTAAACAGTAATCCTAGAATGTAGCCAAGACAGATTATGACACCACTTACCTGATTCATCAGAGTTTTTGGACAAACACCTGGCAGATACAATTTGTAGCTATGTAGACTAGAAGCCAAAAAGTTTTCTACGCAAGAAAACTACTATGTTAAGCCTGCGTAGATAAACTTTCTTTGTATAGCCCCAGACTTCCAGTCTGCAAGTGCATCACAATTTTGGCAATAGGTTTACCAAAAACTCATACCAGCAGTGCATCTAGTCTGAAATGTTGGGTTTTTCTAGATTTTTCACAAAAGAAGCACGGGACAACCTTTATCCGTGAGTTAGGTTTTAAGGTTTTCTTTGAGGTCATTAGTGAGCATGCACTATACTTGCTGACTTATTCAAAAGCGGAAAACCCAGCTTTTCTCGCTGTTCCACATATAATTGTGCGACCTTCCGCGCTAAAACTCGAATTCTTGCAATGTAGCGAACTCGCTCTGTCACAGAAATAACTCCTCTGGCATCTAGTAAATTGAAAGTGTGTGAACATTTCAAAACATAATCCAACGTAGGTAAGACAAGTCCACGTTCGGTTAATTGCTGCGCTTCCTGCTCGTACAGATTAAATAATGTAAGCAGCATTTCCGGATTTGAGGCTTCAAAGTTGTAAACACACTGCTCAATTTCTCCTTGCAGGTGAACATCTCCATATGTGATGTTGTCCGTCCATTGAATATTGGTGATTGCTTCTACTCCTTGAAGATACATCGTCAATCTTTCCAAGCCATAAGTCATTTCAATAGACACTGGACGGCAATCAATGCCTCCGCATTGCTGGAAGTATGTAAATTGAGTGATTTCCATTCCATCTAACCAAACTTCCCAGCCAGTTCCCCAAGCTCCTACCGTTGCATCTTCCCAATTATCTTCTACAAACCGAATATCGTGGTCTTCAGGACGAATTCCCAAAGCTCTTAAGGAATCAAGATAAATTTCTTGAATATTATTTGGCGAAGGCTTAATCAGAACTTGGTACTGGTAATAGTGTTGGAAGCGATTGGGGTTTTCGCCGTAACGTCCATCAGTAGGACGGCGACAAGGTTCAACATAAGCGACAGCCCACGGTTCTGGTCCCAAAGCTCTTAAAAAAGTGTGAGGGTTTTTAGTGCCTGCTCCCTTTTCAATGTCGTAGGGTTGGGCAATTAGGCAACCGCGATCGCTCCAGAACTTATGCAATATAGCTATAACTGACTGAAAATTCACAACGACTTTTCCTTAATAGAGTGAAAGTGCATCTCCCATTTTTGCCTAAACCCGTCACAGTGAGGAGTTTTGAGCACTCTCAAAAAAAATCTCAAAAAAGTTTCAGAAAATAGTTGACAGGCAAGAGTAGGTTCGCTATATTGAATAAGTGCCTGAAGCGCGGACACAAAAACAAGTCACCGCCGAGGGCGACGAACCTTGAAAATCCTATAGTTTGAAAGCTAGTATACACTAAAAGCCTTGCGATAGTAAAGAATAAACCGAGGCTGACGGTAAAATCAGCTAAAAGAGCAAGTAGATGAGTGATTAGTTCACTTATCTACAGACAGAATCAAAACGGAGAGTTTGATCCTGGCTCAGGATGAACGCTGGCGGTATGCTTAACACATGCAAGTCGAACGGAGTTCTTCGGAACTTAGTGGCGGACGGGTGAGTAACGCGTGAGAATCTGGCTTCAGGTTCGGGACAACAGTCGGAAACGATTGCTAATACCGGATGTGCCTAACGGTGAAAGATTTATCACCTGAAGATGAGCTCGCGTCTGATTAGCTAGTTGGTGTGGTAAGAGCGCACCAAGGCACCGATCAGTAGCTGGTCTGAGAGGATGACCAGCCACACTGGGACTGAGACACGGCCCAGACTCCTACGGGAGGCAGCAGTGGGGAATTTTCCGCAATGGGCGAAAGCCTGACGGAGCAATACCGCGTGAGGGAGGAAGGCTCTTGGGTTGTAAACCTCTTTTCTCAGGGAATAAGTACTGAAGGTACCTGAGGAATCAGCATCGGCTAACTCCGTGCCAGCAGCCGCGGTAATACGGAGGATGCAAGCGTTATCCGGAATGATTGGGCGTAAAGCGTCCGCAGGTGGTTATTCAAGTCTGCTGTCAAAGAATCTGGCTCAACCAGATAAAGGCAGTGGAAACTGAGTGACTAGAGTATGGTAGGGGTAGAGGGAATTCCTGGTGTAGCGGTGAAATGCGTAGAGATCAGGAAGAACACCGGTGGCGAAAGCGCTCTGCTGGACCATAACTGACACTGAGGGACGAAAGCTAGGGGAGCGAATGGGATTAGATACCCCAGTAGTCCTAGCCGTAAACGATGGATACTAGGCGTTGCCCGTATCGACCCGGGCAGTGTCGTAGCCAACGCGTTAAGTATCCCGCCTGGGGAGTACGCACGCAAGTGTGAAACTCAAAGGAATTGACGGGGGCCCGCACAAGCGGTGGAGTATGTGGTTTAATTCGATGCAACGCGAAGAACCTTACCAGGGCTTGACATGTCCGGAATCTTCTGGAAACGGAAGAGTGCCTACGGGAGCCGGAACACAGGTGGTGCATGGCTGTCGTCAGCTCGTGTCGTGAGATGTTGGGTTAAGTCCCGCAACGAGCGCAACCCTCGTTCTTAGTTGCCAGCAATTCGGTTGGGCACTCTAGGGAGACTGCCGGTGACAAACCGGAGGAAGGTGGGGATGACGTCAAGTCAGCATGCCCCTTACGTCCTGGGCTACACACGTACTACAATGCTGTGGACAAAGGGCAGCAAGCTAGCAATAGCAAGCAAATCCCATAAACCACGGCTCAGTTCAGATCGCAGGCTGCAACTCGCCTGCGTGAAGGAGGAATCGCTAGTAATTGCAGGTCAGCATACTGCAGTGAATTCGTTCCCGGGCCTTGTACACACCGCCCGTCACACCATGGAAGCTGGTCACGCCCGAAGTCGTTACCCTAACCTTTCGAGGAGGGGGACGCCGAAGGTAGGACTGGTGACTGGGGTGAAGTCGTAACAAGGTAGCCGTACCGGAAGGTGTGGCTGGATCACCTCCTTTTTAGGGAGACCCGACTCAATTCAAAAGTAAAAATTCAAAGTTCAAAAACAAGAAAGAGTTTTTGGAAATTTAGAATTATAAAACTTTGAATTGGTTTTATCCCGAGGTCGGTCGTAAGGTAAGTGTAAGCTTTCAAACTATAAGTTAGGTTCGGATATGGGCTATTAGCTCAGGTGGTTAGAGCGCACCCCTGATAAGGGTGAGGTCCCTGGTTCGAGTCCAGGATGGCCCACCTGAAAACAGTGAACAGTGTGCAGTAAACAGTGGTCACGAAAAAATGATAACTGTGAACTGATAACTGTGAACTGAAATTTAGGGGGGTATAGCTCAGTTGGTAGAGCGCCTGCTTTGCAAGCAGGATGTCAGGAGTTCGAGTCTCCTTACCTCCACCTGCGCCCTAAGTAATTAACTTTTGTGATTCCATCTTTGTTGAGTGTACTCAAATAGCAGCAAAGGCTAGAGTGCAGGCAAGTGAGAAAAGCAAAAGCAAAATTATCATCCGATAATTAATTGGATAAGATTCAGCATCTTGTGATTGAAAGCAAGAATGCTGGGGCATTTCCAGCAAAAGAACCTTGAAAACTGCATAGAAACGCGAAAAATGTCAGGTAGTTAACTGTTATTAACAGTTAAAACTCCAAGCAAAAAGCAATGATTGTTTGTAGTCAAGCAATGAAAGGCGAATGGTGGATACCTAGGCACACAGAGGCGAAGAAGGACGTGGTGACCGACGAAACGCTCCGGGGAGCTGGAAGCAAGCATAGATCCGGAGATGTCCGAATGGGGCAACCCCAAGAACTGCCTGTTGAATATATAGACAGGAAAGAGCCAACCCAGCGAATTGAAACATCTTAGTAGCTGGAGGAAGAGAAATCAAAAGAGATTCCCTAAGTAGTGGTGAGCGAAAGGGGAAAAGCCTAAACCAAAAAGCTTGCTTTTTGGGGTAGTGGGACAGCAACAAGGAATCCTTATGTTAGACGAAGCAGCGAAAAACTGTACCAGAGAAGGTGAGAGTCCTGTAGTCAAAAACAAAAAGATACTAGCTGTATCCCGAGTAGCATGGGGCACGTGAAATCCCATGTGAATCAGCGAGGACCATCTCGTAAGGCTAAATACTACTGTGTGACCGATAGCGAAACAGTACCGCGAGGGAAAGGTGAAAAGAACCCCAATGAGGGGAGTGAAATAGAACATGAAACCATTCGCCCACAAGCAGTGGAAGTCCGATTCAACGGATGACCGCGTGCCTGTTGAAGAATGAGCCGGCGAGTTAAAGGCACTGGTAGGTTAAGGTGAAAAACTGTAGCCAAAGCGAAAGCGAGTCTGAAGAGGGCGCGAATCAGTGTTTTTAGACCCGAACCCGGGTGATCTAACCATGTCCAGGATGAAGCTTGGGTAACACCAAGTGGAGGTCCGAACCGACCGATGTTGAAAAATCGGCGGATGAGGTGTGGTTAGGGGTGAAATGCCAATCGAACCCGGAGCTAGCTGGTTCTCCCCGAAATGTGTTGAGGCGCAGCGGTTGTGATTATAGTCTGGGGGTAAAGCACTGTTTCGGTGCGGGCGGCGAAAGCTGTACCAAATCGAGACAAACTCAGAATACCAGATGTACACACAACCAGTGAGACGGTGGGGGATAAGCTTCATCGTCAAGAGGGAAACAGCCCAGACCACCAGCTAAGGTCCCCAAATCATCGCTAAGTGGCAAAGGAGGTGGGAGTGCACAGACAACCAGGAGGTTTGCCTAGAAGCAGCCACCCTTAAAAGAGTGCGTAATAGCTCACTGGTCAAGCGCTCCTGCGCCGAAAATGAACGGGACTAAGCGATGTACCGAAGCTGTGGATTTTAGTAAAAAGTTATCAGTTATCAGTTATGAATGAACCAAAAGTTTGTAATAACTGTTAACTGGTAACTGAGAACTGAACTGGTAGGGGAGCGTTCCGTATTAGGAAGAAGCACTAGCGGCGAGCAGGTGTGGACGAAACGGAAGTGAGAATGTCGGCTTGAGTAGCGAAAATATTGGTGAGAATCCAATACCCCGAAACCCCAAGGGTTCCAGAGCCAGGTTCGTCCACTCTGGGTTAGTCGGGACCTAAGGCGAGGCGGAAACGCGTAGTCGATGGACACAGGGTCAACAATCCCTGACTATTGAGTGGGAGCATTTGCAGTGCGCATGAAAGTAAGCTACGCCCTGACTGGATTGGGAGACTTCTACGGAGGTCGTGTAGTTATGTTAGTGCCAAGAAAAGCTGTGAATGTGATGAAAGCTCAGTACCCGTACCCGAAACCGACACAGGTGGGGGAGTAGAGAATACTAAGGGGAGCGAGATAACTCTCTCTAAGGAACTCGGCAAAATAGCCCCGTAACTTCGGAAGAAGGGGTGCCCACGTGAGTGGGTTGCAGTGAAGAGGCCCAGGCGACTGTTTACCAAAAACACAGGTCTCCGCCAACTCGTAAGAGGAAGTATGGGGGCTGACGCCTGCCCAGTGCCGGAAGGTTAAGGAAGCTGGTCAGCCGAAAGGTAAAGCTGGCGACCGAAGCCCCGGTGAACGGCGGCCGTAACTATAACGGTCCTAAGGTAGCGAAATTCCTTGTCGGGTAAGTTCCGACCCGCACGAAAGGCGTAACGATCTGGGCACTGTCTCGGAGAGAGACTCGGCGAAATAGGAGTGTCTGTGAAGATACGGACTACCTGCACCTGGACAGAAAGACCCTATGAAGCTTTACTGTAGCCTGGAATTGGGTCCGGGCTTGGCTTGCGCAGGATAGGTGGGAGGCATTGAAGCATTCCTTGTGGGGAGTGTGGAGCCAACAGTGAGATACCACTCTGGCGAAGCTAGGATTCTAACCCGTTTCCGTGATCCGGAAAGGAGACAATTTCAGGTGGGCAGTTTGACTGGGGCGGTCGCCTCCTAAAAGGTAACGGAGGCGCACAAAGGTTCCCTCAGCACGGTTGGAAATCGTGCTTTGAGTGTAAAGGCAATAAGGGAGCTTGACTGCAAGAGCAACAACTCGAGCAGGGTGGAAACACGGTCTTAGTGATCCGACGGCACAGAATGGAATGGCCGTCGCTCAACGGATAAAAGTTACTCTAGGGATAACAGGCTGATCTCCCCCAAGAGTCCACATCGACGGGGAGGTTTGGCACCTCGATGTCGGCTCATCGCAACCTGGGGCGGAAGTACGTCCCAAGGGTTGGGCTGTTCGCCCATTAAAGCGGTACGTGAGCTGGGTTCAGAACGTCGTGAGACAGTTCGGTCCATATCCGGTGCAGGCGTAAGAGTATTGAGAGGAGCCCTCCTTAGTACGAGAGGACCGGGAGGGACGCACCGCTGGTGTACCAGTTATCGTGCCAACGGTAAACGCTGGGTAGCCATGTGCGGAGCGGATAACCGCTGAAAGCATCTAAGTGGGAAGCCCACCTCAAGATGAGTACTCTCATGGCATTAGCCAGTAAGGTCACAGGCAGAACACCTGTTAATAGGTGGGAGGTGTACACGCAGTAATGTGTTCAGCCGACCCATGCTAATAGACCGAGGGCTTGACTTCAACAACAATTGCTAATCGCGTTTCTGTGCAGTCTTCAGGGTTTGAAAAAATTCAAAATCAACTAGATTTGAATTTTGAATTTCCCCCAAGGTTTTCCTGGTGTCAATGGCGCGGTGGAACCACTCTGATTCTATCCCGAACTCAGGTGTGAAACGCTGCAGCGGCGACGATAGTAGGTGGGTAGCTGTCTGCGACAATAGCTCGATGCCAGGATTTGATTTCAACTAACAACAAAAGGGTGTTGCGCTATATCGCAACACCCTTTTGTTCGTTGACATCCAAACCTCTATCCACAAAATTTCTCTAAATAACCGCTACATTCTTTCTTTAGTGCGTTGACATCGTTCAATCCAGACGAGATCTAAAGGTAAAGTATCTCTAAAGTATTGAGGGTAGAAATGCGAACACTTTAGGTTGTAAAAATTAATATAATGCTCTTATGATGAGCACCTCCAAACCTCGGAAAAAATCTGACACAGGTTACCGTCGGCGTGAAAATGACTGGCGGTTATTTTTGCGTCTACTACCTTATGCCCGCCGTCGTGGGCGATTGCTAGCGCTTGCTATGTTACTGTTGGTGCCAATAGCGGTTGCTAATGCTGTGCAACCACTGCTTATTGGACAAGTTATCTCCCTGATTCGCCAAGAACCAAGCACCTATGAGTTTCTCAGAAATCGTCCGTTGTCACAAGGGCTAAATATCATCGAAGTCTTGTTGCTGATAACGGTAAGTGTACGACTGATATTTACAGGTTTTCAGGGTTATTTGGTACAAAAGCTAGGTCAGCAAATCACTGCTGAAATTCGTCGAGACTTGTTTCATCATGTCACATCCTTGGCGGTGCGTTTTTTTGATAGAACACCCGTAGGAAAATTAATCACCAGGCTCACCAGTGATGTGGAAGTATTAGGAGATGTCTTTTCCACTGGAGCTATAGGGATTGTGTCAGATTTATTTTCTATGCTGGTGATTCTCAGCTTTATGTTTTCTATGCAGTGGCAACTTGCTTTTTTGCTATTGATGGTTCTCGTACCAATAACAGGTATTATAGTCTACTTACAAAAGCAGTACCGCAAAGCAAACTATAAGGCAAGAGAAGAACTTTCTGGACTGAATTCTCAGTTACAAGAAAATATTATTGGCATCAATGTCGTACAATTGTTTCGACGAGAAAAATTCAATGCAGGGTTGTTTCGTTTTGAAAATGAACGTTACATCAACGATGTAGATCAGACTATCTTTTATGAGTCAGCAGTTTCCGCAACCCTTGAATGGATTGCCCTGATAGGTATCGCAGGCGTTTTGTGGGTGGGCGGTTATTTACTACTGCAACAAAGCTTGACTTTTGGAACCTTATCTGCATTCATCTTATATGCCCAGCGCTTATTCGATCCATTACAACAGTTTGCGGAAAAATTCACTGTTATTCAAGCTGGTTTCACCGCGATAGAACGCGTGAGTGAAGTTTTGGATGAACCGATAGAAATACGGGATCGCGCTAATCCCAGATTCTCAATTTTGGATTCTCGCTTGGGTTACATAAACGAAATAACTGATAATTCGGAATTCCCAATCGAAAATTCCCAACCTGAATTGGGAGAAATCCGGTTTGAACACGTCTGGTTTGCGTACAAAGATGATGATTATATTATCAAAGATTTGGACTTTACCATTCATCCTGGTGAGAAAGTCGCGTTAGTAGGTCCCACAGGTGCGGGCAAAAGTTCTATTATCCGTCTTTTGTGTCGCCTTTACGAACCCAACCAAGGACGCATTTTGGTAGATGGTATAGATATCCGAGAAATCCCTCAAGCAGAACTGCGGCGTTACATGGCGGTGATTTTGCAAGAAGGCTTTTTGTTCGCAGGTGATGTCAAAAGCAACATTACCTTAGGAGATAGCTACAGTTTTGAGCAAATTCAACAAGCAGCAGAGAAAACTAACATTGCTGAGTTTATTGAACAACTGCCTCAAGGTTATGATACTCAACTTAGAGAACGAGGTACAAACCTTTCTAGCGGTCAAAAGCAACTCTTAGCATTTGCTCGTGCTAGTATTCGCAAACCAGAAATTTTGGTACTGGATGAAGCAACAGCTAGTCTGGATGTAGGAACGGAAGCTTTGATCCAAGAAGCTTTAGACAAACTGTTAGTAAAACGTACTGCGATCATTATTGCTCACCGCTTGTCCACCATTCGTGATGTGGATCGAATTTTCGTACTCAAGCGCGGAGAATTAATAGAACAGGGAAGTCATGAACAGTTGCTGGAACAAGGAGGAATGTACGCGACTTTGCACAATTTGCAGATGTTAGGAACTTGACGTCTGTGGCTATGTGTAAACACGCCTTCGTTATCCAAAGAACCTAATAAATCGCTTACTATTCCAACTCATGTCACCAAATCAAGTGTAAACACGCCTTCGTTATCCAAAGAACCTAATATTTTTATACCCAGGGAAGCCTGATTTTTTGGAAAGGAAGCGATGGTTAGCTGAGAATGGGGCGACAAGTTATTACTTTTAGGAATTCGGGGAGTGGTGCGATGGTAGGGAGTGCGCGCCCCTTTGGGGCGATCGCGCAAAGCAAGAGATGCAATCATGCGTATCGCTTTTCATATCACATCCAGCAATAGCCTAACAAGAAAATCCCTTACTCAAGAAGAACGAAAAAGAACTCTTCCTGGAAGCACCTCATCATTAATCTTGGCATAAACCCGCAAACATGCAGACACCTCGCCGCGCACTCCACCAATATCTAATTGCAAGTCGTCCTTTGACCAATTAAAAACATCAGCATAGGTTCCCCATAATGGACGAATTTGCACATGATAGCCAGCATGACGAGTTTTCTCAACCATTGAGTCCAGAGTACGCCGTGCTTCTTGTTGCAATTTACCCCACCAAGAATAACGTTCAGCACATGGCAAATACACCAAAGAGTGTATTGCTTCATCTAAATCTAGTCTGGCACGCAAAGCAACAACTGGATCGACATTATCAGCAGTGGTTTGTACCCGGCGAAAACGGTCTATCAGTGCTGTAATATATTTAGACTTTTCTCGTTCATCGTTTAAAGACCTCACACCGAATCTATCAACACTTTTGAGCGCATGGTACAAAGATGAATCGAGTTCAAGAAATTTCAGATAAATAGAAACTACTGCAGCTAACAAATCAAGTTCACCATCGTGTCTTTGCACCATTAATCGTGGATCAAAATCAACTTGGTCTGATAAGTATAAGCCAGTCGCTTCTACCTTCCCTTTCAAACCAGGATAGATATATTCATTGCGGATCAAAGGTAGTGATAAGTGCGATCGCCTATCTTCTGTTGCGCCCAGTTGACTTGCTTGTGTTAACATTTGCTCTTGCCAAATATGAGCTATCTTCTCAGGAACGCGTAAAAGCAAACGTTGCATCTCGTTCCACAAATCACTATCATGAGTGCTGAGAATTTGGTAATCCCCGATATAATTTGATATTTCTCGGTCAGATAGCAAAACTTCACTCAGTTGTCTTAATTTGAGTTCGTCTTTTACTTCACTGCTGACTGGTTCTAACACATCTTCCCAACAAGAATTCTCCTGTGAGGACAAGACAGTTTTCTCACTCAAAGTCTCCTGTTGAAATGCTTCTTGCAAAAGTATATCTAATTCCCTCAGCAATTCTTGACAAGCAGTGCTTCCTGGATCTGTAGTTGCTGTTTTTAAAGCTTCCTGTAATTGAGTCCGCAATCCGTGCAAACTCAACCGCAGTACCCAAGCTAAATTTGAGTTGTCAATTTTTAATAACTTGCTGAGGTGCTGCATATATCCTCCGTTTTGAGTTTCAAATTTCTCTCGTTCCCAAGTTCTCCACACTGAACAGTGAACAGGGACTGATAACTGTTCACTGTTCACTGATAACTGTTTCAATGTTCTCCAGAAAACGGATCACGTTCTGCCTTTACATCGTTAGGCTGTGGTTGGAGATTATCTCGAAAAACACATCCTTCTTGCTGAAGACATTCTGGATTTTTTGAGGTCAAATAAGGTACTTCAAATGCATGTACTTTCAGGATACCTTTTTGATTGAGAGAGACATAATATCGGCAAGGATATTCACTTTTGACTTCTGGTTCGGGTAATTCGCCAATCAATTCCCATTTATTAGATTTGGGATTGTGAAATTGAAAGTAGAATGTATGTTTACCACTCGTAGGAAAGGGAGGTAATTCACTAATTAACCCCATCATTTGTGGTTGTATAGCACCATCATCATATCGAAACACTCGCAAATTACTGCTATAGTTTTTATCCGCTTCAAATACGACAGTATGAGCATCTGTTTTGAGAGCATTTGCCGATTCAGCGACATTTACAGCAATATCACATACCACCTGAGCATCATCAGAAATAACATTTGGTATTCCTATAACTTTCGCCGCATCAAGACAGGGAATATTTACAGGAATTAAATAGTGAGGATTTCCCCGACAAAGTAGTAAATCAATATCAAGCTTTTGATTAATTTCAAACTGGACTTTGATAGAGTTTTTAAAATCTTCCTCACTCATTTCTAGTTTCTTTCTCAAAGCATCGCCGTTATAACTACCCCAAAGTTGAGGTTTGATATTCTCAAAATCCTGACGAATGATGTTGTTAGTTAACTGCATACCTTGCCAACTACTGCGGTATTTCGCCATTGCATCGTCAACTTTGAGTTGATAAAGTTCTTGACCTGACTGAAAAATTGGATCTAAAGTTCCTCCAATAACCTCTCTTTTAAAAGAACATGGTAAAAAATAAAAGAGATTTTTGACATCAATATAGAGTTGATTAGCTCCTCTACGTAGCAATTCTTTAGATTCTTTCGGCGCAAAACCCAATTGTCTTAGTTTTTCTGCAAAGCAGGCTCCAGCCGAGGTTGCAAGCTTTGTATATTCGGGTTCAAAGGTGACTCTATCTTCATTCCAAACAAAATAGTCAGACTTGCTAAAAACTCGATAAAGTTCACGTTCAACTAATTCAAGGTTGCAAGTTTTTCCAGACAGAATCAACCAGTCAACTTGCTCTTTGCTGGTTTGAGAATTTAGGGAATGGGAAAGCTTGTTTTCTAAAGCATTTTCGAGCAATCCTTGACCAATACCAACTGCTTCTCGAATCACAGGAGATACTGATCTTTCAAATTGCTGTACTGTGAGTGTTACACTTAGGTTATCAACAACTTCAGTTGATAACTCAATATCGTTTTGTTGCAGCAGTTCAGAGATTTTTTGTCCATCAAGAATGAAGATAGGTTCGGGTGCATCTTGTTGGCGTTTTTGACCTAGTGCTATTTTTGCATTTTCTGCTTGTTCCCAAAGAGTGTAGAAAGTTTGTGCGCGAGATGATGAATATTTCCAGCGAGTGGGAAGTACTTTTTCGGCTGCATTTAAAGCATCTTTGTAAGCATCGCCTTCTCGAATTTCTTTATCTACACAACCCAACAAGCTACCGGGTAAGAATTTGCTGTTATTAAGAAAGCGATCGCTCAACTCTTCTGGCTGCACTTTCAACGCATCTTTTGGCAAACGTTCTTCAGTTACGGCTGTGAGTAAACAGTCTGCGATCGCCGCCTTCAACAACAAAAACAACCGCAAAGTAATCAACTCCCCTCCCAACTGCAAATGTCCGGAAGAACCTAATAATTTAGGAGTTAATTTATAATACCGTCCACCGTCGCCTCGGTCTTCCCCAGGTTCAAAAGGATTAATTTCTTCCAACGTCAGGCGAATAAGTGCTAAATCAGTGGTTCCGCCACCAATATCCAAAACAAGGACATTTTGCCACCATTTATCCCCATTGTAACGGCAACGGGTTTTGAAAGATTCAATCCCCACATTCAAATCACCGCCAAACTCTCGCCATAAAAAGAAGATGGCGACCGAAATCGCTTCGTCATAAGCCATCTGCACATCTTCGATATCCAGTTGTTTCACCAGCTTCTCAATCTCGCGGCGCACAAATGGTGAGGCGATCGTTGGGTAAGTCACCACTGCACGGTAAAATTTACCCTCAGAACACTTACCTGGGTAACGTTGACGATAATTCTGCGTCAGCGAAATCAGCTCAGCATAAGCAGCTTGAAGGAGCTTGTTAACCTCAATTGTATCTTCTTGATCATCTAGTGTAATTTTAAAAGAACGTTCTTGACCAAAATAGCGCTTGGGTGAGTGGAGGAACCTCCCTTCAATTTCCTCCCCATTTCCAATCGTGTCTAATCTGTGCTGTCTAGATTGTTCACCCAAGACAACTTTCACCTTTGCGGAGTCATCTTTTGACAAAGAAGGTTCCAGATTAACAACTTCTAACTCACTAGGAATTTCATTAAGACGACGGTCTTTATCCAATTCTACTGGAATCAAACTTTGCCATTCCAGGGGTGGTACGCGGAAAACTTCGTGATATATTTGATTCAACCGTTGACTAGCAGCCCGACGAAACCAACCGAGGCGTTTACTCAAACAAATTTCTATCTGTCGGATAGCTTCCAACAACTTAATACTCTCAACACCTCGAAAAAGTTGTTCTCCTAAATTCTTGTTCACAGAATGAGGAACTGAAACAAAATCCTTACTCAATTCAGTTAAAAACTTTTGCCATTCCTGTTCCCAAGCACTCCGACTGATACCCGGTACATCATCCACAGGACGCTGATTTAACCATAGTGCCATACGTTCCCGTAGGCGAACCTCTTGCTCGCTAGGTAAACTATCTGGAGTGACAATGACTTTGGGATCGTAGAGTGTAACTGTAGAATTAGAGGTGCCGAAATCGATAGCAAACCAGCCTGGATAGGTAATTTCTGGCTTTTTGCTTTCTTGAGGTGATTGGGGTTTGTAAAAAGGTTCTGGTAGTGGCAATGGTAGCGTATCTCTCACTGACATTTGTATTACGGTATCTTCAATACCTGCATAAGTCCATATATTGCACTCAGCCGTAGAGTTTTTGCTCGTAGATAAATTAGGATTACCTATTTCATCCGAATCAAAATACTCAACAATGACTTGCAAAGTGCAATTCACACCTGCTGGTAGTGGTTCATTCCACCTACACTCAGTTTGCTTTAATCGCTGTGGTGTAGAAAGTCTCAGAAATCTACTAGCGCTAAAGTTAACACTTTTATAAGCAGATTGTAATTGTGCTGCTAACTTTTCTGGCGTTCCACTGACAACAATATCAATTTTGGAGATATGAGGTAAATTAAAACTCTCAGTAGGTTTTATTTCAATAACTGGCAGAAGTAATAACTCATCATCTTTCGTACGCAGTTGGTAGCGGTTTAAAAGCTCAATTTTTACACCCATCTCATGTATTCCCTGAAATTTAAATATAGTTAGTCGTTAGCAATTAAACCTCAAGCAATCTTGAAAAACATGTAATTAGAAACATCCCTTCTCATATCTTTAGCCAGAAGTCTATTAAAAAATTACTACAGCTTCTTCCTCTTTTCTTTCTTCGCGACCTACCCTATGGCTGACGCCACGCCTTACGGCTATCGGGAAGCCACTGAGTCCCAAGGGGACACGCTGGGCGTTCGCCCTCTGGGCGTGCGCTTGCGCTTACGTGTCTATGCGCTCTTTGCGGTTTGTTTTTATCTTTTTTGTTCACTAGCTATCTGGAATTGCTGTAGTATTATTGTTAACAACTAACAACTAACCAATTAACTAATGACTCATCTCCTGTGGATAAGAAATTGTTGGAATTTGAGAAAGAGTTTCTAACCACGGTGGAACAGGAGTCGAGGTTTCCTCTTGTGCAGATGCTATGTATCTGAGTAAAGGTTCATTTTTCGACTTTAAAAGTTCTTGCAAATTATCTACAATTTCTTTCAACGCTCTCGAAAAAGAAGATTTTACCTGTTTAGTTAACTGACTCACATACTGCACAAGATGCAACCCTGCACTAGCAGTTATTTCATCTCGCAGTCGCAAAACGGCAATTTGGTGATTGAATGGTCTAGGGGGAACACGAAACTGTTTATCAGGACTCCAGTCAAAGATTTGACCATTTTGATGCTTGTCGTCCTTGCGTGCTAAAGGGAATAAAATGTCAGCATTAATAGGAGCAGCACTACTAGCCAGTCCACTGTGTTGAATGATCAGATTTTGCCATTTCTTAGCAGGATCAACACCACGCAAGAGATTTCTGAAAAAGCGGACTTGACTTTTTCCAAATTTTTGTTCAATTTGCTTTTCCTTTTCTGGTAGCAAAATTGAACTGAGTTTTTCGCGTTCTAGTTGTACATCAGTAGATAATTTATTGAATAAGTCTGTTACAGCCTCTGTGGTTTGCTCATGGGCAAAACCTTGCATCTCTTTAACAGTGTTGACAAATGCTGCATAAAAATCATCGCTTTTTGTCGGAATAGTATCGTCCACTTCATCTTCATCAAAAATGCTTTCACTTTTGCTTAGAGATATTGTGCCATTTTGGGTTCGATCAAAAAGCAAAGTCCATTCGCTCCAATCAAAGAAGATTTTATTTGTTAATTCATTTTTTACAACTTCGCTCACCGCTATACTATGACGGTTTTTTAAAATCGGCTGCTTCTCTAAATCTTCTTGAAATCGTCTGTAGGTTGTGACAACATTCTCAATTGCTTCCCGCAGGGTGAAAAAAGTAGAACTTTCCTCAACTGGTATGTAAGCGGGGATTTCTTCAAGCAAATTGTTGAGATTATTCTGCTCTTTGCGCAAAGCCTCAGCAGCTCTTTGAGTGTCTTCTAGAAGTTGCTTCATACCATGAAGAGCAACATGTTCTTTCAGTAATGAACGTAATCTTCCAATACCACCATCTTCGGCATAGTCACTCAATTGTTTGTGTAATATACTAGAAGAAGGTAGCATTTCACTTAATTGCTGCCATTTCTGCCGCAGTTCAGTTTCCTCTGGTTTGTTGGGTTTGTCCAGTTCGCTTAAGAATTCTTTTGAGCAAACTTGTACAAGAGAAGAAAGTTCTGCGAGTTTTGTTAATCCATAAAGTTGGGACAACAAAACAATATTCTTTTTTTCTGTCGTCAAATTGTTGGCGCTGGCGATCGCCAATTTCAGAATACCGAGTTCATCAAGAACAACTTCTTCTGAAAGTAGCATCTCATACAAAAGCTCATCAATAATCCGTTCATCGCTGCTTGTCAGGGGAAGTTGATTAAAGCGCCCTACACCTACAATAATACGGTCTCTCAGGTCTTGTCCCTTATCCCGTTCTAGCATACTGCGGATTTTCGCTGCGGTTGCACCACCAGGATATCTACCGTTAAGCAGCAACAGAATAGTTTGTACATCTGTGAGTTCTCGTAAAGATAAAAAAGCATCTCGCACACCAGAGTCAGCAGATCCCAATCCTGGAAAATCTAAAAGAATAAATTCATTAGTCCCTTGTAAAGAAGACAAATCCCAAATTTCTTTTGATATTTCAACCGTCACATCTACACGACGAATCAGCGAGAAGCTATTTTGCAAATCTTGAGCTGATGGCTGTGCTAAATTCTCCCAGCGTTTGGGAGCAGGCGGCAAATGGTCAAAGCTAAGTTCTAAAATATTTATCGGCGCTTGTGCAAGTCTTAGTCCTTTGTGAGCAGTCGTGTTGTCAATTTGGTAACTTTTACCACAGATATCTTCTTTATAAGCGCTGTAGGTACGGACAAAAGCAACCAGTTCCTTAAGCACAGAGCGTAGTTCCAAACTTTGCAGCTTCCACGCTTGCTCGCACCATCTTAGGATACCGTTAATGTCAACTTCTCGCGTGGGGTGTAAACTTTTTAAAGCATCAAGCTGTGAGTCAGGAAGTTCTGTAGCTTTTGCTCGTTGCTGCGCTTCCTCTAAGATAAAGCGCAGACACTCTTTTACTCCTTCATTAGAAAGATATTCAACTGTAAACTTGCCAAGTTTCGTTGTTTGAAAGTTTGGTTGTTGAACAAGGTGGATAGCAGTCACATTTCCTGTCGTGGGGGTTTCACTGACTGGTAAAGCATCTGCGTAACCAATCAAACTGCCTAAAAGTAAAGTTTTTCCACTACTGAATTCCCCCATGATACCGATTTTGACTGGCGAGGATGCAAGTTGCACCGTTCTTTGAGCAGACTGCTGAAGGCGCTGGATACTTTCATGAAGATTACTAGGAACCCAACTTTCTTGAGGAGGTGGGTTTTGTGAAACCAACTCAAGGCTTTGGATGACAGATTCCCCATACTCTTTGTAGCGGCGCAATTTTTCTACTGCTATATCGCTGTTCATATAATTTGCTGATTCCGAACTCAAATAATTTTTCTGTTGTATCTTATGTTTTTACATAAAAATTTCCAGTTTACCAATTTCAGCAATTTGTTCCTTCTATCATGGCAGTAGTATAGCGAGCTTATGTAGCTGAGCGACTGCTTGTGATCCAAAATCACACTCATTCTAAGAGTGAAATGAGTTAATTTGCTTAAGACTTTCTTCATAATTCTTTAAAATTTGATTGTTTTTACGTAATATTGCTGATCTATCATTGGAATAACATTTGTCTACCACAAGTATTGAGCCGAAGTATTGCTGTTTAGCAGTAAAAACCGAAACCTAATATATTAAAAACCACTGGGTGCAACTTCCAAGAGAAAATAAGTAACTTTTCATGAAGGAAAATTGCCTAATGCAACCAGTCCCTCCAAGCTTCACGAATATTGCTCAAAGCTTAGCAGCGTTAAGTCAGCAACGAGCTAGTGGAGAACTAATTTTTTCATCAGGGGCTAACGAGTGGCATCTGTATTTCTTCTTAGGACGTTTGCTATATGCTACGGGAGGAGTTCACCGTGTTCGACGTTGGTATAGAGCACTAAAGCAAGATTGCCCTAACTTGATATTTGATGCTCGTAATTTGAAAGAGAATGAACTGTGGGAATATCACTTACTGAACGAAAGTATTAATAAAAACCAGATAAGTCTGACGAGTGCAAAAAGTATTATTGAAAAAATAGTTGAAGAGGTTTTATTTAGCTTAGTAGCTCATTCAGACTTGAAAAGCGTTTGGTTGCCTAAAAAACTGTATCCTATTGCCCTAATAGAAGTAAATCAATCGTTATACACAGCCCTTGATCTGTGCAAGCAATGGCGAAACATGGGTTTAGGAACACTTTGCCCTGACATGGCACCGATTTTTAAACAATTTACTTCTGAACAAAATTTAAAAATCTCTAAAACTCTCTTCCGTCTCAGGCAACTCATTAATGGTGAAAACACAATTTGGGATATCGCCTTACACACCAGACAAAGTGTGACAACTGCGGCAACAATTGTACAGGATTTAGCCCATCAGGGTGTTATAGAACTCTTAAACGTCCCAGACTTAAGAGTTCCCAGAGCAACGATATCAGCGCCCTCCAGGCAAAAACAAACCCAAGCTTCAGCTGTTTTAGTTGGGAACAAAACACATACTTCATCGTCTCAAATCTTACCCAACCCCTCAACAAAAACTGACTCCCATCAAACTCCAAAGTTAATGGGACTGAGTACGGATAACACTACTCCTGACTCTATCTTTGACTCTCCAAAAATAGACTTGATTCAACCTAAAGAGATTACCTCCTTTCAAACTCCAGAGTTAACGGAACCGAGTAAGGAGAACAATCGCCCTCAGTCAACCTTTGACTCTCCAAAAATAGAATTGATTCAACCTAAAGAGACTGCCTCAATAGTCGCCTACATAGATGATAGCCAAAGCGAGAATCTCATAATGAGCGAGATTCTAAAGCTAGCTGGCTATAGGTATGTCAATATTCAAGACCCAGTCACAGCACTGCCAATTTTGCTAGAGTACAAACCAAATCTCATTTTCTTAGACTTAATCATGCCGATCGCCAACGGGTATGAAATCTGTACTCAAATTCGCCGCGTATCAGCTTTCAAAAATACGCCAGTAGTTATTGTTACTAGCAGTGACGGTATAATTGATAGAGTGAGATCAAAGATAGTTGGCTCCTCTGGCTTTTTAGCAAAGCCCATTACCAAAGAAAAGGTACTAAAAGTTTTACAGAAGCATCTACCAACTCCTCTGGCTGTGCAATCAACTCATCTACAAACAGTTCAAGTTTAGTTTTTAGATAAGTAGATTTCTATCCAATTAAATTCACTAGTCATTAGTCATTAGTCATTAGTCATTAGTCACTGGTCATTAGTCACTGGTCATTAATCACTGGTCATTAGTGAGCCAGCGCTATGCAGTCCTTGTTTTCCACTGGCTCAAGCGACTGGCGCTCATCGCAAAGCGCAGGCTACGCATGAACGTTTACGACGTTTTGCAGGCATACCCGATAGCCTTTTGGCGTGGCGGAGCGCCACAGGATCATTAGTTATTAATAGACCTTTTGCAAAAGTGAGATTTTACGAGGTTCTGTTAAGAGTTAACAGTTCCCTATTCCCGAGTATACAGGAACGTTTTTTATGACCACAGTGCTTTTAGTTGAAGATAGCTTGACAGAAACTCAAGTGTTAACTAGTTATCTCAAGCAAGCAGGTTTAACGGTCGTCACTGCTATCAGCAGTGAAGAAGCACAGCTAAAATTGCAATTTCAGACGCCTGATTTGGTTATTATTGATGTCATTTTACCAGGACAAAGTGGGTTTGAATTATGCCGTGAACTGAAGACCAATGCTAATACCCAAGGAATCCCAGTCGTGATGTGTTCAACCAAAGGAACAGAAGCTGATAAACTTTGGGGTTCGATGTTGGGAGCTGATGCTTATATACCTAAACCAGTAAACCACCAACACTTAGTTCAAACAATTCAGCAATTAACTTCACAGCTTCAATATTGGCGTAGAAAAATCACTTAGTTATTCGCAATTTGGGATTAAAAAATTAATCGAATAGCAATTTGTAACGATAATTTAGAACTAAACAAATTATGCAGACAGAACCGAAATCTGTACTCGCAGTGACTAGTTTTGAGCCACTGGAACTAAATCCACTCCTCCCAGAAATTAACCTTTCTAAATTGCTTCGCTTTCCCCTTGGACTTCAGGATAGTGGACTATTACCTCTAGAACAAATTGGCGAAATATCGCGGGTTAATTTAGCATCCATTCTACCTATTCCTGAAATGCCAAGTTGTATTTTGGGAATTTGTCACTGGCGAGGAGAAATGCTGTGGCTTTTAGACTTAAACCATCTTATTGGATATCCTCATCTGACGATGCAGGCAACTCCTGTGGCAATAGTCGTTAAGGTCAACGAACAAGCTATAGGTCTAGTAGTACCACAAGTTGATGACATTGAATCATACGACTTGCAACAACTGCAAAAAGCAGCACCTGGCTTATTTCCTCCTAAACTCCTACCTTTTGTTCTAGGAGCTTTGCCAAATGGCAATATTGTGTTAGATGTCACAGCAATTACTCAGTATCCCCTGTGGCAAATACACCGAACAACAGTTTCTTAGCAATCATCAAACGATAATCTTCAAGGATGTAAACATGGTTTTACAGGATTTTGAGCAAACCAAGCAGATATTTGATTCCCAGTCCCAAAATGGTAATGTAAAAACAGCAGAGTTCATCGGTTATTCTGAGTTACATCAAGCTTCTGAATTAGTGAATGCTATTAAAGCAGATCTTCTAGGAGATTCACTAAAACCTGAAGCTCAGCAAAAAGTTCTTCTGCTGGAAAAGTGCGTTCAACAGTTGCAAACAGAATATCAAACTCATCTGGCTGTCGCTTGTGAGCAACATACGAAGCAGACTCGGCAAAAATTATTCAGCATTTTCGCTCAGATGCGTCAAGCAGAAAATGTTGACACCTTGTTAAGAACTACAGTCATTGAGGTTCGTAAGCTTTTACAGGTAGATCGGGCGCTCATTTACCGTTTTCAGTCTGAAAGGCATGGCATCGTAGCAACAGAATCAATGGTAGCAGGATATACTCCAAGCCTGGGGGAATCTCTGAGTGCGATCGCCTTTGGCAGTGAAAATCAACACAGCTACCAACAACAGCAAGTCGTTATCCAAGACGATGTTTACGAAAACGTCAAGAGTGCTTATCAACTCCAACTACTCAAACATTACCAAGTCCAAGCCAGTCTGAGTTTGCCCATTGTCATAGATGAACAAGTCTGGGGCTTGCTTGTAATGCAGCAATGTTCAGCTTCTCGTCAATGGCAAGAAGCTGAAGTTAGCCTGCTTTACCAAATTGTCACTGAACTGAGGCTAAATTTACAAACAGTAGAACTTCTTAGCCAACAAAAAGAGGAGGCTAAGCAAGAAAAGGTTTTAGCTCAAATCTTGGAACAAATACCACTATCTTCTGATACAAGCGTTATCCTTGGCAACATCACCCAAGAACTGCGACAGTTTCTCAAGGCTGACCGAGTCGTTGTTTATCGCTTATACCCTGATTGGAGTGGCGCATTTATTGCTGAATCTCTCGCCTCGGGCTGGGTTGCTTTGATGCAAGAGCAAGAGAAAGACGTCAGTTTGAAATCAAAAGATACATTGGATTATGACCGCTGCACGGTGAAGATGTTTGGCAATGTTGCTAGGTTTGACAGTGACACCTACCTGAAGGATACACAAGGAAGATATTTTGTCAAGGGCAAGATAATTAATCGTGTGGACGACATCTATGCTGCTGGTTTTTCTGAGTGCTACATCAAAACTCTAGAGAAATACCAGAGTAAAGCCTACATCATTGCCCCAATATTTGAAGGGGAACAACTCTGGGGTTTACTAGGTGTGTATCAGAACTCTGGACCTCGACGCTGGCAAGATTCTGAGGTTGCTTTGTTGTCACTAGTCAGTAGTCGTCTCAGCATTATTCTCAGGCAGATTAAAGCAGCAGCTCAACTAAAACTGAAATCAGAGCAACTGGCGGCCCAGCGGGAGCAAATCGTGGCGAATGCGATCGATAGAATTCGTCAATTATCTGACATTAACACCATTTTCAAGACGACAACTTATGAAGTCCGAAATATCCTCAAGGCAGAGCGTGTCGTTATTTATCGCTTTAATTTAGATTGGAGCGGTGAGTTTGTTGCTGAGTCGGTATCGAGTGAATGGAAATCTGTAATGCAGGAGCAATTTGACAACCCCATCCTGCTAGAAAACATTAGCGAGTGCAGTGCCAAAATTCTTGGTGGAGGAAAAGCCAGTATTACAGACACCTATCTCCAACAAACTCAAGGGGGACGATTTTCCACTAAAACAAACTTTCGGGTTGTCAGCGATATTTACCAAGCAGGATTTTTACCTTGTTACATTGACACTTTGGAGCGGTTGCAAACAAGAGCTTACGTCATTACTCCGATTGTCAAAGGAGACAGGCTTTGGGGTTTATTAGCGGCATATCAAAACTCTAGTCCGCGTGATTGGCAAGAGCATGAAATTAAGGCGATGACCCAAATTAGCAATCAACTAGGGATAGCCATACAGCAGGCAGAGTACCTCAAACAACTACAGGAGCAAGCCACTCACATAGCCAGAACTGCAGAGCGAGAACGAGGCGCAGCCAAGGTTATTGAAAAGATTCGTCAAACATCGGATATAGACACCATTTTTAAAACAGCAACACAGGAAATCAGGAAACTTCTGGGTGTAGAGCGATTGGCTATCTACAAATTTCGTCCAGATTATTTCGGTGACTTTATCGTTGAGTCTGAGTCCGGCGGATGGCCTAAATTAGTTGGTAGCGGTTGGGAAGATAGCTATGTGCAAGAACATCAAGGTGGTAGATTACGTGACAATGAACCTTATTTTGCGGATGATATCTACAAAGCCAATCTATCTGATTGCCATATAGAAACCTTAGAGGGATTTGGGGTTAAATCGTTCTTAGTGGTTGCTATCTTCCAAGGACAAAAACTCTGGGGCTTGTTGTCAGCGTTTCAACACAGTGGACCAAGGCACTGGGAAGAAGCTGAAATTAAGGTACTGATGCAGATTGCCTCGCAACTGGGAGTCGCTTTACAACAGGCAGAGTATATTAAAGAACTGCGTGTGCAATCACAGAAGTTAGCCAAGTCAGTTGAACAGGAAACACTTTACAGCAAACTGGTGTATAGACTCGGCTTAGCTCTGATTCAAGAGAATTTTTCACTTGACAACCTGCTCAAGATGGCTGTCTCGGAATTACGGAGACTGCTTAAAGCTGACCGAATCGCTATCTTCCGCTTTGATCCTGACTGGAATGGTGAATTTATCGTTGAGGATGTTGGCAGCGATTGGGTTAAAGTTGTGGGAACTGAGCTAGCTCGAGCTGACGATACTTGTCTTCAAGAAACAAAAGGTGGTCGGTTTCGCCGTAGAGAAACTCTCAGCATTGATAATCTCAGAGCTTCTGGATGCGATGAATGCTACATTGAACTCATAGAAAGGTGGGGAACAAAGGCTTCTATAGTTGCTCCTGTCTTTAAGGGCGACCAACTTTGGGGATTATTGGGAGCTTATCAGAATGATGCACCACGTCATTGGGAGCAAATAGATCTCAACTTGGTAGCTCACGTAGGGGTGCAAGTTGGTCTTGCTTTACAACAAGCAGAATACTTGGAGCAACTAAAAACTCAAGCACAGCAATTGGTTCAAGCAAGCGAAAGGGAAAGAGCAGCTAAAGAGCAACTTCAACGAGAAGTTATGCAGTTGCTGTCAGCAGTGCAACCAGCATTACAAGGGAACCTGACTATTCGCTTACCTGTGACCGAAGGTGAAGTAGGTACGATCGCCGACGTTTATAATGTCACCCTGCAAAGCCTGCGAAAAATCGTCATGCAGGTGCAGACAGCATCGAGACAACTCGCTCAAACCTCTCAAGCAAACGAATCTTCTATCGTTGGTTTAGCCACCCAAGCGCAGCAGCAGTTTCAATTCTTAACTCATGCTTCGGAGCAAATCCAAACGATGGTCAATTCCACAAAAGCCGTAACCACAAACGCCCAACAGGTGGAACAAGCAGTGCAGGTGGCAAACCAGACCATCCAGCAAGGGGATGCAGCGATGAACCGCACTGTGGATGGAATTCTTGACATTCGGGAAACAGTGGCAGAAACCAGTAAGCGCCTTAAGCGCTTCTCGGAATCTTCTCAAAAGGTTTCCAAAGTCGTGAATTTGATTAGTAACTTTACAACTCAGACTCAACTGCTTGCCTTAAATGCAGCGATTGAAGCAACCAGAGCCGGACAGTATGGACGTGGTTTTGCTGTTGTCGCCGATGAAGTGCGTTCTTTAGCGCGTCAGTCTGCGGAAGCAGCAACTGAAATAGAGCAGCTGGTTCAAGAAATCCAAAAGGGCACAGCAGAGGTTTCTGTAGCTATGGAAAATGCGATTCAGCAAGTTGCAACAGGAACAACGCAGGTACACGAAGCTCGCCAAAATCTAAACGCCATTGTTGCAGCCACGACTCAAATCAGCCAACTTGTGGAAGGTATTACGCAAACAACACAAGTACAAAGTCAGCAAATCCAATCAGTCACACAAACTATGACAGAAGTGGCAGATATTGCCAACAATACAAAGGAGGATTCGATGGAAATTTCCACATCCTTTAAGGAAATCCTAGCAATGGCTCAAAATCTCCAAGCCAGCGCTGACCAGTTCAAGGTCGATTGATGAATAAATATTAGTCATTTGTTGCTTTTTGAAAAGAATACAGTGGTCAGAATCACCAACTCAAAATCAAGGAGATGCTACGTTTTTGCGTAGGGTACCTGTAGGGTATATTCCTACTCTGCGGAGTTCTTTCTTGGTTATTTATTCTTTTGTGTAAGTACTTATGACTAATAATACCAAGTTGCAATCAAAAGTATCACCTGTCATTGCGAGTGAAACGAAGTGAGACCAGCGCTGCAGGAGGGTTTCCCGACAGAGGCGACTGGCGAACCCGAAGGGTGGAACGAAGCAATCTCCCCTAAAGCGCTACTACAAGAGAACGCAACTTGGTATCACTAATAACTAACGACTAACCACTAATGACTAACGACCCAAACATTCAAGAGCAAAGCTACCGCTACTTTCTCCAAGAAGCACCAGAACTGCTGCAAGTGATAGAACAAGAATTGTTCAGTCTAAGAGTTGACTTCAGTGTCAATAAAGTTTATACGCTGATGCGTGCTACTCATACCCTCAAAGGAGCAGCAGCCAGCATCTGTTTGGAAGCGATTACAACCGTAGCTCACACGTTGGAAGATATTTTTAGAGCAATTTGCAAACCTGACTTATCGATTGACCAAGAAGTTGAAGCTTTACTATTCGAGAGTTATGAGTGTTTGCGCTTACTCCTAACTGCTGAACTGACAGCAGGGTGGGTGAATGATGTTGATATTCTCGACCGAATCGCCAGTATTTTTGCCCAACTGCAAGAAAAGTTAGGAGACTGTTTTAGTCAAGAAGTTTACCTTCCCAGTTCACAAGAATTGGGCTTTGATTTAACGCAGTCCATCTTTGAAGTTGGAGTTACTCAACGCTTAGATCTGCTAGCGACAGCCATAAGCAGTGGTCACTCCGAACAAGTTGCTACTACGCTGAGGGTACAAGCAGAGGTTTTCTTTGGTTTAGCTGAGTCGCTAAATTTACCAGGGTTTGGAGCTATAGCTCAAACGGCGCTGACTGCTTTGGACAACTATCCCGAGCAAGCGATGGTTGTTGGCTACATTGCTTTGGCAAACTTCCAAGAAGCACGAAAAGCCGTGCTAAACGGTGACAGAAGTCAAGGCGGTCAAGTATCCTTAGCGTTAGAAAAACTGGGGGAACGACTCCAGCATTTACCTCAAGCGTCCCGAAATGAACCAGTCCATGCTCAAGAGGAGGTGAGGCAGTCCAACAGAGAGGAGCTCCCCCAGGAGCAACTGTCGTTGGGCCAGCGTCTGCACAGGAGATACACCGAACGAGTAACTCAAACGACACCTGAGACTGAACCAGATACTGAGGAATCAGCGTCTGATTATCAAAATACTCATCAACTCGACTCTTTTCCTTCATGTCCTGTGGAATTTGAAGCCAAGCCTCACCAGGAGGTGACGCTAACGCAGGAACAAGAACCAGTGCGGACTTCTTCCCACCTTCTGATCTCCTCACCTACCGAACCTGCCATATCCTCCTCAAATCGTACTGTGCGGGTTAATGTTGGGGAGTTAGAACAACTGAATTACCTCATAGGAGAATTGCTAACAAACCAAAATCGCCAATTTCTCCAGAAGGAACAACTGTCGGCTGCTGTTCGAGTACTTCTTTTAAAACTACAACAACATCAGCAGTTGCTTCATCAGTTACAAGATTTGTCGCAACGCCAGTTCAGTGTTCCAGAACAAAAGTGGTTATTTCGCAATGGGCAAGACAAAGGATATTTCGATTCTCTGGAACTAACGACTAGTTACAGCGAGTTTCATAATCTTGTTCAATCACTTCTAGAAGACATGGTGCAATTGGGAGAAACAACCGATGCTATTGAAATGTTTAATCGTCAGTCCCAGGAGACTTTGGAAAAACAACGTCGGTTATTAACTCATACCCATGATTCTTTCATGGAAGCCCGGATGTTGCCCTTGGGACACTTATTTGAACGCTTTCCCAGTATCTTGCGTCAGCTAGAAGTTATACACAAAAAGCAGGTAACACTGAATTTATCTGGAAGTGACACCTTAGTTGACAAAGCAGTGGTTGACAAACTGTATGACCCCCTGTTGCATCTAGTTCGCAATGCTTTTGACCACGGAATTGAATTGAACTCAATCCGACAAAAACGGGGCAAGCCAGAGAAAGGTCAGATTGAAATCTCTGCTTATCATCAGGGTAAGTACTTAGTGATTGAAATTAGGGATGATGGTCAAGGATTAGATTTTGAAAAGATTCGCGCCAAAGCGGTAGAACGTCAACTTGTCTCACCAGAACAAGCTAGCAGTCTAAATGAAGCTCAGCTAACAGAGTTCATTTTTCAACCAGGCTTTTCTACAGCTTCTAGTATCAATGACCTCTCTGGACGAGGAATTGGTCTGGATGTTGTTCGCATTCATTTGCAAAAAATTAAAGGTTCTGTTGAAATATTTTCTCAACAGACTCGAGGTACAATGTTCAGACTGCAAATTCCTCTGAGCTTAACGCTGGCCAACTTACTGCTTTTTCAAGCTGGCGACCAAATCTACGCCTTATTTACTAATTCTATCGAGGAAGTTCTTATTCCTAAAGCAGACCAGATTCGCTCCTGGGAAGAAGGCAAAGTCCTGCGGTGGGGTCAGGGTGCTTCTATGAAACTGATTCCTTGTTACCAACTCACCAAAGTCCTGAATTATTTCTCATCTGTCAGTCAACCTGAAGTATTTAATACCAAGCCGAATGGTGTTTCTCAGAAGCTTGAGTTGCCAATTATTCTGATTCGTTCTCAAGATAAACTTTTCGGTTTGGAAGTAGATCAGCTCATCGGTGATCAGGAATTGGTTATCCGTCCATTAGGAGCAATGATTGTCCCTCCCCCTTACATCTACGGGAGTAGTATTCTACCTGATGGTCGGCTAACGCTAGTACTTGATGGGTTAGCATTGATGGAATGTTTGTCGCAACGGCAAAAACAGGATAATAGTCATTGGGCAAGGAACAGCGCTTTTAGGGGCGAACGGCTGGGCGTGAGTTCAACGCCCCTGATGTTCACCTCCAGGATAGAACAGCCGCGATTACTATCCCAAGCGAGTACTGCCCTGCCAGAAGCACCAACTCTAAGTCACCACAAACCAAGACCAAAAAAAACTATTCTCGTAGTGGACGATTCCATTACCGTCCGCCAAACTGTAGCTTTGACCTTAGAAAAAGCAGACTATCAAGTACTTCAGGCAAAAGACGGTTACGAAGCAATTGAACGACTCCAAGCTCACACAGATATTCATCTAGTATTGTGTGATATCGAGATGCCACGAATGAATGGGTTTGAGTTTCTCAAAGATCGTCAGCAAGACCCAACTTTGGCAAATATTCCTGTTGTGATGCTAACTTCCAGAAGTAGTGAGAAGCACCGCCAACTTGCTTTAAAGTTGGGAGCTAACGCTTATATTATCAAACCTTATCTGGAGCATATACTGTTGAGCACACTGACAGATGTCCTTGAGAAAAATACTGGAGTTCTTGCTAGGAGAGATTAATGCACAACAACGAGTCACAGTTAGACAAGTTTCTTGTTTTTAACATTGCAGATTATCTCTTTGCGCTCCCGATGAGTGATGTGCTCAAGGTAGTGAATTTATCATCTGCAAATAGCAAAAGCCTGCCAACAATGGGGCTAGTGCAGATCGGTAAGTACATGATTAAGATTTTGGATCTACATCAATACTTAGGCGAAGATAATTTCCTTTACTCATCTGATCACCCATCTTTTTTGCTGGTTGCACACAATTCACAACGGGAACTCTACGGAATTTTGGTAGATGAACCACCCGATATAGTGGAATTATCTAAAGAAACGATTCGCTTTTTACCAAGGTCTAGCAATTATCGTAAACCTATTATTGAGATGGTCAGTCATGTCGCTGTTTTATCCGAAGAAGAAGTTGTAAAAACAATCTTTCTGCTCGATTTGAAGCGTATCGCAGAACCGGTTTAACTAATACACAGGTACTAAAGTATGAAAAAATTCCCACTATTCTAGTCGAAAGACAAAGGTGGGATGATCCACCTTTTGTAAACACTAATTATTCTCTATTAGCTAAAGCCTCCCAAGTTTGATAACCCACAACTCCTGGAGGATCATTAATAAAGTCACGAGAATTTTGAAAGTCTTTGACAGCATTTTCTGTATTTGAACCAAAAATGCCGTCAACACCAATAGAGTATCCATGAAAGTTGTCTAAAAGTAGTTGTAAAATCTTGACAGCTTCACCTTGACTATTTTTGCTTAATTTGGGCATGTTTACAGTACCTAGAGCTTGTCCTGACATAAGTTTTAACTCCGTGAAAAAAAGGTCATTCCGTCAAAAAGTTCTTTCTAGTTTTAATAGATGTCAGTAAAATTTACTTATGCAGTGTAATTAAAATTTAAATATTTCTACCCCCTTCCAATGGTGGAGTATAACTTAAGACATTCTTTTAAGCAAACTCAGTATCTGTCGAATTGTAACAGCATCCTCGGCTTGGGGAGCTTTTATCAGATAAGTTTCCAAGTCGTTAGCAGCTTGAGCAAATAGACGGAGTTCATAGCACAAAAGACCGCGATCGCGCAATTCTAATGCCGCGCCAGGAAACAGTAGTAAAATCCGTTCAACGGCTGCTAAAGCTTTTTCCAACTCCTGCTGATTCAGGTAAATATATTTCAAATTCGCCAATATCCGTGCTAAAAACTGCTTCTTACTCACTGTTGCCAAAAATTCCGGTTGCAGCGGCACGGGTTGTTGATAAACTTGATTGAGGCGTTCTTGACAATCTTGTGGAAACATGACTTCCCCAAAATTGAACGCATCAATGAAAATCTCCGTATCTGGAATATCAGGACGAATCAGAAAATGTCCTGGCATTCCTACTCCTACTGTAGGAAAGTCTATTCTTCGGGAGACCTCCATATAAACAAGTGCTAAGGTAATAGGAATTCCCAAGCGACGATCAATGACATTATTTAAAAAGCTGTTGCGAGGGTCATAGTAATCTTTTTGATTTCCAGCAAATCCCAGATCATCATAGAGATACTGATTGATACTTTGAATAACTCGCAGGGGATATCTCTGGGATGGTAAGCGTTCTTCTAGCTCCACAGCCATTGTATCAAAAGCATTAAGATATTCCTCTGGGTCGATGTTGGGATATTCTTCCTGTGCAATATATAAAGCTGCCTTTGCTAAGTCAATATGCTCATCAGGCTGCTGAATTTGTTGCTCAAAATATTGCCGCGCTGACGAGAAGTTCATAAGCAGATGTTCTTGAATATACGTTCAAAAAAAAGACGAAAACGCGTATAAAGCTTTTTTCTAGTTCTATATTAAACTTGCTATTGCGATTTAAAAAATGGAAATTCAAAATTCAGCCGACAGTCAAGTCAAAAGTGGAACTGACAGTAGCTTTAGCACACTCCCGCTAGATTTACCTCTATCTTTTTCATCACTTTTACAGAAAAGTTAAATTTTTTAGAGATTATACTAAATCTGCTTTGAATACTATCTAAAAAGTATAAAGAAGTTGCTTGTCTGTGGTAGCTCATGTTAATGATACAGAGCTTAATATACGTTACCAATTATGTTGGACAAGCTGCTGTCGGTTATAAGTAAAAACAATCATTCACAAAATTAAACTTTTAATACGGTTAAATTGATGAAAATAAAACCATAGATGTACATAAATAGACTAATGTATCTATGTTCATCTGTGGTTATAAAATACCCAAGAGCCTTCTTAAAGGAGCGAGAACATGGAGAACACGAGCACAACTACTTCAAAACGCGTCTCAATACTCGACCAAATACCACAGTCAAATGCGCCCTCTCCCTCTTCTGTACCTTCTACTAGTACCATCCCAGTAACATTACATATCAACGGTACAGAATACAATTTGCAGATTGACCCGCGTGTCACTCTACTGGATGTCCTACGAGAATATATTGGACTAACAGGTACGAAAAAGGGCTGTGACCACGGACAGTGCGGTGCGTGTACTGTACTTAGTGACGGATATCGTATCAACTCATGCCTGACGCTTGCTGTCTCATATGATGGTGAGCAAATCACGACTATCGAGGGTTTAGCCGAGGGTGAAGATTTGCACCCAGTACAAGAAGCATTTCTCCACCACGATGCTTTTCAGTGCGGTTACTGCACTCCAGGGCAGATTATGTCTGCTGTGGGACTGCTCTTAGAAGGACACGCAAAAACTGACGCTGACATTCGCGAACAAATGAGCGGCAATATTTGCCGATGTGGCGCTTATGCAAATATTTTTGCAGCCGTTCGTGAATTGTGCGACGGCGAGGACAATTCTAACGCAAACGCCTGAGCACCTCAAGCAAAACAACGGAGGCAAAACGGATGAATCCATTTACTTATGTACGCGCCGCTAACTCAGACGACGCGATCGCAACACTCACTCGCGAGCCACAAGCAATGTTCATTGCAGGTGGTACCAACATACTTGACTTGATGAAAGAAGGTGTACATACACCAAGTCAACTTGTAGATATTCGCAAATTACCGTCTACAGAAATTGTCACTAAAGATAACGGTGGTATCAGAATTGGAGCGACATTGCGCAACAGCGATGCTGCATACAATTCGTTAGTTCAGGAGCGCTATCCTGTGCTGTCAGAAGCCATTCTTGCAGGAGCCAGCGCCCAACTACGGAACATGGCAACAGTTGGCGGGAACTTAATGCAGCGAACACGCTGCTCTTACTTTCATGACACAGCCTTCGCCTGCAACAAACGTCAGCCGGGTTCAGGCTGCGCCGCATTAGAAGGTTTCAACCGGATGCATGCAGTCTTAGGTACCAGTGAACACTGTATCGCCGCACATCCCAGTGATATGTGTGTTGCGCTAGTTGCGCTGGATGCAGTTGTGCAAACACAAGGACCAAGAGGCGAGCGGAGTATTCCCATCACCGACTTTCACCTGTTACCTGGTGAGACACCGCATTTGGAAACGGTACTGGAACACGGTGAGATTATTACAGCAGTTGATTTGCCAGAAATGCCATTAGCTTGGCGATCGCACTACCTAAAAATACGAGACAGAGCGTCTTACGCCTTTGCGCTCGTATCCGCAGCCGTAGTCCTCGAAATAGATGAGGAAGTGATTCGCAACGCGCGTATTGCTCTTGGTGGTGTAGGAACAAAGCCGTGGCGTTCATTAGAAGCAGAGCAAGTATTAGTCGGTGCACCAGCTACACAAGAGACTTTCACAGCAGCTGCTGATGCAGCGATGCAGGAAGCTAGACCATATCGACACAATCAATTCAAAATTGAGTTAGCAAAACGAACTTTGGAAGAAGCACTCAAGACCGTAGCAGCAATCTCAGGAGGTCAAGCATGAGTACAGGTATCATTTCCCCCCCAAAACAAAGAGAGCCGATTGTCGGTAAACCAATTGACCGTGTTGATGGACGACTCAAAGTTATGGGTGCGGCTCGCTATGCAGCCGAGATTCCGCAAGATAACATCGCTCATGCTGTTCTGATCCAGAGTACTATTGCCAAAGGTCGGATTCAAAACATTAATACGGATGAGGCAGAGAAAGCACCAGGCATACTGGCTGTGCTCACCCATCTCAACGCGCCAAAACTCAATTTAATGAAAGAAGGAAGTATAGTCAAAGGCAAGCTGGGTGAGAGTTTTGTGCCATTGCAATCAGACGAAGTCTTCTATGACGGACAACATATCGGCGTAGTTGTCGCTGAAACGTTAGAGCAAGCTAAATACGCCGCATCGCTCGTTCGTGTTAGTTATGAGGAAGAAAAGCCAAGCATTGAAATAGAATCAGAATCACCCAAGGCATATCAACCAAAACAGTTCTTTGGTTCAGAACTGCAAGTACAACGAGGTGATGTTGCCAAAGGTTTTGCCGAAGCGCAAGTGAAGATTGAACAGACTTACACAACGCCAATTGAACATCATAACCCAATGGAGTCGTCGGCTTCCATTGCCGTGTGGAATGGTGAGCAACTGACAGTTTACGATGCGACACAGTGGGTGATTGGTACCCGCAATATTGTCGCCGACGCACTTGGCATACCTGAGGAAAATGTTTGTATCATATCGCACTATGTGGGTGGTGGATTTGGTTGCAAAGGTTTTACATGGTGGCACACTATCTTGGCAGCAGTCGCCGCACGTGTAGTCGGTCGTCCGGTCAAACTTATGGTCACGCGTCAGCAGATGTTTACCTCCTGTGGTCATCGTTCGCGCACTATTCAACAACTAGCATTTGGGGCGACAAGAGACGGAAAACTTACTGCCATTAAGCATGTGACAACAATGCAAACTGCCGAGGTAGATGAATTTATTGAGCCGTGCGGGTTGACAAGCATAGTATTTTATGATATCCCAAACTTAGAGGTGGCACATAATTTAGTTCGAGTCAACACTGGCACTCCAACAGCTATGCGGGCACCTGGAGAAGCACCAGGTATGTTCGCCTTAGAATCTGCGCTAGATGAATTAGCGTATGAGTTAGGAATCGACCCTGTAGAACTCCGCATTATTAACCATGCCGATGTGCATCCCCATACAGGCAAGCCGTGGTCAAGCAAATATCTCAAGGAGTGTTACCAACTGGGTGCAGAAAGATTTGGCTGGTCACACCGTAACCCCAAACCACGTTCTATGCGCGACTCTGACTATCTTATTGGTTGGGGAATGGCCAGTGCAACCTATCCGGGGCTGCGTTCTCCAGCGTCAGCAAAAGCGCAACTTTTCGCCGATGGACGCGTTATCGTATCGAGTGCAACACATGATCTTGGTACAGGTACTTACACTATCATGACGCAAATCGTCGCTGATGTTCTTGGGCTAGGTGTCGAACGAATTGAATTTAAGCTGGGTGAATCATCCATGCCTGTAGCACCTGTTGCTGGTGGTTCGCAGTCAGCTGCAAGTGTTGCACCCGCTGTGCAAGGAGCCGCACAAGAATTACGTAGTCGGGTGATTCGCCTTGCGATTGATGACGAGTTGTCACCATTGTATGGAGTCGCCCAAGAGGCAATTTCAACCGAGAACGGACGTGTTTTCCTCAACAACGAGCCATCAAGAGGTGAAACTTACGCGGAACTTTTACAGCGTAATAATTTGCCGATAGTAGAAGTTGAAGCGATCGCAAACACTGCTGCCTCGGAGTCACAACAAGGAACGGACAACAAAGTCGTAAGAATCTGCGTTGGCAAAGATGAAAACTCCGACATGCAACAGTATGCATTTCAATCTTTTGGTGCACACTTCGTGGAGGTGCGCGTTCATCCACGTTTGGGACAGGTACGCGTAACCCGCTTTGTGAGCGCTATTGATGTTGGACGCATCCTCAACCACAAAACAGCACGGAGCCAAATTCTAGGCGGTATCACTTTTGGGTTAGGCATGGCATTAATGGAAGAGACAGTACTCGACCAACAAAGCGGTCGTTTCGTTGTGCGTAACTTGGCAGATTACCACGTTCCTGTGCAAGCAGATGTCTCTGACATTGACGTGCTATTCATTGATAAACCCGACCCACACATTAGTAAGATGGGCGTGCGCGGTGTTGGCGAAATCGGGATTACTGGCGTTGCAGCAGCAGTTGCCAATGCTATCTATCATGCAACAGGAAAGCGCATTCGCGAGTTGCCAATCACTCCTGACAAGCTGCTGTAAAGGCAATACAGTTGGTGATAAGCAATACAGTAGAGACGTTTTGCCAAAACATCTTTGTTTCTCGCCCCTCGTCCCCTGGCTACAGCCATATATATTCAACAGCGCTCATCTAATTATATGTCCTAACGTACATGGCTATTGCTGTATAAGCTTGAACCGTTGAAGTAATCTCTGACACCAACATGGATTTAGCTGATGGAAACCGTCAGCTAAATCCATGTTTTGGTCATTTCTTTTTATGCAAAACCACGGGCTATCAACTTTACCTTCTACCAACGACTTTTGACCACACCCCTAAACGACACACACTAACCTGTAGACAGTTGTTGGTAACAGTTCAGAAATTGTAACCTTCTATGACTAGATTTAACTTAAACATGAAAATTGAGGATAAAAACAAATACAAAAAAGTTAAAGTTATAGTCTTATCTACAACTGCAACTGCTGCCATAGTCCTTGGTGTAATTGCATTGGTGTTGAGAAAGACTTCTTTTTTACCTTCATCAAGACAACCAACTACAGCGCCTACATCAACTGTACAGCCAACCACAACGCCTACATCGTTGCCTGGTACTAGATATGATCATAACGATGATGACGATGATAACGATGATAACGATGATGACTGATAAGGTATTGTATGCCTTTTTGTTGTACGCTTATTTACGCTGTAATCAGTAGGCATGGTCGCGCCAAAATTCTTACACAGCAAGAAATACAGTTAGTTTTCACGATTGGATTTAACTGTGACCGTGATAAAACCTTCTTTGTTCAATCTGAACTTTTTTTAGACGCGGATATTGAGCATAACCTAATTACCGCTCAACAGCCTGATTCTTAAGGAGAAATTTAAGCGCAATAGAGGGGATCGTTCAGTGCTAATCTTGAAGAGACAAGAGCAAAATCTTATGTCCTTGAGGACCCGATCCCAAATATAGCTTCAATCATTAAGGCTCAGCATGGTCACCACAGCAGAAAAAACAAACATTGGTTACATTACCCAAGTTATTGGTCCGGTTGTTGATGTCAAGTTCCCCAACGGGAAAATGCCTCAAATCTACAACGCTTTGACTATCAAAGGCACTAACGAAGCAGGACAAGAAATTTCAGTTACTACCGAAGTGCAGCAGCTGCTAGGTGACAACCAAGTCCGAACTGTCGCCATGAGTACTACCGATGGCTTAGTGCGTGGTCTTGAAGTTACTGATACTGGCGCTCCTATCAGTGTGCCTGTTGGTAAAGTCACGCTGGGTCGGATTTTCAACGTTTTGGGCGAACCTGTGGACAATAGGGGACCTGTCGATTCTGAGGAAAAATTGCCCATCCACCGGGATGCTCCCAAATTCACAGACTTGGAAACCAAACCTTCCGTGTTTGAAACCGGGATTAAAGTTGTTGACCTGCTAACTCCCTATCGGCGCGGTGGTAAGATTGGTCTATTTGGCGGTGCTGGCGTAGGCAAAACCGTCATTATGATGGAGTTGATTAACAACATCGCACAACAACACGGTGGAGTGTCAGTGTTCGCGGGAGTAGGTGAGCGCACCCGTGAGGGCAATGACCTTTATAATGAAATGATTGAATCTGGGGTAATCAACAAAGATAACCTCAACGAATCGAAGATTGCCCTAGTGTACGGTCAGATGAACGAGCCACCCGGAGCAAGAATGCGGGTAGGTCTATCTGGGTTGACAATAGCAGAGTACTTCCGCGATGTGAACAAGCAAGACGTGCTGCTGTTTGTTGACAATATCTTCCGATTTGTGCAAGCAGGTTCAGAAGTGTCAGCTCTGTTGGGACGGATGCCTTCTGCTGTAGGATATCAGCCAACATTAGGAACCGACGTCGGTGCACTGCAAGAGCGGATCACTTCCACCAACGAAGGGTCAATTACCTCAATTCAAGCGGTATACGTACCAGCCGACGACTTAACCGACCCCGCACCCGCTACCACATTCGCTCACTTGGATGGAACAACTGTACTATCTCGGGGTTTGGCATCTAAGGGAATTTATCCAGCGGTAGACCCCCTAGATTCTACTTCCACCATGTTGCAACCCAACATTGTTGGCGAAGAACACTACAACACTGCTCGTGCTGTACAATCAACACTACAGCGTTACAAGGAACTCCAAGACATCATCGCAATTCTCGGTTTGGACGAACTGTCTGAAGATGACCGTCTGACTGTGCAGCGTGCACGCAAAGTTGAGCGTTTCTTGTCCCAGCCGTTCTTTGTGGCAGAAGTGTTCACCGGTTCTCCTGGTAAGTACGTGAAGCTGGAAGAAACCATCAAAGGCTTCCAGAGAATTCTTGCTGGAGAATTCGATAATCTGCCAGAGCAGGCTTTCTACTTGGTCGGCAATATTGACGAGGCAGTCGCCAAAGCCGAAAAACTCAAAGGCTAATATTCAGTGAACAGTTATCAGTGAACAGTTATCATACTAATTCTGATCACTGTTCACTGATACTTGATGACCGATAACCCTTCGGGTTCGCAGTCGCCTAGGTCGGGAGACCCGTCATTCGCGCTGGCTCACTGATAACTGATAATTGATAACTGATAACTGAAATATGACATTGACTGTTCGTGTAATTTCCCCAGATCAAACTGTGTGGGACGCCCCAGCTGAAGAAGTCATTTTGCCCAGCACCACCGGTCAACTCGGTATCCTCAGCGGACACGCACCACTGTTAACAGCCCTAGATACGGGCGTTATGCGAGTGCGTGCTGAGAAAAATCAGGGTTGGACAGCGATCGCCCTGTTGGGTGGCTTTGCCGAAGTTGAAAAAGATGAAGTCACAATTCTAGTAAACAGTGCTGAGCGGGGTGACGCAATTAACATTGAGGAAGCCCGTGCTGCTTTGAATGAAGCTGAAACCCGTTTGAATCAAGTACAAGCAGAAGAGCGCCAAAGCCAAATCCAAGCAAACCAAGCATACAAACGCGCTCGTGCTCGTTTTCAAGCTGCAGGTGGTACAGTCTAGTTACTTGTAGGTAGGTTGCTCTATCTACAAATTGTTCTCTGACAGAAGTTTCCAGTAAGTCTGAAGGAACATGAGGTTACTAGGAGGCTTAGCTTGCTTTCTACCATACTTTAGGCGTGGCTGTAGACTAATGTCTGAGGACAGATACTACCTCGGAGTGCATTATTAGCTTTTGCCAGTTCTGCAGTGCGTTCAAGGGACGGCTTGTCACAGGCGATTCCTAAAGGAAAGCTCCGCTAAAGTCAAAGCAGTAAGCAATCCGGGGAGTCTCAATAGCATATGTA
This sequence comes from Brasilonema sennae CENA114, assembly GCF_006968745.1. Taxonomy (NCBI): domain Bacteria; kingdom Bacillati; phylum Cyanobacteriota; class Cyanophyceae; order Nostocales; family Scytonemataceae; genus Brasilonema; species Brasilonema sennae. The sequence goes on along the minus strand of NZ_CP030118.1, from coordinate 1,136,055 downwards.
CCTGAAAACCCTTCATCTGCGACAATTTCGCAACTATAAACAGCAGCAAGTTGAGTTTAGTGCTCCCAAAACAATTTTGGTAGGCAATAATGCTCAGGGCAAGTCCAATTTGTTGGAGGCGGTGGAATTGCTGGCAACATTGCGATCGCACAGAATGGCACGCGATCGCGATTTAATTCAAGATGGAGAAACCATAGCCATGGTTGTTGGCACTTTAGAGCGACAAACTGGCATCAGTGACCTTGCTCTCACCTTGCGTCGAAATGGTCGCCGTACCGTTGGTTTAAATGGTGAAACTCTGCGGCGTCAAATGGATTTTCTTGGTGTCCTGAATGCAGTACAGTTTTCTAGTTTAGATTTAGATCTTATTCGCGGTGGTCCTGAAGGTCGCCGAAACTGGCTGGATACTCTGTTAATCCAACTTGAACCTGTCTATGCTCATATTCTACAGCAATATAACCAGGTTTTGCGGCAGCGCAATGCCTTCTTGAAAAGCACTTTGCAACACCAGTCGCCATCGTTACGGGAAACGGCTGCGCGTCCACAAGAAAAACCACTGCATCTGACAAGTTCAAAAGCCCAAACTCCACAACATTCTGAGTTAGATATTTGGAATGCACAGTTGGCTACGACAGGAACACGGGTGATTCGACGACGCGATCGTGCCATACAGCGACTAGCCCCTATTGCTAGTGCTTGGCACGCTAGTATCAGTGGTGGTACAGAAATTCTAGAACTTAAGTACTCACCCAATGTTTCATTAGACCAGAACAATCCAGAGCAAGTACAGCAAGCTTTTTTAGAAAAAATAGAGCAGCGTGCTTGGCAAGAGTTACATCAAGGTACAACCCTTGTTGGTCCTCATCGTGACGAAATAGAATTGACAATTAATCAAACACCATGCCGTCAATACGGTTCTCAAGGTCAGCAACGAACCCTAGTACTAGCCTTAAAGCTAGCAGAATTGGAACTTATAGAACAAGTGGTTGGCGAACCACCCCTGCTACTACTTGATGATGTCTTAGCAGAACTTGATCCATCTCGACAGAATCAGCTACTCGATGCCATTCAAGATCGTTTTCAAACCCTGATCACCACAACTCATTTGGGTTCTTTTGATTCACAGTGGCTAAATTCCTCGCAAATTCTTTGTGTGGATTCTGGTAAGATATCAAAAACAGTTATTGGTTATTAGCCAGAATGCTTTCTCTGTCTGTATTCTGGATTTAGCTACAAATTTGGTTCCCTTTCGAATGCATCAGATTTCTAGTTTGAAAGCCGAGTGCCATCCCATGGACAATATTTCCATGACACGTGTGCAGGCTTGCCATTAGGACACATTCTTGGCACAAAAAGCGAATTGAAAGGAAACTCAAATTTTATTTTAGACTTTTGAAGACCCCTTCTATCTCCAAGGGATACCCTTAGTTCTCCGGGTTCATAAGGTGAAACTAGACGTCTACCTGAAGAATCAATATCGCTATACACAAATAACCAAAAATTATCACCCATCTGACCTGCTATTTGTGACAACATTGGGCGAATAGTCTCTTTAAGAACATTCATAAAATTACTATTTTTTTCTACTAACTTTAAAGTTCTTAATTGTCCATCACGACTAACATGTATAACTTTTAGCCCTCTTCGTACCGTTTCTTCAGGAAAAAAATTAAAATTCAAGTTTGTTTGAGGAGATGACTCTGCTTGTACGACGGCAAGGATAAATACTGAACCAAGCTCTGACTGTAGCAATTTTTTTACTTCAGGAGAAACTTGTTTATCATGTGATAATGAAGCTTTCCAATACTCGAATGGCATCCAAAGCACTGCGTTCAAATTGTTACTGCTTATATCAGCCTGATAGATTTCTTTAAATAACTCATTGATAGGTATTTCCTTGTCCATACGCCGTTCCAAAGCACTTGCCGCAGTAGCACTAACACCAAATAGTGTTGCTAGAATCATTAAACTTATACACTGTTTTTTTGATATCATTAACTAAATTTTCCATGTAATTATTGCATCTTAATATCTTACCTCGTTACCGTTCGATAGATCAATACGGTTCAGTTAAGCCTGTGTTATAATATGCAAAAAAATCATCATAAGCTAACTATATTTAATGAGTTAAGTAAGTCGGCGTTTAAAAATGAATCTATATAACGAAACGTCAAGTAAGCAAATAGTTTAGAAATAGCTCATTTGACAGTTTTTTACCAAACGAAACATACATACATAGATAGATAGGTTTTCTCGTGCCGACTTACTTATAAATTAGAAATCATCAATTAATAAGTAAGTGGACATAAATAATCGTAAACATGTCCGCCGCGTATGCCCAGAGGGCACGTTAAGGGCGAATGCTTCACTCGCTGCAGACATTAAACACATCTGTCCACTTATTTCACTAATCCTACTTCTCAAATCGTTTAAAAACGTTTAGAACTAACAAAGACAAGGAAGCTGCTATTAATCCTAATTGCCACAAACCACATCCAGCAGCAATACCCAAAGCCGCACAAACCCAAATAGCTGCTGCTGAGGTGAGTCCCTTAATTTCAGTTCGCCCTGATTCTTGGGAAGATGGACGTACAATTTCTCCTGCACCAAGGAATCCTACACCAGCAGCAATACCCTGAATCACTCGCGAGAGAGCATCACCATTTGGTTTATCTGCACCTGTCAACAAAGATACGAGAGTGAACACAGCTGCACCAAAACTCACTAGCATATGAGTTCGCAAACCACCTGGTTTGTGTCTAATTTGGCGTTCTATGCCAATTATTCCCCCAACGAGTAAAGCAAGGCACAACCTAAAGGTGATGTTTAACCAATCATTAGCCGGAAGATAGTAGATGCTGCGCAATGGGAAATCCTTGTCCATTCTTGATAAAGATTAATATACAATCACTGGTGTACTTACTTGATTTTAGCGAAGCTAAGCACACCTCAAAGAGCTTTCTTGAGAGCGCCCGACGGGCGGCGCGCCACCCGCAACGAATGAAAGAAACACCTTTTTCCCTAACACCCCTACACCGTTCGGCGCTCGCGCTCTAGGCGTTGCCCTTACACCCTTACACACGCCAGATACCTAGGTCGGGAGACCCTCCTGCAGTACTGGCTCCCCTACACCCCTGTGTTTCTTCAAAGTTCCTTCCCTACGCAAGTAATTTGACCCTATGGCTAACGCCACGCCTTACGGTGAGTCCAGCGCTGCGGGAGGGTCTCCCTCATGTGCCACTTCTGTGCGGAGAGCAGCGCCTTGCGGGGGTTCCCCCAAAGTCTGCCGGGGGAAGCAACCCAAGCGGCGAGCTTTGACCGTTGTGGCGACTGGCTGTCGGGTTCCCAAGGCACGTTTTCGGGGGAAGCTTCCCCCGAAAAGCTGCCGCCCCGTTGTAGGCGGAACGCCTTCCCGCAGGGTAGAATGTGGCGTCAGGCGACGGGCGTTCCCGGAGGGCTATCGGGTATGCCCAAAGCGCACGCCTGGAGGGCGAACGCCAGATGCCTCTGTCGGGAAAACGCCACATCCTTCTCCCAAGGGGAGACGCAATCATGCGAACAAGTCGGCAGAGCCGCCCAACGGAGTGGCTCCCCTCCAGCAGCACTGGTCTGACCAAATCAAACCGGATTCCCATATTTACCATTCGTAAAGCGGTCGCTACTTATATGATCAGAGTAATTCCGTTAGCGTAGCAACTGGCAACAGATAACAAAGTAATTGAGTGGACAAACTCTACTGGCTTGAGCAAATTAAACTACAAGACCGCGCCAAAGTTGGTGACAAAGCATTTTATTTAAGCAGAATTATGCAGCGCGGTTATCCTGTAGTGCCTGGTTTTGTCGTTTCAGCGGAAGTTTTGCGAGAATTTCTAGAAACTCTCAACAGTTCGGAGGCGTTAGTCGCTGACTTACCTTATTCTTCACTACACTTAGATGTCAAAAATTGGCGTCAACTTCAGCAGGTTGCTAGACGCTTGCGCCAAGAGATCAGTGCTGCTCATCTGCCACAACACCTACTGAGTCAAATTGTCAATGCAGCTAAAGAATTAAAATCTGCATATCTGATTTTTCGACCAACTTTTGTACTGCCTACTATAAAGCATGGGGTGACTAAGACATCTGGATTGCTAGAGTCTGTGGTGTGTGAATGTGATGAAGAGGCAATTGCTCTGGCATTGAAGCGCACCTGGAGCCAGATGTTTCGTGCTAAAAGTTTATCGTACTGGCAATGGGCAGGAATAGACCTGCAACAAATTAATTTGGGAGTTTTGGTACAACCTTTTAGGAATGCGATCGCCAGCGGCTTACTCAATGCCAACTCTTCTGAATGGGAAATTTTAGCGACATCGGGATTAGGAGTGGCAATGACTCAAGGTGAAGTCTTGCCAGATGTTTACTACATCCAGCCGGAAACTGGTACTGTCAAAGAGCGGCAACTGGGCAATAAGATGGTAGCTTACCGCGTTAATGATAAAGCGCCTGTAGCAGCTTTGCAAACGGTGCCAGCTTCAGGTGCGCTGGTTTCAAATGACTCAAGTCTTGTTCCTTACCTGTTGGAAGAAGACCAACAAAAACAGTATGCTTTGCCAGAAGAACATCTGCAACAACTGATTCAATTAGCAACTCAAATTGTCAAAGAAACTGGCGTCAATTTTACCTTTGAGTGGACTATCTCTTGTGAGGCAACGAGTACGCTTTACCTAACGCAAATGAGTACACCCTTGGCAATTTATAATTTCCACTCCATCAAAGGATTAGGAGCATCAGCGGGACGTGTGACAGCAACTGCTCATATTATTGTGAATGCACAACAAAAACCAGAACAATTACCCAAGGGAGTCATTTTAGTTACACCAACAATAGCACCTGATTGGTTACCGCTACTGCAACAAGCTGCTGGCATTATTACTGATAAAGGAGGTATCACAAGTCATGCTGCTATCCTTGCGAGAGAATTGGGAATACCAGCAGTCGTGAGCGTAGCAGATGCCACAGCAATTATTCAAACAGGCGAGAAATTACTGATTGATGGCGACAAGGGGGAAGTTTATCGTTTAACAAGAGAAGCTAGGGAGATAGGACAAGGGGAAGAAGACACGGGGACAAAAGGAACTCAGGGTTCCTACAGAGGAACCAGCCCTGTGGGTGGGTTTTCTGTAAAGTCGAGCCAGCGCCCTTCGGGTATCTCCTTCGGAGACGCTGAGTCCTTCGGACACGCTACGCGAACGCGAACGCAGTCGCCTAGGTCGGGAGACCCTCACTTCGACAAGCTCAGTGCACAGCCTGCAGCGCTGTCTCACCGTGCAGGGGTTCCCCAACGCCAGACGCCTGCGGAGGGAAACCCTCCTATGCCCTACGGGCAGGCTAGCCCCGAAGGGGCAAAGCTCGCCGGGGGGAGTATCCCCCCGGCAGACTTTGGCGCTACGCAAACGCCAACAGCGCTGGCTCTCGTTGAGGAAAGTGTCCATCGACAAGGGGAAGATAATACGGGGACAAGCGAACTAACAGAGGACACCAAAGCACCCGGCTGGTTCCCGTTGAGGAAAGTGTCCGTAGACAAGGGGACATATTTATTCTCCGCGTCTTCGAGTTCTTCATCACGCCTAAGTTTGCCGATGATCACTACAAAACTGTTGGTTAACTTGAGCCAGCCTAGTTTGATCGAACAAGCGCAAAGTTTACCTGTGGATGGTGTGGGATTATTGCGCTCAGAACTGATGGCTCTGAATATACTCGAAGGGAAACACCCGAGTGCTTGGCTGTTGGAGGGACACCGAACCAAATTGTTAGAACGTTGGTACGAGCAGATCATCCACTTCGCCCAAGCTTTTGCACCAAGACCAGTTTTTTATCGGTCTTTGGATTGGCGTTCCCATGAGCTACCATCTTTGAATGATAATGTAGAATCTTCCACGCAATCGATGCTGGGAGAACGTGGTACCTTCAGCTATTTGAAAAATCCCGCAGTTTTTGAGTTAGAACTGGCTGCTTTAGCCGGCGTACAAAACGCAGGATACAGCAATATCCATCTACTGTTACCTTTTGTTCGTACAGTGGAAGAGTTTTCCTTTTGCCGTCAAAAAGTTGAGCAAGCAAGGTTAACCCAAGTACCACAGTTTCAATTGTGGATTATGGCAGAAGTGCCAAGCGTCCTGTTTTTACTGCCAGAATACGTCAAAGCAGGTGTACAGGGAATTTCAATTGGTACGAATGATCTGACTCAACTGCTCTTGGCAGTGGATAGAGAACAAGGACAACTCGCAAAAGTGTTTGATGAACGTCATCCAGTTGTTATGGGTGCTGTTGCTCAACTCATTCAAATGGCAAACAGTGCAGGAATTCCTTGTTCTATTTGCGGTCAAGCACCAGCGCTGTATCCTGAAATTATTGATCAGCTGGTACAATGGGGCATCACTTCTATTTCTGTTGAACAGGAAGCTGTTGAACGGACATATTTGGCGATCGCCCGTGCTGAACAAAAGATCATTTTAGAAGCAGCACGGCGTCAACGAAATCAGCAGTAGTTTAGATTAGATCTGTCTTGAAAGTCTACCTCTCAAGTATTGCTGATGTTATTGCCAACCAAAAAAAAACCCCTTGCGCTACTTTATAAGGTATTGCAAGGGATAAAAAATCAACTGGGAAAAACTGAATATTGAATACTATATGTTGCTTTTTCAGCTACAAGCTGGAAATAGTTACTTAATACTTAGTTGTATTTTGTTATAAGGCACATTGCTTTGCTGCGCCCTAGTAGCGTAAGGCCGAATTCACGCATGCCATGCGTCCCGCTGCACTAACAAAATTCACTTAGGAATACAGCACAAGCGTTTCATTGATTTGGAATGGTGAGGCAGTCCGGTCTTGGGGAGCCAGTTCTGCAGGAGGGTTTCCCTCCGTAGGAATCTGGCGTGGTTCCCCGCATGAGGAACTGCCGAACCCGAAGGGGTGGTTTATTTACGCGTGTGGTGTACTAGTGGGAACGGTCTCGCTACGATAATGGCGTGCCGCAGGCATAGATCGCAGTCGTCCTGAGAGCGGGAAATCCATCATTCACGCTGTTTCACCGCCCAGAGGGCGTCTACAAGTCGCTTAAAGAGCACTTGAAGGAGTGCCGAACCAGTCGCGAGCGTCGCGGAAAACTCTCCTAAAGCTTACGCAAGGGTTCGTTTCGTATGCCCAGAGGGCACGCTACTTTGAACCCAAGTAACTTGTGCTACCAGGGAATTGCAACTTGGTATGAACAGCTGCTGTTTCAAATAGCCGTTAAGTGCCACGGGCAGCGATTGCAACCCGTTACGAAAGAAACAACTCTTTCCCCTTCGGGTTCGCCCTAGTGGGAACGGCCACGCCTTACGGTGAGTCCAGCGCTGCGGGAGGGTCTCCCGACAGCCAGGCGACT